>PUPD01000265.1 GCA_003552985.1 Spirochaetaceae bacterium
CAATATAGAGCGCGAGCGTGACGGCGCTGATGAAGGTTACCCCGTCGCCGAAGTTCACGCCGCCGGCCGCCGGAGAGCTGAAGACGTAGGTGCCGCCGAGGACTATCAAGAGTCCGATGAGGTTCCCGCCAGAGATCGGCTTACGCGCAATAAAGAACTGCAGCGGCGGAATGAAGATCGCAAACAGGTAGGTGATGAAGCCCGATCGGGCGGCGGTGGTATACTGCAGCCCGACCGTCTGGGCGATATACGCCGCGGTCAGAAGCACGCCGAGCACAAGCGCCTGCAGAAGCGTGCGCCGCCCGAGCCTCCGCAGCCGTTTGTGCCAGATAAGCCCCATGATCAGGGCGGCCATCCAGAACCGCAGCGCGATGAGAAACACCGGTGAGATATCCGCGAGCCCGCTCTGAGTGACGATAAAGGTGCCGCCCCAAACGATCGTAACGCCGATCAGCACCAGCTCGGCGCGAAAGGCTGTCGATAGCTTCATACAGCGCCCACTGTAACAGATTCTCGCCGAACTGACATGCACCGTGGTGGTGACATGCATCCTGTTGGTGGCACCCAACCCCCGACCGCGGGACGCGTGCCGCGCTGAGCCGCGCGCCGAACACGATCGCAAAATCTTCCGGTGGTATTTCCCTCGGCGGTGGGGTAGTATCGGAGTCAACCATGCAGTATCTCAAACGCTTTGGTCTGTGGGCTATGGCCCGTCATCATCTCGGGGCGCTGATCCTGATCGGCGCCTTCGCGGCGCTCAGCGCCTGTCAGACTGCTGGGCCGCCCCCGGCGCGCAGTGAATCGGCGATCCTCTCGCTTCTCGGGCGCTTTGAGACCGCAGACGCTGCTGAGCTGCTGCAACGCTCGCATCGGCCCTTCGTGCTGGACCGGGAGATTCTGCGCCTCACCCCTGATATTGAGCTGTTCTGGGAGGGGTTGGTGGACGCCGAGCTCGGATTCTCAGAGGCGCGTATTCGGTCGATACAGCCCGTGTACGACGACAGCTACCGCGATTTCGCCGATACGGCTGCAATGCGGCGGCACTTCCGGTCCGAAGTGGTGGCCGAGGACTCGAGCATCGTCGAGATCGAGACGCCCGCGGGTGACCGGTACGCGCTGCTGCTCGGCGGCCGAACCCGCGGTGAGCCGGCCTTGCTTGGGCTACGAGGCCCGCTCGCGCAACTGGCCTCTGTCCGTGCAGGGCGCGTGTCGCCGACCGCCGCTGGTGAGGACGGCGCGCTTGAGCCGGCCGAGGATGATGAGATCAGACCGCGGGTGATCGCCTCCGGTGCCGACGATCACCGTACTCTGGATTTTCCGGGCGGACGGCTACGCTTTGGGGCGCACAGCGTGGCGGCGGTTAGCGAGTATCAGAGTAACGAGCGACGGATTATGAAAGTCACCCCCAGCCTGGGCGAGTTTCGCCTCGAGATCGACCCGCTGCAACCGCCGGCCGGCGGGGGCGATGCGCCGCGGGAGCAGGAGGCCACCCAGTCGGACGAGGCTGAAGCCGCCGGGAGCTCGGACTCGGCAGACGCCGATCACCTGCGTATCACGGCTGTCGAGCTCGAGCGGTTTGGTAGCACGGTAACTGTTGTGGTCGACCGGCGCGAACATCCTGTCGGCAGGGCCGACCCTAGCAGCGAGCTGGTGGTGCTTGCCGCTTCGGACGGGGCGACGATCTTTGCGAGCGTTCGCGGCGAGTTCGCGATTCAAACCGGCGGGCGCCGTGCGAACATCGGACCGCGCGAGGCGCTTGAAGTTTTGCCCGGCGGTCGCCCGGGTGATAGGCTGCGCTGGATCGGCGATACGATCGGCTACGGCGCCTACGAGCGGGACCGGCGCGACCGATTCCTCCGCAACCCGGTTGCAGGCCTTTTGCAGTTGCAGCGCGTCATGTCGACATATCGCTCGGATGTGGCCGGTGGCGGTCGGCGCGCACCCGGCTCCGCGCTTGCGGCCGAGGCGATGCGCGTATATATGCTGCCGCGGCTCTACGTCGCGATGAAGGTGCACCATTTCGGCGCGTTCGAGGAGCCGCAGTACCTGAGCTTCGCGGAGGTGTATCGGGCGATTACCGACGAGTACGAGGTCGGTATTGTTCCCCGCTTGTGATCCGGCTTGTACAGCGGTGAGGAGTAACGTTACACTGGCGGTAAGCATAGAAGCGACAGCCGGATAGGAATGCGGGATGAGTTCAAACCAGATTAGTTTTGACGATTTCTGGAAGGTGGATATGCGCGTCGGCCGAGTAATCGAGGCGGCCGAGTTTCCCGAGGCGCGCAGCCCGGCGTATCGCCTTCAGATCGACTTCGGCCCCGAGCTCGGGATCAAGGAGTCGAGCGCGCAGATTACGAAGCTGTATCGACCTGAAGGTCTGGTTGGACGGCAGGTCGTGGCGGTAGTGAACTTCCCCCCGAAACAGATCGGGCCGATGCTCTCGGAAGTGCTGGTGCTGGGCGTTGAGCTTGACGAGGGACGCGTCCCGCTGCTTACCGTTGACCGCGAGGTCCCGATCGGAAGCCGCATCTCATAAGGGCGGCCCGGTCGCTCAGAGATCTTCGAGCGTCAGAATCGGAATAACGGCATAGGCCGGTTCTTCGTACGGGTGCGCTTCAATCAGCGCTTCCACGGCCGGTTTCACCAACGCCTTCGTGACCACAAGCTCTACGCGCCACTCCTCTTCCTTCTCGAGCGTTCCTCGAGATCCGATGTAGGGATCGGCACCTTCTAAGGGACGAAACTGGCCGAGGCCCTTGGTCTGCCAGGCGCAGGAGTCATACTGGTCGTACTTGCCCGCCCCGGTTGCAAAGATTGCGGTCTTAACTTCTTCCAAATGGCTCTCGGGAATGTAGAAGATCAATTGATACATGCGCCTACTGTACCGGGGATTGCTGAATGGCTGCAACACTGCTTATATTTATCGTGCTAAACCTATCCATATGCGGTGAACTAAATGCAGCACTACATCCTCGGACTCGATATCGGTTCTGTTTCGGTGGCGGCGGTAGCCGTCGGGAATGACGGGACGATCGTACGACACGCATACCGGGCCCACCACGGCCGCATCGGCGCGGCCGTTGAGGAGGTCCTCCGGGAGCTGGCATTGCCGGAACCGGTGGTGGTGGTCGGCACCGGGAGCGGCACACATCTGATCGAGACCCACGCGCGGTTTCACTGGCAGACTGCGTCGGTTGCCGCTGTCCGGGCACTCTCGGCGCCCGAGCGATTCCCGGCCGCGATTCTGTTGGTGGGGGGCGAGGAGTTCGGCCTGATCGAGCTCGGCGAGGATCGCGAGTACCGCGGGGCGCGTACCAACTCGAGTTGCGCGGCGGGTACCGGAAGCTTCCTGGACCAGCAGGCTGAGCGCCTGATGCTTGACGGCGGGCCGATGCTCGCCGAGGCCGCGGCGCGCAATGCGCGTGAGAACGGCGCGGTGCCCGATATTGCGAGCCGCTGCTCGGTGTTCGCCAAGACCGACCTGATCCATGCGCAACAGGAGGGCTACAGCGTCGAGGAGATCTGCGACGGGCTGTGCTGCGGGCTTGCGCGAAACCTTGTGGCGACCCTGTTCAGCGATCAGGAGGTGCCGCAACCGTTGCTGTTCGTGGGCGGGGTAGCGTGCAATCAGGCGGTGGTCCGACACCTCGAGCGCCTGCTCGATGTGCCGCTCGAGCGTCCGGAGCGCCCGGAGCTATTCGCCGCTTACGGCGCCACGCAGGCCTACCGTGAAGCCACCGCCTCGGGGCGGCTGCCGGCGGCGGAGACCATCAGATCGGCAGACCTGTCGGCTCTGCTGCGTACCGATGCAGCCGAGCGACACGAACCGATGCATCCGGCGCCGAAGCTGCGGTTGAGTCGCTATCCTGATTTCGAGGGGCACGGACGTCGCGAGTACCCGGCCGCCGGCGAGCGCCGCGTGGAGCTTGACCTCTACGAGCCGTGGCGCGAGAACCGCCCCAGCCGAACGGGAGGCGACGGTTCGCAGGAGTCGGTGTTCCTGGGGATCGATATCGGCTCAACCAGCACCAAAGCGGTCGTGCTCGATCGCGACCGGCAGGTACTCCTCGGGCTGTACACCCGCACTGCGGGCAGGCCGATTCGCGCGGTTCAGGCCTTGTTCGAAGCGCTCGATGAGCTCTGCGCCGAAGAGCAGCGCTCCCTCCGCGTGGATGGCGCGGCAACCACCGGCAGTGGGCGCAAGTTCGTGGGCGCGGTGATCGGCGCCGATACGATCATGGACGAGATAAGCGCGCACGCGCGCGCGGCCTACGAGCTCGATCCGCAACTGGATACGATCATCGAGATCGGAGGGCAGGACGCGAAGTTCACCACGATGCGGTCCGGCCGGGTGACCTTCTCGCAGATGAACACCATCTGCGCTGCCGGAACCGGGAGCTTTCTCGAGGAGCAGGCGGCGCGGCTGAACGTGCCGCTCTCGCAGTTTGCCGAGCGGGCCGAACAGAGCGCGGCGCCGCTGGTGAGCGACCGGTGTACGGTCTTCATGGAGCGCGACATCTCCACCTGCCTCGCCCGCGGGAATACTCCTGACGAGCTGCTGGCGGCGGCCGCATACGCGGTCACCGAGAACTACCTGCAGAAGGTGGCGGTGCAGGCGGCGATCGGCGAGCGGATCTGCTTTCAGGGCGCTACCGCCAAGAACCGCGCGCTTGTGGCGGCGTTTGAGCACAAGCTGGGCCGCCCGATCTCGGTGTCGCGCTACGCGCACCTGACCGGTGCGCTCGGCGCCGCGCTGACGGTGATGGATGAACGCCGAGCGCCGGCGGAGGCGGAGGAACGCCGGCCCCGGGCGGAGGAACGCCGTGGCGAAAGCGCGGCCCCGGGCGGCCCGGGTACCGGCGATGGCGCAGCGGGCTCTGCCGGCGGCGGATCCCGGTTCCGCGGATTCGGGCTGCATAGGGAGGAGATCCCGATTCGCACCGAGACCTGCGAGATCTGCAGCAACCGCTGCCGGATCCGGGTGGCCACCGTAGGCGGTGAGGAGGTCGCCTATGGGTTCATGTGCGGCCGCGACTATCACAACGCGCGCTATGTTGAGCGCAACCGCTCGGGCTTCGACCTCGAGAAAGCGCGGCGCAGGGCTTTCTCCGGTGCTACCGGCGTTGAGCGCGAGCACCGGGCGGGGCAGTCTGCCCGCACCGCTTCCGGCGACGGGGCCTCAATCGAGGGTTTGACGCAGGCGGCCGTCAGGGTGGGGATCCCGCGCGGTCCGGGGATGGACGAGGAGCTGCCGATGTGGCGGCGGTTCTTCGCGCTGCTGGGTTTCGAGACGGTGGTGCTTGACGACGGGGAGCAGGTAATCCCTGACGGCCGGCGCGTGACGGCGGCGGAGTTCTGCGCGCCGATGGTCGCCCTGCACGGCGAAGCGGCGCGCCTGGCGACGCGGGCCGAGTACCTGTTTCTGCCGGTGAAGCTACAAGACACCGATGCCAAGCGCAAGCGCAAGAACCAGTACTGCTACTACACCCAGTACGCGATGCCGGTTGTGGTCCAAAGCGGAGCCGGCTGGAGTCGTGAACGCGTCATCGCGCCGGTGATCTCGGCCGACGGAGGACGCCGCACGCTGATCAACGAGGTGCATCGCGCCTTGCAGCGCACCGTCGTCGGTGGACTCGAACGTTCAGAGGTGGCGAGTGCCTACCGCGAGGCCTGCCGGTGGTTCACGCGCCGGCGCGCGCGGTTGCGGCGAGTGTACCGCAGCCTCGGTCCTCCCGAGAATGACGAGGTGAGGGTTGTGCTGATCGGGCGACCCTACACGGTCCTGAACTCGGCCATGAATAAGCGAATCCCCGCGCTGTTCGGCGAACATGGCGTGAAAACTGTTTTCCAGGACATGCTGCCGGTGAGCAGCGGAGCGAGACGCAGTATCGCCGGAGTGCTCGACGCCGTCCACTGGCATTACGCGGTGCAGGTGCTCGCCGCGGCAGCCGGAGCGGCGGAGACCGAGGGGCTGTATCCGGTCTTCGTAACGTCGTTCAAGTGTTCGCCGGACTCGTTCGTGATCGAGTACTTCAAGCGGATCATGGAGCGGGCCGGCAAGCCGTACATCGTGTTGCAACTCGACGAGCACAGCTCGAGCGTCGGATACGAGACGAGGATCGAGGCCGCCGTCCGGGCGTTTCGCAATCACCGCAGCGAGGAACAGGCGCGCCCACAGGCGCCCGGGGTCAAGCTTCGTGCAATTCGCAGCGTCCCGGGGGAGCTTGGAGGGTCGGCAGACCTTCGGGCACTGCTTCGTAAGCAGCAGGACCGCGTTGAAAAAGGGCGGATCCCGGTGAACCCAAAGCTTTCGCGCCGTCTGCGGAACAACACCGTTCTGTTTCCGAGCTGGGATCCGATCACCTGTCGGCTGCTGGTGGCTAACCTCCGCCGAGCAGGGTACGACGCGCGGTTGCTTCCTGAGACCGAGCACACGATCCGAGCGGCGATGCGGCACAACACCGGCCAGTGTCTGCCGGTTAACATCATTGCCGAAGAGTTCATGCGCTATATCCGCGAAAACAATCTCGACCCGTCTCGTACGGTCCTATGGATGGCCAACGCGGGGGTCGGCTGCAACATCCGCATGTTTCCGTACTTCATAAAGAGCATGCTCGAGCGTCACGGCAACGGGATGGAAGAAGCGGGAGTCTACACCGGCGATATCTCCCACCTCGAGCTGTCGCCGGCGTTGGCGGTAAACGCGTATTTCGCCTATCTCGCCGGAGGCTTTGTGCGCCGCAGCGCCTGTCGCCTCAGGCCGTACGAGCTCGAGGTCGGTGCGACCGACCGCGCGGTACAGGATGCGATCGAGATCCTCGAAAACGCGTTCAGCGGAGGGGAGAGTGTGGAGCGGGCGCTGCACAGAGCGGCGGACCTGTTTGCCGCGGTACCGGTGAGAGCCCACAGCGGACAAAAGCCCAAGGTGGCGATAATCGGCGACTTGTATCTGCGCGACAACGAGGTTATGAATCAGGACCTCATACAAGCCATCGAAGACGCGGGCGGCGAGGTAGTGACTACCCCGTACAACGAGTATGTGAAGATCGTGTCGCAGGCCTACTTCGAGAGGATGCGCATAGAAAAACGCTACGGCTCGTACGTCGGATACAGCGCGCTCCTCAGCATTATCGAGGCGATCGAGCGGCGCTTGCTCGGCGAGCGGTTCAGCGCCCCGCATCCGTTTACCGATCAGCGTGAGATCGAAGCGACGCTCGAGAAGTTTGCCGTGCGCATTGAACACACCGGCGAGACCCATGACAACCTCCTGAAAGTGATACACCTCGTGCGCGAGCATCCGGATCTCGCGCTGGTCGTGCATGCCGGCCCTTCGTTCTGTTGTCCGAGTCTGATACCCGAGGCGCTCGCCGATCGCATCCGTGAGGTCACCGGCGTGCCGGTGGTGAGCCTGACCTATGACGGCACCGGGACCTACCAGAACGACAAGATCGCGCCGTATTTGAGCTTCGCCGCCGCAAGCGGCGACGGCACTGCGACCGGGCGCGGCCCGGCACCTGTTGGGTCGCGGGGCGGCAGTAAGGCGCCACACCGAGGGGCCGCCGCAGGCCGTCGTGCCTAACGAGCCTGGGTTTGGGTGCCGCGTCCGGCGAGCTGCGCCCACGAACCAGCCCCACACTGGAAAGGTAACGGCAAGCAGCACACCTGCCGGAGCGTTGCTTGGCCAAGCTGTTGCGGCCGCACCAAAGACGCCCGTCGTGCAGCGTCTCGCAGTTGGGACACAGGACGAATTGCCGCTCGGCCGGCGGCCTTGTGCTGCGCCTGTCGATCAGGATCAGCTTCGGAACGCGCTGGCCCAGCACCAACTCGTTGAATGCCGGCCCCGGGTTGACGACCCAGTGCAGCGCATCCCATCGTTTCCAGCTTCTTAGCTCGTATCGTTCGGAATCAAACTCCATTGCGCCTCCACATGCACTGCCCCCCTCGGCGCTGTGGGCGTTCTGTCTCGGTTCTGCCTGAACTGGCCGAGTGTCGGCATGCTCAGTGGTAACACAGCCGGAGCTCCGAAGCAGCGGCGAAAGAACGCTGTCTACAGGGTTGACAAATAAAACCGTTACACTCATATTACGGGCATAAAGACAAGTAACTCAACTGAGTTACTGTACTATTGGGGAGGAAACGGCTATGGCGTTGACTGAAGATCAGATAATCCGGTACTCGCGGCACATTCTGCTCAAAGGGGTCGGTGGGGTTGGACAGGAGAAGCTGCTCGGCTCGCGCGTGCTGGTTGTAGGAGCCGGCGGACTCGGTTCGCCCGTTTCTCTGTATCTGGCGGCTTCCGGCGTCGGTACCATCGGGGTGGTGGATGCCGACGAAGTCGACCTGAGCAACCTGCAGCGGCAGATCGTGCACGACACCGACGACGTGGGGCGGGCCAAGGTTGAATCGGCGGCCGAACGCATCGCCGAGATCAATTCCGATGTCCGGGTCGAAAAGCATCCGTATCGGCTCAATGCCGAAAACGCGCTGGACCTGGTCAACCAGTATGACTTCATCGTTGAGGGTACGGATAACTTCCCCACGAAGTTTCTCGTCAACGACGCCTGCGTGTTCGCCGGCAAGGCTTTCTCGATCGGCGGAATCCTTCGCTTTCAGGGTTCGACAATGACCCACGTCGGAAGCTCGGCGTGCTATCGATGCGTATTCCGGCAGCCGCCGCCCAAGGACGCCGTGCCGACCTGCTCGCAGGCCGGTGTGTTCGGCGCGGTAGCCGGCATGCTCGGGACCGTCCAGGCGGCTGAGACGGTGAAGTACCTGTTGGGTCTGGGCGAGCTTCTGACCGACCGCGTGCTTTCGTTCGACGCCCTGACGATGGAGTGGCGCCGGGTTGAGATCAAGCGCGATCCCAATTGCCCGATCTGCGGCGAGAACCCGAGCATTACCGAGCTGGTCGAGGCTGAGCAGGCGACCTGCGCCTGGCAACCGTCCGGCGCGCGCGAGGAAGCCCAAACGGTGCAAACCGGCGTCTAAGCGCCGGGGGGAAGGGTAATCATGGCACGAACGAAGACGGCGCTGTTCGCACATGCGGTGATGGCGCTTTCGGCGCTGACTCTCGTGGCGATATTTGCGTGGGGAATCGCTTCCGGCGCCTTGTCGGCCGACGCAATCGACCGTGGGGCCGGCGGTCGCGGTGAGTTGGTGCTTCAAGACGACCTGGAAGGCGGCGTTCTCGCGCTGCAGCCTGACGAGGCGGCGATCGGCGTTTTTGACCCGCTCTCCGGCGAACGCCGCGGACGCATTGAGGCGGACGGCGACCCGGGTGCGATGGTCCCGACCCCGGGCGGCGTATCGGTGTTCGTAACGCGCGACGGCTCGGCGGATCTGCGCGTGTACAGTACCACCAATTATGAGCATGAGACCACGGTCACGCTCGAGAGCGAACGACTGAGCGAGGATCGCCGCCCTGAGCATCTGCTGTTCTCCGAGAACGGCGATACGCTGTTTGTCACCTGGAAGGAGTCTCCGGTCGTCTCGGTGTACGCGCACGAGATGCTCGAGCTGGAGCTGCGGACCGAGTTCGAGATCGCCGACTCGTTCGGACCGGTGTATCGCAACCGCCGCGCTACGCGGCTATATCGGAAGACTCCTGACGGGTTGGCGGTGGTCTATGCGCGCAACGGTGACCACATCGAGACCGTGGAGGCGGGCGCTGAACACTGGCGCTTCAATCCGAGCTACACGCACATTTGGGGCACTGACAGCGACGGCGGGCTGTGGGTCGTGGACGAACGCTCGACTGAAGCGCGGCGCCTGGATGCGCCGCCGGTGGCCGACGTGCCCCCGGTCCTGCCGAGCGACAGCGACACCGCGCTCGTGCTGACGGCCGACCGCGAGGCGGTGCTGGCGTTCGATGCGCGCAGCGGCCGGGCGCTCGGCACCATCGAGTTACCCACACCGGCGGCGCACCTCGCGGAGTCCGGCGCCGGAACCGTCTGGGCCGTGGCCGAGACCGGTGAGGTCACCGCAATCGATCCGGTCGGGCTTCAGGTACACGAGCGGCTCACGCTCGAGGGCGGCGCACCCACCGCGGTCAGCGCTTCGATCGTGCAGCGCGACGGTAACTTCGCGTGCTTCTGAGCCGCCGCCGGAAGGCGTGCAGGACAAGGGAGGATTTGGGTGATGTTTGTTATCGGAGGCATAGCACTCGGACTGCTGCTCGGCTTTTCGCTGCAGCGCGGGGGCTACTGCATGAACACTGCGTTTCGAAGCTTTTTCTACGAGAAGGACCGCAGCCTGGTACGGGCCTGGGTGCTGGTGCTGTTGATCAACGTGATCGGCGTGCAGCTGCTGACCGAGCTCGGCGTGCTTTATCCGTTGGTTGCGCCGTTCTTCTGGCCGGCGATGATCGCCGGCGGGTTCATCTTCGGCGTGGGGATGGTTCTGGCCGGCGGATGCGCGAGCGGGACCTACTATCGCTGCGGCCGAGGGATGCTCGGCTCGATGGGCGCGCTGCTCGGCTTCGTGCTCGGCACGGCCCTGGTTGACGGCGGAGCGCTCACCTGGTTGCAGCAGAGTATGCGACAGCCGACGCTCGATGTCCGTGGACAGGAGGCGACGCTGTTCAACGTCCTCGGGATCGAAACGGCGGGCCTGCGCTGGGTCCTGCTCGGGGTTCTGGCGGCGGCGGCGATGGTCTGGCTGCTGCGCGCGCCCAAGCAGCGCTTTCTGATCGGGTGGGGCTGGCAGCGGACCGGCCTGGTGGTCGGGGTGCTGGCGCTTGCGGCCTGGGTGCTTTCGGCGATGGCCGGGCGCGATTTCGGACTGTCGTTCACGCAGCCCACCGTTGCGCTCACCCGCTACGTGCTCGCCGGTGACGACTCGGGAATCAGCGTAGCGTCATACATGGTGATCGGCGTCCCTGCCGGTGCACTGCTGGCTGCTAAGGCTACCGGGGAGGCGGTGCTGCGAATACCCGACCCGCGGACGCTGCTGCGACAGTCCGGGGGAGGAGTAACCATGGGAGTCGGAGCCTCGCTCGCCGGCGGCTGCAATATCGGTCACAGCATAACCGGCATCTCGACTCTGAGCATCGGCGCAATCGTGGCGACGATCTTCATCATGCTGGGTTCGTGGACGATGACCTGGCTGATCGTGCGCAGCGAATCACGCAACGCGCAGCGCGCGCAGAAGCAGAAGCAGAAGCAACAACAGCAGCAATCACGTGCTAAGGAGGCATTCGTATGAGTAGCGATATTCGGCGCAAGCCGGTGACCATAGCGGCGGCGGTAATCGTCGTCATTGGGGCGGCCGTAGCGGTCGCTTACGGAGCCGGAGTGGTGGGCGGGCCGCAGATCACGCGCACCGTACCGGAAGAGATTCTGGTCGACCCCGAGTGGGTGGCGGAACGCGCGGACCAGGTGACGATCCTCGACTACAATGGGAATTTCGATCTCTTCGCTGAAGGCCATATTCCGGGTGCCGCATTCGTGGCGCGTGAAGTGGTATGGGACACGGTCGACGGAATCGACGGCATGCTGCCCGACCCTGAGCTTGTAGCGGCGGATCTGGAAGAAGCAGGCGTCAGCAACGATCGACCGGTGGTGGTCTACGATCAAGGCAACGGTCTCTGGGCGAGCCGCCTGTTCTGGGCGCTCGAGTATCTTGGTCATGAGCAGGTTCATGTGCTCGACGGCGGCCTCAAGGCGTGGCAGGAGGCCGGCCACGAGGTTTCCATCGAGATCGCGACCCCTGAGCGCGGCAAGTTCGAGCTCAATCTGCGCCCTGAGCTGATCGCCGACAAGGAATACGTGCTCGACCAACTGGATAACGAGCAGCTTACGGTGTTGGATACGCGTTCGCCCGATGAGTTTGCCGGTACCGATGTACGCGCCGAGCGCGGGGGACATATCCCCAACTCGCTAAACATCGACTGGGTCAACAACGTCGGTGAGGATGAACGGTTCAAGCCGATCGCGGAGCTCGCCGAGCTATATCAGGAAGTGATCGACGGAGAGCACGGCGGTGAGGCGGTCACGCTCTGCCAGACCGGAGTGCGTGGCGCGCATACCTATCTCGTGCTGCGGGTGCTCGGCGAGGAGCAGGTCAGGGTCTACGACGGCTCATGGGCCGAATGGGGAAACGATCCCGAGGCTCCGGTGGAGTCTCTATAACTCTAAAGGAGTAAACGCTATGGCGGGAAAAAACACGGTAGATAAGAGTCTGGACCTCAAGAATGAGGTATGCCCGTACACCTTCGTAAAGAGCAAGCTGGCGCTGGAAGAGCTCGATCCGGGCCAGGTGCTCGAGGTACACCTGGGAAACAGTGAGTCGGCCTCAAACGTGCCGCGATCAATAGACCTCGAAGGGCACGAGGTGCTGAGTGTCGATCGGCCCGAGACGAGCCACTGGGTCGTGACGGTACGTCGCTCGCAGCAGTGAGATAACCTAAGAACAAAGGAGGCACGGCATGAAGCTTACTATTAACGGGAAACCGGAAGACATCGCCGGTGAGAACTTGTCGGTCGTTGAGCTTCTGAAGGTCAAGGACGTCGAGATGCCGGACATGGTGTCGGTGCAGCTCAACGGGGAGATCCTCGAGCGCTCAGCGTTCGAGACGACGACCGTAAAGGATGATGACGAGGTGGAGTTTCTCTACTTCATGGGTGGTGGCTCGTTATGATTGCGCTCTCGCAGGATATATTGGCTGAGATTGCTGCCCAGGCCGAGAGCGAGGCACCCAACGAGGCATGCGGATACCTCGCCGGACGGGATGGGGTCGCCCTCGAGCGCTACCCCATGACGAACGCGGACGCCAGCCCGGAGCATTTCTCGTTTGAGCCGCGCGAGCAGTTTGTCGCGCTCAAGCGTGCGCGGGAGGCGGGGTTCGAGCTGATTGCGGTTTATCACAGCCATCCGGCTACCCCGGCGCGCATGTCGGACGAAGACGTTCGGCTGGCGAACGATCCCGACACGATCTATCTCATCTACTCGACGCCCGAGGACCGAATTCGCGGCTTCACCGTAACACGCGACAAGCGGGTGCTTGAGTGCCAGGTGCAGGTGACCGCCGAGACGCCGCGCTGAGCGGCGGCGTCTCGGCCACAGCCTGCATTTCGCCGCCGGCTTTCCCTCGCCGCTCCCTTCGGCACCGCTTGCCAACTCAACGGCCTTAGAGTAGTTTCAAAACGAGATGTCCGAACAGATCGTACCGACTCCCGAACCGCCGGGGTCCGGGCGAGTGCGGCGTGGCCGCCCGGGGCCGCGTGCGTCGAACGAAACGACCGCCGGGATGGCGTTTGCGGTTATCGCGTTCGTGACCTGGGGCTTGCTGCCGCTGTACTGGAATCTTCTGCGTGATGTCCCGGCGTTCGAGCTTCTGCAACACCGGATTCTCTGGTCGTTCGTGCTGGCCTGGGTGTTGGTGCGCCTCGACCGCAAACCGGCGAAGGCGCCGCGCGGCAAACGCCGCTATCTGCTGATCGCAGCCCTGCTCCTGGGCGCAAACTGGTTCACCTACGTCTTTGCGATCACGATCGGACGGGTAGTCGACGCAAGCCTCGGATACTACATCAATCCGCTGGTGAGCGTATTTCTGGGGATGGTCTTTTTTCAGGAACGCCTCACGCGGCTGCAATGGGTGGCGCTCGGATTCGCTGCCGTTGGTGTTCTGTACCTGACCCTGGAGTATGGCGCGGTACCGTGGGTGAGCCTGATCCTGGCGTTTACCTTTGGATTCTACGGGGTGATCAAGAAATCGCTTCCCGGCCTCCCGGCAACGCACGGCATGGCGCTCGAGCTGCGCTATATTGTACCGCTTGCGTTCGTTCTGATGGTCTACGGCCAGGTGAGCGGGGAGGCCGCGTTTCTGCAGAGCTCGGCCGGAACATCGTTGCTGCTCGCCGCGGCCGGGATTGCGACGCTGATCCCGCTTTTGTTCTTCGCCGGGGCCGCCAAGCGGATCCCGCTCGCGAATGTCGGGTTTCTGCAGTATATCGCCCCTACCCTGATGCTCATAATCGGCGTGGTAGTTCTCGGCGAGCCGTTCACGCTGCGGCGGCTGCCGGGCTTCGCCGCGGTCTGGATTGCGCTCGTGCTGTACTCCTACTCACGCCTGCCGGCGGCGGCCGGCAGGGCTGCCGGCCCGGTCACCTTCCGGGGCCCGGTCGGCGACCACCCGCCGTCGCGGGGCGAGGGCTGAAAACGGGGGCGGCGATGCCGAGCGTTCAGGTTCGTGTTTTTCAGGAGCTCAACGATCATCTGCCACCGGCGCGCCGCGGGCGGTTGATCGAGGTGGATGCTGCGCCGGGAGAGACGGTGAAATCAATCGTCGAAAACCTCGGTGTCCCGCATACCGAGATCGACCTCATCACCGTGGAGGGCGAATCGGTGCCGCTGTCGCATCAGCCGCGCGACGGGGTGCGTATCAACGTCTATCCGATGTTCGAACGCTTCGATATCTCGGGCCTGACGCGGGTGCGGCGCGAACCCTTGCGTCAACCGCGATTCGAGCTCGACGTGCACCTCGGCAAGCTTGCGCGCCTGTTGCGGATGTGCGGCCTGGACGCCGAGTATAGACCGCCGTTCGAGGACGGCGAGCTGATCGATCGCGCCCTCGCCGAGCACCGCATCCTCCTGAGCCGCGATCGCGAGCTCTTCAAGCACCGCAGAGTCACGCACGGGTACTGGCTCCGATCGCAGGATCCCCGGCAGCAGCTCGAGGAGGTGATTGACCGCCTTGACCTGCGCCGGCACCTGCACGTCTTTACGCGCTGCATGAGTTGCAACGGTGAGCTCGAACCGGTGGAGAAGTCAGAGATAACGAACCGCCTGCTGCCGCGCACCGCGGAGCATTACGACGATTTCAAACGGTGTACCCGCTGTGATAAACTCTACTGGAAGGGTAGCCATTACCAGCGGATGCGCGCGCGCCTGCCGATTTGACCGCCGGAGCCGCGACCGCTATCTTCAGAACGACAGATTGCCGACAAAAGGCGGAACAGGATGCGATTGATTGGAGCGCATGTATCCGCCGCCGGCGGACCGCACAAGGCGGTCGAACGCGCGGCGGCGATTGGGTGTAACTGCGTACAGGTCTTTTCGGGTAGCCCGCGCTCGTGGCGGCGCAAGCCCATCGAGGAGCTCGATATCGACAAGCTGACACGCGCGCGTGAACAGCATGAGGTCAGCCCGGTGGTGACGCACGCGCTGTACCTCATCAATCTGGCATCCGAGAACCAGGACCTGATCGAGAACTCGATGCAGGCGCTCAGTTACGATCTGGCGTTCGACGCTGCAATCGGGGGTGCCGGGGTGGTGGTGCATCTCGGAAGCCATCAGGGCCGCGGTTGGGACGCAGTACAGGAAGCGGTGCTGCGCCGGGTGGCGTCGCTCGTCGAGCAGGCGCCGGCGGAGGCTACCTTCCTGATCGAGAACTCTGCCGGCCAGCAGGGGAAGCTCTCAACCGAGCTGGCCGAGATTCGCTGGATGCTCGATACGCTGGCCTCACCTCAGGTGGGCTGGTGCTTTGATACCTGCCATGCCTTCGCGGCGGGGTATGCACTCGGCAAACCGAACGGCAAGACCGACGAGGGCCGCGGCTACGTGGTCGACGAGATAGACCGGCTCGGGCTCTGGGACGAGCTGCGCTGCGTGCATGTCAACGACAGCCGTGATCCGTTCGCGAGCGGTCGCGATCGGCATGCCAATATCGGCGACGGGCTGATTCCGGCGCAGGATCTCGCGTACTTTCTGAATCTGCCGCAGATCGAGAATCTGCCGCTGATCCTTGAAGTACCGGGTATCGATGACGACGGGCCGGACGCCGAGAACGTTCGCCGGCTGAGAGCGCACGTTGAGGACGGTGAATAGTGATGCGCGCTGAGTTCGGCATCGACGGCATGGACTGCCACGACTGTGCACGCCATGTGAAGGCGGCCATCTGCAAACTGCCGGGGATACAGCGCGCCGACGTGCTCCTCGGTGCTGAGAAAGCGATCGTGGAGGCAGACGCCGAGATCGACCGCGCGGCGGTTGCTGAGGCGGTGCGTGGGGCCGGCTACCGGATCCGCGACCTCGACCTTCCCGATGCCCGGGAGAGCACGCGTACGGATCCGGCCGCGTTCACCCGGCGCGTGCTCACGGTTGTGGGCCTGGTGTTCGGCATCGTGTTGTTCGTCGTGGTAATCGGCGAGTGGCTCGGCGTGATCGACCGTATAACCGACGAGATGCCCTGGCCGTTCGGCCTGGCGCTGGTGGTCGCCGGCGGGTTTCCGGTGTTTCGACATGTGCTCCGCGCCGTGCTCAAGGGGAGGGTCATTTCGCACACCCTCATGACGGTCGGCGCCATCGCGGCGATTGCGGTTGGGGAGTGGGCCACCGCGTTGGTGGTGGTGTTTTTCATGCGCATGGGCGAATACGCGGAGAGCTTCACCGCCGAGAAGAGCCGGCGTGCGGTTCGCGATCTCACCGCTTTAGCGCCGGCGCGGGCGCGCGTGTTGCGCGACGGCGAGGAGCAAGACCTCCCGATTGACGAGGTCGCGTCGGGTGACACGGTCGTCGTTCGCCCGGGAGAGATGATTCCGGTGGACGGGGTCGTGAGCGCCGGCAGAGCGACCGTCAATCAGGCGGCGATCACCGGCGAGTCGATGCCTGTAGATCGGGCCGCGGGTGAGAAGGTCTATGCCGCGAGCTACGCCACGCTCGGCAGTCTGCGCATCACGGCCGAGCAGGTGGGCGAAAGCACGGTGTTCGGCCACGTGGTACGCCTGGTTGAGGAGGCTGAGGCGAACCGAGGCCGCGTGGCGCGCATCGCCGACCGGTTCTCGGCTTACTACCTTCCGGTGGTCCTTGCGATCGCTGCCGTGGTGGTGTTGGTTCGCGGCGACGTTCTCGCCGCGGCCGCGGTGCTGGTGGTGGCGTGTTCGTGCTCGTTCGCGCTGGCCACCCCAATCGCGATTCTGGCCTCGATCGGAGCGTCGGCTAAGCAGGGCATTCTGATCAAGGGTGGAAGCTACCTCGAGCGCCTGGCTTCGGTCGATCTCGTTCTTCTGGACAAGACCGGCACCCTGACGCTCGGCGAGCCGCGCGTGGAGCAGGTGCTGAGTCTCAATGGCGCTGACCCTCATGCGGTGCTCGCGCTTGCAGTCGGGGCCGAGCGCTATTCCGAGCACCCGCTTGCCGAAGCGGTGCGCCGGCATGCCGACTCTGTGGGAGTTGCGCCCGCCGAACCCGATGAGTTCACTGCGCTACCGGGCCGGGGTGTGCGAGCGGTGCTCGACGGCGACGAGATTCTTGTCGGTAACCGCGCGGCGGTGCTCGGAACGGAACCGCTCACCCCCGAGTCGATGCCGGGGTTCGCCGAGCTCGAGCGCGTGCGGGAGCTTGAGGACCATGGTCGGACGGTCGTCTATGTAGCGCGAAACGGGACGGCGGTCGGGGCCTTGGCGTTCTCGGACAGGGTGCGGCCCGAGGTGCCGGGTGCCCTGGACGAGCTGCGAGCACTGGGGCTGCATGAGATAGAGCTCCTGACCGGCGACAATGCCGCCGTGGCGGGGAGGCTTGCTGAGGACCTGGGGCTGCGCTATCGTGCCGAACTGCTCCCGGAGGACAAGATTGCCGCGGTTCGCGACTACCAGGCGGCCGGCAAGCGTGTCCTGATGGTCGGTGACGGGGTCAACGACGCCCCGGCGCTGGCGCAAGCCGATGTGGGGCTGGCGATGGGTGCGGCCGGGAGTGAGATTGCGCTCCAGGCCGGACACATGGTTCTGCTGCGTGACGACTGGACGCTGGTCCCGGAGGTGGTTAAGATCGCGCGGCGCACGATGCGCGTGATTGTCGGCAATATCGGATTTACGACGGTCTACAACATCGCCGGGCTCTCGTTGGCCGCCCTCGGCTTTCTGCCGCCGATTCTGGCCGCCGCACTGCAGTCGCTCCCCGATCTCGGGATACTCGCGAACTCATCGCGCCTGCTGCGTACGCGTAGCGCGCGGCCGGAGGCACGTGCGTAACCGTTCGGCACCGCGCTCCGCAGGCACGCACGGCGCGTGCAGAACCGAGAGGGGAACCGTCACGCGCCGGCCACCGCCTGCCGGCTGCCGCTTGCCTGCTACGCGGCTACCGCCTGCCGCCGCGCTTGGGCGCGCTTGCGATTTCTTGACAGCGTCCGGCGACTGTATATACTGAACACTAGAGTGTAAAAAGTGGTACCCGCCCGTTCATGAGTGCAGCATATTCGGCCGCGAAGCTCGCGATCATTCTCGTCGGCCTGATCATCTATATCACCCTGCGGCGCACCTTCCCGGAGCGTTCTCAGCCCATTATGGCGGGGCTCCTCCTGCTGCTGCTCGGGCGTGATCTGGCCTACCTGGCGGTCGGGGCGTACCCGCTGCTGCCGTTGGGTGATGTCGCGTTCGCGATTGTCCTGGAACGCTGGCTTACTAGGAAGGCCGGTCACGGCCGCCGCTTGATTCCATGGGTTCTCTTCTCGCTCGTGATTGCCGGGGTGGGAGCGGCCGAGCTCATACTGGATAACGGGCTGCCGCGGCCTGTGTATCTGCTGCCGCCGGCTGTTGCCTGCGCGTGGGTGATCCTGCAGTTCTATGATGTAACCGCTGATTCAGTCGATAACTCGCGGCTCATCGCCGAGGTGCGTCCTGCGGTGGGTTACGGGCTGTTCTATGCTCAGGTGGCGTTGGCGGTTTTCGGTCACGGCTCGCCACCGTCACAGCTCGTCGTGTACCCGTTGTTTTACCTCATCCCGATCCGAATCCTCCTCGGGTACTTCGAGCGGGGTAAGCAGGATTCGGTCGAGTATGTGCGCTCGATCAGGCAGGAAAGCGAGAGTCTCTTCAGCTTCATGCGCAGGGTGAGTGCGTCGATGGCCGGGCGAGCGGACCTCGAGACTACGCTGAACGTGGTGCTCAGCTCGGCAATGAACGACACCGGGGCCGATGGGGGTACGGTCTGGCTCCTCGAGGAGGAGAACAAGGAGGAACAGCCCTTGAAGCTGCGCGCGTTGCAGGGAGTGTTCCCACCGCCGCTCGCGGTGCCTGCCGCGGTGAAGCGCAGCGCGCGTAATTTCGAGCGTTATCTACGATCGCTTTCGATAGCGGTGGGTGATACGCCAATCGGACAAGCGGCGCTGCAACGGGTTGCGCTCTTCATCCCCGATACCGTTTCGGACTCGCGGTTTGCGGCCAACACCGAGCGCGAAGACCTGAGCTACGTCAGCTCGTTCGTGGCTTTGCCGCTGGTGCACGGTCCGCGGGTGTTGGGAGTGCTTGCCCTGGTCAAACGACGGCCCGGTGTCAGGTTCAGCGAGCGCGACTTCGAACACCTGCAAACCTTTGCCGATTACGCGACGCTGGCGATTGAGACGGTTGCCACCTACCTGGAGCTGCTGGAGAAGCGGGAGGTGGAGCGAGAGCTGGCGATAGCGGCGGGTATTCAGCAGCAGATGGTGCCCGAGCATCTTCCCGAGAGCGGTGCGGCAGAGTTCGCCGCTTCGGCTTTTCCGGCCCGTGGTGTTGGGGGAGACTACTACGACGTGGTGACCCTGAATGAGTCCTTGACCGCGGCGATCATCTGCGACGTCGCCGGCAAGGGTCTCCCGGCTGCGTTGCTGATGGTCATGGTGCGAACGATGGTGCGCTTCATCGCCTCACCGCAGCGCGATAGCGGCGAAACCTTGACATTGATGAACGCTGCGCTTGCAGGGCAGCTTGCCGACGGCCACTATGCCACAGTCGGGCTGTTCATCCATGACGCCCAGGCCGGCGTACTCTCCTACTCCAACGCAGCCCACCATCCGCTTCTGGTCTATCACCAGGCGTCCGGGAGGCTCGCGCAGTATGATACCGAGGGACTTCCCGTCGGAATCGAAGGCGAAGTACAATACACATCGCGGATCATCCCGGTTGCCTCGAACGACCTTGTGGTGATGTACACCGACGGAATCACCGAGGCGCTGAGCCCTGAAGGTGAACAGTTCGGGTCGGCGCGCCTTGAGGGGCTGGTCAGGAACGTCGCCGCCGGCGGTGCCGCCGTAACCGCCGAGGCGGTACGGTCAACGATCAGCGATGAGGTTGCGGCGTTTACCGGTGGAGCTAGGCCGCATGACGACCGAACGCTGCTGATAATGCGGGTGCGGTGATGGCATGGCTATAGAGCTGAGAATCGAGGAGAACCACGCCCTACGTATCGTGCGAGTGTTCGGCGAGGTGGACCTGTACCATTCGCACCGGCTGAAGGAGACGATTACCGAGCTTGCGGCGGTGAGTCGCTCGGGAATTCTGTTGGACCTCGGCGCTGTCGGCTATATAGATTCGAGCGGCGTCGGAGTTCTCATATTCGCGAAGGCGCTCTGCGGTAAGAAGGGGATTCCCCTGCGTATCATCAATGCCAAAGGTCCGGTGCTGCGAGTCCTCGAGCTGACGAAGCTCACCAGCTATCTGCCGCTGGCCGAGTCGGAGGAGGTTGCGCTCCACGAGCTGGAGCGCGGTTGGGAGACGGGTGGGGGGTGAGCCGCTGCCCGGTTGACGATGCCGGCGCGTGATATACATTTACTAGAACAGAAGCGGTGATGCTTATGAGCGAGCGCACCTATTATGACGTACTCGGCGTGCCCCGCAACGCCGACGACAAACAGATTAAGAACGCCTACCGCGAGATTGCCAAAGAGCACCATCCGGACTCCAGCCGTGGTGGGGACCCTGAGCGGTTTCAGGAAGCCCACCAAGCGTACGAAGTGCTGGGGGACGAGATGAACCGCCGGCAGTACGACTCCGAGCTTGCCGGAGAGGATGCGCGCCGCAACGCCACCGAAGCGGCGCCCGACGGCACCTTTTTCACAGATTTCGGCAGTACAGGCTTTGGTCACGTTGCGCCGGGTAGCGCCTATCGGGGGGGCTTCGCCAGGTTCGATTCCCTGTTCGCTTCAATTCTCGAGGAGCTGTTCGGTTCGGGTAGTGATCCGGTCGACGCTCCGCTCAATGAGCGGTTCTTCGAAGAAGGCGACCGAAGCGAGGAGTACGGATTCGGCGACACCAGCCGTATACATTTCGGAGGCGGTCAGCACGTGAAGGGTGGCCGCGGCCGAACGGCGTCGGCGCCGCTGAGATTGCGAGTCACGCTTTCACCGCGGGAGGTTGAACGAGGCGTTGAAGCCCATGTCGACATTCCGCTGCGGAGCGGCTGTCCGCGCTGCAGCAGCCTGGGAAGCGTCTTCGGCGGGTTCTGTCCGATCTGCGGCGGTAGCGGTTTGGTGGAACGCAACCAGCCGTATACGCTGGAAATCCCGCCGGGAACACCGCACGGGACGCAGCGGAGCTTCCAAGTAGAGGAGGGCGGCTTGCAGACCGAGGTCGTAGTAACGGTCATGCATGAGAGCCGCGTACGATGAAGAAACGAACAGCACTGGCCCTGTTTGCCGTCGCTGCGGTGCTCGTGATCACCGCGCTGGCGGTGATACTGGCGATCGGCCCCAGACCGGATGCCGACCGGCCGGCCGACCGGACCGTAACGGTGTACTTTTCGAACGTGGAGCGTGATCCGGATGCGGTCTGCGACCGGGTGTTCCCGGTCGAGCGCCGGGTCACGGCGGAGGTGCCGGCGGTTGAAGCCGCACTCCGTCAGTTACTCGGCGGACCGCTTCCTGATGAGCGCGCGCAGGGCTACTCCTCGTTCTTCTCCGATGCGACCCGGTCCCGGATTCGGGGGATTAGAACCGGGGACGGCACAGTCTACCTGGACCTCGCCGACAGCCGGGCAGAGCTGGTCGGGGCTAACTCTAGTTGCGGCTCGGCGAGCCTGCTCGCGCAGCTGGAGCAGACGGTTTCGGCCAACGGCGGTTACGACCGGATCATAGTCGCTTTCGACGGCGACCCCGAGCTGTTCTACGAATGGCTGCAGATCGGGTGCGGTGAAGCGAACGACTACTGCGACCCGAGCCCCTTCCGGCGCTGAGCCGTCCGCCTCCCGGCGGCAGGATCTCAGTGCGCCACGGTTGTACGATTTCGTCCCGCTTGTTTGGAGCGGTACAGCGCCTGGTCGGCCCGCTTGATCAAGTCCGCGGTGGCAATATCACGCTCAGCGTCGTATACCGCGATACCGGCCGACACGGTCACTGTGATCTCCCTCCCGTCGTGGGGAGTGACCGCGGCCGCCACCGAGCTTCGAATGCGTTCGGCGACCTCCCAGGCGGCGCGCTTACCACTGTCCGGCAGCAGCGCCGCGAACTCCTCCCCACCGTAGCGGGCGGCGATGTCGTTTTGCCGTATGCTCCCGCGCAAGGCCTCGGCGACCGTTTTCAAAACCTCGTCGCCGACGTTGTGACCATGGGTATCGTTCACAGTCTTGAAGTGATCGATATCCAGAAGCACAAGCGCAAAAGGGTGCCGATGGGTCTCGGAGCGCAGCTCGGCTATACATGTCTCAAGGCTGTGGCGCATCTTGAGCTGCGTCATCATGTCGGTGCGGGAGCGCTCGAACAAGACCGAGTTGCTGATGGCGATGCCGGCGAACAGCGCGACGCTCAAGAGATAGTCCTGCTCCTTGGGCGTGAAGGCGGACCGGTCTATGCGCTCGGCCAGGACCAGCACGCCGTGCAGCTCGCCTTTCGCCTGCACCGGCACCAGCAGGTCGGGTTCCAGTCGCGCAACCGCGCCCGGCAGACCAACTTTTCGCTCGAGCTCCCGCGGTTCGTAACAGTGCCGGTTCTCTCTCAGGAAACGATACAGCGGACTCTCCGCCGCTATACGATACTCAATGTCGTGGTCAACCTCAAAGCCGATGTAGTTGCGGTGCAGCACCAGGTCATCGCTCACCGGCTCCTTACGGGTGAACATCCCTGCGCTCAGAACGCGCATCTGCCCCACGCAGATATGCAGAATAGAGTCGATCAGCTCGTGATACTCGAGCGTTGAGCTGAGGCTCTTGCTGATCTCAAGCAGCTGCCGGAGGTCAAAGACCTCCTTCTCAAGCTCTTCTCGAGTCGGTTGTTCGTCCGGGGCCCGGTCGTTGGTCACCATCTCCGCCGCCGCTCGTGAGTATCAAAACGCCCATTCGCCGCCGCGGAAGACCGCTTCGGTTGAGCCGTCGGCCATCTCGCCGTCGATGTCAAGCTCATTGGAGCCAATCATGAAATCGTAATGCACCATGCTGCTGTTACCGCCTCGTCCCGCGAACTGGTCGCCGGAAAGCTGCTCGCCGTCGGCAAGGCAGAAGCGGTAGGCGCGCCCGAGTGCGAGATGACATGAAGCGTTCTCGTCGAACAGCGTGTTGTGAAACAGCAGACCCGATCGCGAGACCGGCGAGCTGTCCGGGACCAGTGCAACCTCGCCGAGGCGGGCGGCACCGGGGTCGGTCTCGAGTGTTTCGCGCAGACAGTCCGCACCGACGCGTGCCGACATATCCACAACGCGCCCGCCTTCAAAGCGTAGCGTGAAGCCGTCGATCGTTCGGCCGCTGATCGCGAGCGGTCTGGTAGCGGCAACCGTGCCGTCCACGTGTCGCCTGTGCGGAAGCGTGAAGACCTCTTCGGTCGGCATATTGGGAATAAACTCGACTCCCTTCGGTGTCCGTGAACCGACGCCGTGCCATTGGTGGCGCTCCGGCAACCCGACCACGAGATTGGTTCCCGGCCCGCGGTAGTGCAGGGCTCGATACTGCCGAGCGTTGAGATAATCGGTGCGACCGGCGATCTCGGCGGCATGCTCCTCCCAGGCTTCGATGGGATCGTCCAGGTCGAGTCGACAGAGCCGGAAGATATGTTCCCAGAGCCGTTGCACCGCCGTATCGGGCGCGAGGCCGGGAAACACGGTGCGCGCCCACCCGGAGGTCGGGACGGCCGCGACGAGCCAGTTGACGGCGTTGCGCATGCTGTAGCTGCGGAACTCGCTCATCGCCTGATTCTCGGCACGGACCGCATCGGCGACACGCGCGGACTCTATGCCGTCGAGCAGCGACGGGTTCGCGCCGGTAATCGCCATGAACGCATCACCGCGTTTGGCGCCTTCCACCATCGCCTCGGTCTGGTGGGGCGGATACTCGGCGAACGAATCGGCCGGGGCGAGCTCGAACCGGGTCCGGGTGATCCGGTCGTCCGCCCAGAATATCTCGACATGCCGTGCTCCCATGCGGTACGCAGTCTCGGCTAGTATGCGAATGAACTCGACCTGCTCGACCGGGGCCTTTCGAACGAACAGCCGCTGTCCTGCCTGCAGGTTGACACCCTTACGCAGGAGGAGCTCCGCGTAAGCCTGAAGTTTCTCTCCGGATGTCTTCATGAAACTGCTTCCTTTAACCTGAGACTGCCCCGCCGAGCATTGTACTGCAGGTACGATATCTCGGCCACCGCGGCCAGCGTCACCGCAATCGCGCCGGTCACCGCCCCGGGAACCGGTAGGAGATAGGCGCCGCCGACGACGGCCACAAACAGAATGCCGCTGTACAATACCACCGCCTTGCCGATAGCCATGGTGTCTCTGCTGTATATATGTCGCGCCCTGAACCAAGACTTCAACGTAAGCAGAAACGGAACGAGCGACAACAACAACGTCGGCCGCTGCGTAAACGGAGCAAGCCGGGGTGTAAGCCCTGCGACGGTGGTGTACCACCACTGATTCGCGGGTGTCAGCGCAAAAGCCAGAAAGAGCGCGCTCAGGCCAAGGCCGAGCTTTATCGTGAAGCGCCGGAGCTCGCGGGCGCTGTTTCGCCGCGCAAGCAGCGCCAGCGCCACCTCCTGAAGCGAAAGCGCGAGCGACGCGAACAGGAACAGGTACGCCTTGATCACCGGCCATACGGCAAGCGACTGCAGCGGATACGGGGCGCGCGCAATCCCGACGGTGACGAGCGGCTGCGCCATCAGATACACGACCGAGGTGAGGCTAAGCGGCAGATAGAACCGCAGCAGGTGTGCCCACGAGCCGGTGGCAACATGATCGCGGTGCGGAGACTGCGCCGGCATCTCATCACTGACGACGCGCCGGACGAACACCCAGCTCGCTACCGCCGCAGCGATCACCCCAACCGACAGTGCCAGTCCCGCAAGCGCGGCACCCGGCAACGCCCGGGTCCGATACCCCACCAGCAGCACCGCTCCCATCGCTGCAAACCGCACCACCATCGTGACCGGAATGACCTTGGTGTGCCCAAAGCGAATCAGAACGCCCTGCCACAGCCGCCGATAGGCAACAGCCGCGGTAAACGGCGTTGCCAGCAAAAAAGCGGCGCGGCTTGGGCCGATCACCTCGGTCGGGGCGCGGATGACGTGCTGCAGAATGAGCGCGTACAGAGGAGTCGCCGCCAGCAACAGGTGCAGGCCGCTGAGGCTCAGGGCTAGGACATGCGTGAAACGCATCAGCCGATCGTAATGGCGCCGGTCATAGCTGAGTGCGGTGCCTGCGGCCAGTAGCTGTAGGATCGGACTCTCGACCGCCAGAGCCACCGCGAACATGATTCCGAACGCCGCGAGCTCGATCTCAGCCTGATCGAGCCGCGCAATCACGGCGGTCATCGCCGGCTGCTCGACGGCCATCAGAAGCCACATGGCGGCCAGAGGAACCCAGAACCAGAAGATGCCGCGTTGAGTCAGGGAGTGTTCGCTGTGGTGCATCGCTGTTTCGGCGCGCCGAGCACCGGCGCGTTGCCGGCGCCAGTATACGAGAAAAAAGGCGCGCCTGAAAAGGAGCGCCGCCGGCGTCCGATCCCACCGCACCCACCCTCGCCAGCGTCTGTTCCCGCTGTCGGGTGGTCGGGGCCTGTGATATGCTCACAGTTAGTGGAGAGCGTATCGACGATTGCGGCCTGGATCGCCGCCGACATCGTTTTGACCATACACGTCCTGTACGTTGCGTTCGTGGTTTTCGGGCTGGTTGCCGTGGTCTGGGGTGCGGCCCGCGGCCGGGAGTGGGTGCGCAATCCACTGTTCCGGTTGCTGCACCTGGGTGCGATTCTGGTGGTGGCGCTACAGGCGATTCTGGGGAAGCCCTGCCCGCTCACGATTTGGGAGCGAGATCTGCGCGCCGCCGCCGGGCAGGACCCCACCGAGCTGGATTTCATCCCGCGTTTATTCCAGGCGGTGATCTTTTTTGAGTTCCCTCCCGAGTTCTTCCTGGCTCTGTATCTGGGCTTTGCCGCGGTGGTGGCGCTCACCTTGCTGCTGGTGCCTCCGCGCCGACGTCTGTGGATTCACGAGGACCCCCTGCGGAGTGATTGACCGAGTGCCGCAGTCATGAATATGCTTAGGTGACGTCAGCGCAAGCGGTCTGCAAGGAGGGTATTGATATGGGTGGTGCGGGATTTGATGCGGGAACAGGGCGCCGCAGGGCGCGCACGATAGCCTCGGCGGTGACGGCCGCGGCGTTCGTTGTTCTGGCGGCCTGTCCGGTGTTTGCCGGCTCCGGGGCCGGTAGCGGTTCGCCGGCTGTGGGCGAGCGTGAGCTCGAGGCGCGCATCGCAAGCGAGGAGGCCGAGTTTCGCCTGGTGGAGGTCGTCTCCGGGCTGTCCCGTCCATGGGGTCTCGCGTTTCTCCCCGACGGGCGCGCGCTGGTGACCGAGCGCGCCGGGGGCCTCTACCTGATCGATTTAGCTGCCGGGGATGCGTCGAGCGTAAGCGGGCTGCCGCCGATTGCCGCCGGCGGACAGGGCGGACTGCTTGACGTTGCAGTGGACCCCTCATACGACGACAACAGCTGGGTATACTTCACCTACTCGCAGGCGTACGACGGTGGGACCGGTACTACACTCTCGCGGGCGCGGCTGCGGGATAGCGCGCTCACCGATCTCGAGGAGCTGTTCCGGATGCAGCCCCCGGGGAGCGGCGGCCGCCACTTCGGCTCGCGAATCGCGTTTCTGCCCGACGACACGATCGTGATCTCGATCGGCGACCGAGGACGGCAGGACCGAGCCCAGGATTTTCAGGATCATGCCGGCAGCCTGGTGCGCCTCGAGCGTGACGGCAGTATTCCCACCGACAACCCGTTTCTCGACGACCCCGACGTACTTGACGAGCTCTATGCTCTCGGGAGCCGGAATGCTCAAGGGCTTGTCCTGCATCCGGAGACCGGTGTGCTCTGGCAACACGAGCACGGGCCGCGAGGTGGAGACGAGCTCAACATCATCGAAGCCGGCAACAACTACGGCTGGCCGGAGATGTCGCAGGGCGTGGATTACCGCACCGGGCAGCCGATCGGTCAGGGTACCGAGGCGCCCGGAATGACGCAGCCGATCGAGCACTGGACGCCGGCAATTGCCCCGTCGGGAATGGCGTTCTACTTCGGCGACGCCTTCCCCGGCTGGCGGGGCAACCTGTTCATTGGCTCGCTCGTCGACCGGCACCTCTTGCGACTGGTCATCGAGGACGACCGGGTTACCCATCAGGAGCGGCTGCTCGACCGAACGGTTGGGAGGGTGCGCGACGTGCGTCTCGGCCCGGACGGGTATCTGTATCTCCTAGCCGATGAAGCCGATTCGGGAGTTTACCGGCTTGAGCCGGTGCAGTAGAGTAGGCGTTGTGGGCGCAAATGACCTGACTGGGGGCTCCTATGGAAACCAAGCAAAAACGGCGACGCGAGCAGATGCTCCTGATTGTGCCGCTCGCCGTGGTGTTGATTCTGGCGCTGATGCGGCTGATTCCGGCCTACCGGAACGCCGAGCTCGGCGCGTACGATATCATGCTAAACCTGCGATCCGAGGTACCGGAGCGCGAGGAGATTCTGCTCCTCAACATCGATGACCTGGCGATCGCGCAGGTCGGGATGTGGCCGTGGAGCCGCCATATTATGGCCGACGGACTCCTGTTGCTGTCGGAGCTCGGAAGCGGCCAGGTGGTGCTCGATATCGAGTATGTGGACCGCAGCCCGATGGGCGTAGACTCCGAGATGCTCGAATACGAGATCCCGTCGCAGTTTCGTACGGAGTTCGGTGAGCTTTCGGGGCAGATTCGTGCTTTTTTCGAGGCGCTGTCGGCCGGGCAGATTCCGCTCGAAGAAGCCGCCGACTTTATTGAGGACCTTGACGGGCTGACTGCGCAGAAGCGCGACCGCCTGTTGAACCTGGTGGGCGAGATCGCGCGCGACAACGACGAGTATCTCGGCCGCGCGGCGGCGGCAGCCGGTAACGTCTACGCGACGATCAACATGCTGCCGGATGAGATAGGGTTGCTCGCGGTCGGAGACGAACTGCGCGAATACACCCGCAACAATATCCCGATCACCGCACTTTCGAATCCCGAGCAACGCTACCGCAACCTGCGCCGGGCCGGCGACATCCAGCCTACCATTCACCCGGTGCTGAGCGGCATGCAGGGGGCCGGGTTTCCCAATGTCGTGGTTGACCCCGACGGGGTGCGCCGCAGACTGGACCTCGTAATCGAGTACGAAGGCCGCTACTACCCTCAGCTCGCGTTCCGTCCCACCTACGACCGGCTCGGCCGCCCGGAGATCGAGATGCGGAACGACGAGCTCATCTTGCGTGACCCCGAGCTTGACGGCGAGTCGATCGGCGATATCCGGATCCCGATAGGTCCCGACGGGCGGGTGCTGATCAACTGGCCGCATAAGGGGTTCAACGACAAGTTCCGGCATTTTTCGTTCAACAACCTGGTCCTGCACGAGCGCTATGAGAGCAACCTGTTGACGAACATCGAGATGATCGAAGGGGCAGGGTATCTCAACTACCACGACGGTGAGTATCCCATCATGCAGCTCGTGCGTGGAGCGGAACAGCTGCGCGAGCGGCTGCTGGAGTCCCCCGACGAGACCATCCGCTCCGAGTATGTACAGGTGCGCGAAACGCTGTTCGACGAGATCGGGGTGTTTCTCGACGGGAACGCCGAGGAGCGCCTGCGCGAGGATATCTCCGCCGCGCTGGAGTCCGGACAACTGAGCGAAGCCCAGGCAGTCGAATACGAAGAGATTCTTGCCGAGCTTCCCGAAGTCTTTAGCGTGCTTGAGCGCGACCACTCGCGCCTCGTGGAGGTCCGCGAGCGTACTCGCGAGGCGGTGCAGGACGCGATGATCTTCATCGGCCATACCGGTATTTCCACCACGGATATCGGCGTTAATCCGTTCGAAGAGCAGTACATGAACGTCGGTACCCATGCCTCGTTCGCGAACACCATTCTACAGCGCGGATTTCTGCGCGAGCTGCCCTGGTGGACCGGGCTGCTCCTTGGGCTTGCGGCGGCGCTGATCGTGACCCTATCCTCGCGCCCGCTTTCGCCGCGCGGCTCGATTGCGGTCGGCTTCGGTGGGCTCATAGTGACTGCCGGCATCGTCATCGGGGCTTTCGTACTGCAGGACATCTACGTTCCGCTGGTAACGCCGAGCTTTGCGGTGTTCTTTACGTTCCTGATCGTTTCCTTGATCAAGTTCGTGCGCACCGAGTCGGAGAAGAGTTTTTTGCGCAACGCGTTTTCGCGGTATCTCTCGGCCGATGTCATCAGCCAGCTGATCGAAGACCCCGAGCGTCTTACGCTCGGCGGGGAGAAGAAAGAGCTTTCGGCGATCTTCACCGACGTGAAGGGCTTCTCGACGATCTCGGAAACGATGGACCCGAGCGATCTGGTTCGGCTTTTGAACCGCTACCTCAGCGAGATGAGCGATATCATCCTCGACCTGCGCGGAACGATCGACAAGTACGAAGGCGACGCGATCATCGCCTTTTTTGGGGCGCCGCTTGATTTCGCCGATCACGCCGAGAGCGCCTGCTTAGCGACAGTGCGGATGAAGAAGGCAGAGGTACGTCTGAACCGGGATTTCGTCGAGCAGGGGCTCTCACCGACTCCGCTGTACACGCGCATCGGCATCAACACCGGTGAGATGGTCGTGGGAAATATGGGAACTCCTAAGAAGATGGACTACACCATCATGGGCAACGCCGTGAACCTTGCGGCGCGCCTCGAGGGCGTGAACAAGCAGTACGGGACTTGGTCGCTCATCAGCGAAGCGACCCACGACGCGGCCGGAAACAGCTTTCTCACCCGTAAGCTCGATCGTGTGCGCGTGGTGGGCATCAACCAACCGGTGCGTCTGTATGAGCTGATCGATGAGCTCGCGGAGGTCGAGGATCGTCGGCGGGAGCTCGTGGAGGTCTTCCACAGCGGGCTCGAGCGCTTCGAACAGCGCGACTGGCCGGGTTGTCGGCGGTACATGGATCAGGTGCTCAAGATCGATCCGGAAGACGGTCCGGCGAAGGTCTTTCTTGAGCGCGTGAAGAAGTACGAAAGCTCGCCCCCGGCCGAGACCTGGGACGGGGTGTTCAGCCTGACGGCGAAATAAGGTAGCCTGAAGCCGCAATGCCACTGTACTGCTCGTTTGTCGGCTGGTCGGGCTCGGGAAAGACCACGCTGCTATGCACGGTTATCAGGCGACTGACTACCGATGGCTTTAAGGTTGCGGCGATCAAGGCGACGCATCACGACGTGCGTCTTGATACGCCGGGCAAGGATTCACACTGCTTTGCCGAGTCCGGAGCCCAGCCGGTGGCGCTTGCGGCCGGCACCGAGACAACAGTCTTTCTGCCGAGTGACGAGCGGGCCGAGAGGCGGCTGAGACGCTTGCTCGAGGACGCAGAGATCGTAATCGGTGAGAGCCGCATCTTCTCGGAAGGTCTGCGCTTTGAGGTGGCTACCGGGGTCGGACGTCTCGACGAGCTGAAACGGCCGCACCAGGAGCTTGATGCGCTCGTGACCGACGACCCCGATCTCGCCCGGGCCGCGCGCGAGGCCGGCCTGCCCGTATTCGGCCGCGGTGAGAGCGCTGAGGTCGCCGTGTTCATCCGTGAGCGTTATGAGGCGTTCACTCGCTCGGCCGGTGGTAGCGGATTCGGGGGGTGAACTGCAGCCGGCGTGCCTCACGGTCGGCGTGCAGGATCGTGACGTACGACTCGGTTTGGGCCGGGATGCGCATCTCGAGCGGAAGGGCACGGGTTGCTTCGAAGCCCTGTTTCTGAATCGAGATCTCGACCTCCACGTCACGGTCGTATCCGTTGGCGATGAACAGCACGTAGGTATGATCCACCTGCTCGGTTCTGATCTCTATTGAGTTCGTCCGCGAGACCTCGGCGGCGTAGTCGGTGAAGTCTTCGTTCGTCAGATCTTCTCCGAACACCACCTCGAACTCCTCCCCGTTGGGGTGGGCGGCGTAGTAGAATCTGTGCTCCTCGATCGACATTGCTTCGCCGGTGTGATCGCGAACCCTGGTCGGAATCGACTGCATGGTGCCGTCTTTCTGCGGTACGCGTACATCGAAGTGGAGGTGCGGCCCGGACGACCGGCCGGTGTTGCCGCTGTAACCGATATGCTGGCCGGCCTCCACCCGATCGCCGGGCTCCACGACGGCCCCGTTGTGGTCGAGGTGCACGTAGTTCCCATAACTGCCGTCGTCGTGCTGCACGAGGATATAGTTGGCGTGGCCTTCGTAGCGTGGACTCGGGCCGCCGACGGTGGAGTCCTGTTTAACCTCAACCACCGTGCCGTCGCGCGCGGCGTGTACCGGAGTGCCGGTTTCCATGTCGAAATCAAGCGCGTACTTGTTCTCTCCGTAATGCGTGAACTCGCCGTGGTAGCCCTGGGTGACGCGATGCTTGCGCCCATGCTCGAACGGCAGCAGATAGACGTAGTCATCGTCGTGCTCAACTTTGCGCGGGTCACCGCGCGCATAGCTGTACGAGATGCTGTAACCGCGCCGGCCTGAGCGCTCGGTCGGTTCGAGCGTGAACAGGAGCTTGCCCTCGACTCCCGGCTCGATCAGCGCCCGATACGGCAGCTCGGTATCGGCCTTCAGATTGACGAGGTTCTCGAACTTCAGGTTCAACCACACCGGTATGGTATGGGCGCTGTCGACGTAGAACTCGAACGCTCCGTCGGCGTTCTCTTCGCTGTATACCTCAACCAGATCGAGGCCTGCCGCCGGCGCCACGGCAAGGAGCGCCAAGACCACAACGAACACGCCCGCCGCCGGGCGACCGAACCGCACACACTGACATCGATTACTCACCGGCTATCACACTCCTGTTCCTGACAAAAATAACACTGTTCCATGCAGCCTTTCCAGCGCCGTCACTATTCGAGACCAGCGTGTCGGTGCTACTATAGGCACCGCGCCGCAACGGCGCGTGAGACAACACGATAAGCGAGGGACAGCGGTGGCACGAGCAGTCATACCCGAAGCGGAAGAGATCCTCGACAGACCCTTTTCGGTGCTGGATAAGGGCTTCGTGAGGTTGGTCGATTACATGGGCGGTGACGAGCGCATCGTACAGTCGGCGCGAGTGTCGTACGGAAAAGGTACCAAGAGCTTTCGTGAGGACCGTGGGCTGATCCGCTACCTGATGCGCAATCGCCACACCTCTCCGTTCGAACAGGTGGTGCTCACTTTTCACGCGAAGATGCCGGTCTTCGTTGCGCGGCAATGGGTGCGTCACCGCACCGCGCGCCTGAACGAAATCTCCGGACGTTACAGCGTGATGCAGGATGAGTTCTATCTGCCGGACCCGCAACAGGTTTCCTACCAAAGCAGCAGCAACCGCCAGGGTCGTGGGGAGACGCTGCCGGAGTCGGAAGCGCAGCGCATTATAGACTCCATGCGCCGTCGGCAGCAGGAGGCCTACGCCACCTATGAGGAGCTGCTTGAAGCGGGGGTGGCACGCGAACTCAGCCGTGTCAATCTGCCGCTTTCCATGTATACTGAATGGTACTGGCAGATAGACCTCAACAACCTGTTCCATTTCCTGGATCTGCGGCTAGATCCGCATGCGCAGTATGAAATCAGTAAGTACGCTGAGGTAATGTTTGAGGTGGCTAAAGCTGTGTGTCCGCTTGCCTGCGAAGCCTTTGAGGACTTCATGTTGTACGCGGAGACTTTCTCGCGCCAGGAGAGCGCCGTGCTGCGTATGCTCGTGGCGGAGCTGGGTGCCGACCGGCTCGAGACTGCCGCACGCGAGGCGGGTCTGAGCGAGCGCGAGCGTGAGCGGTTCGGCGCCAAGTTGACAGAATAAGCGAGTTACCCCCGAGGCGGTCGGCGGCTGCAAACAACAGGAGGTAATTTGAGCGACGGTACCGAAGCTGCCGCTGATCAGCACCTGATTTTTACGCTAGGTGAGAAGCAGTATGCGGTCGAGGTGAGCAGGGCCATGGGGGTGCTGGAGTATACTACCATCACCAAGGTTCCCCGCACCCTCGAGTTCATGCGCGGAGTAATCAATGTGCGCGGGAGCGTGATCCCGGCGGTGGATCTGCGGTTGAAGTTCGAGATGAGCGCAACCGAGAAGACGATCGACACCTCGATCATCGACAAGGTGTTCAGCGGGAAGGAGATCGCCGCGGTAACGAGCAGATTGGCGACGGAGTCGCAGACAGCCTGCAGGTGAAAAAGTAGGAACTGAATTCTATGCCGTCTTCTGATACCGATCGTAGCGAGTACGAACCGGCCTTTGAGCTCGGTGGACAGCGGATCGAGGTGCGCCTGCATCCGAACGGGGCGCTGGAGTTCTTCGCAACACGCAGTCGAAACCGAAGTCGCGCCCGTTCGTTCGCGGTTCCGGAACCTGAAGCTTATCTTCCGTTGCGTGTCCGGTCCGGTGACGGTACCCATCGCGTTGAGCCGGAGGGCTCAGCGGCTTACCCCGTGGTCGTCTGTGACGCCGAGAGCGCGGCGGTGCGTGTCGAGGATGGTACCGGCACGCCGGTGCTCGAGTTTCTGGCGCCGCTGCTGCGGCGTGAGCTGGTACCCCGCGGCGACGGTATGGCGGGCGGCGCGGACGCTGCGGACGCCGAGCGCAGCCCCGCGGCACGGGCGGTGGGGGGGCACCGTCGCGCCGTGCGGCGCGACGGAGTCACGCTTCGGGTCAGAAGCAGTGAAAACGCATGCTTTTACGGGCTCGGTGAGCGTGTCGGCGCGCTCGATAAGCGCGGGCGGACTTACCAGATGTGGAACTCCGACGAGCCGTTTCAGCGGGGAATCACCGACCCCTTGTATCAGTCGATTCCGTTTCTGCTGCATGCACGCGACGGGCGCTGCGACGGCATATTTGTCGACTTCACCGGACGCTCGTGGTTCGACGTTGCCGACAGCGATTCCGCCGCGGTCTCGATCACGGTCGAGGACGATGCGGTGTCGTTCTTCGTGATCCCCGGGCCCGAGATGGCTGCGGTCGTGAAACGCTACTGCGAGCTGACCGGGAAGATACCGCTTCCTCCGCTGTGGGCGCTCGGGTACCATCAGTCCCGCTACAGCTACTACCCCGGTCGACGGCTCCTCGAGGTCGCACGCGAGTTTCGCAGTCGGAGAATACCGTGCGACGCGATCTACCTGGACATCCACTACATGGACGGTTATCGGGTCTTCACCTGGGACCCGACTCGGTTCCCCGACCCCGAGGGCACGCTGGAAGCGGTGCGGGAGATGGGGCTGCGCACGGTCACGATCGTCGACCCGGGTGTGAAGGTCGACAGCGAATACGAGACATTCACCGAAGGCATGCGGCAGGACGTGTTCGCGCGCCGCGCCGACGGCTCAGTCTATCGCGGCGCGGTCTGGCCCGGCGAGGCCGCGTTCCCGGACTTCACGCGCTACGACGTGCGCCGGTTTTGGGCCGACCGGCACGCGGCTCTGTTGGGGCGTGGAGTTGACGGTATCTGGAACGATATGAACGAGCCGGCCGACTTCACCGGTGATTTCTTCGACCGCACCCGCTTCACGCCGCCGTCGGATGTGGTTCTCGACGGGGACGGAGCCCCGCGGTCGATCGACCATTATCACAACGTCTACGGGAACCTGATGTGCCGGGCCACCGCCGATGCATTTGCGCGCTTCAAGCCCGGGCAGCGCCCGTTCATCCTGACGCGGGCGGGCTATGCCGGCGTTCAGCGCGTTGCGGCGGTCTGGACGGGGGACAATGACAGCAGTTGGGACCATCTGGCGGTTTCAATCCCGATGCTTCTGAACATGGGGCTCTCAGGCATAGCGTTGGTGGGTGCCGATGTGGGCGGCTTCCAGGGCAACGCCGAGCCTGAGCTGGTTGCGCGCTGGATGCAGGCCGCCTGCCTTACGCCGTTCATGCGCGGACACACCGCGGTTGGTACCAAGGATCACGAGCCGTGGGCCTTCGGTTCGACCGTGGAGCGTGTTGCGCGCGAAGCAATTCGGCTGCGCTATAGTTTGCTGCCGTATCTCTACGCCGCAGTAGTGCACTCGCACCGCACCGGCGTGCCGATGATGCGTCCGCTGATCCTGGAGTACGGACAGGATGCGCGCTGCCGCCGTCTCTGGGACCAGTTCCTCTGCGGTGACGCGTTGCTCGTGGCGCCGGTGCTGCAGCCGGCCCAGGAGCGGCGGCTGGTCTACCTTCCCCCGGGCGCCTGGTACCGCCTGGGCGAGGATCAACGGCACGCGGGCCCGGCCGATACCATCGTCGAGACTCCCCTCGAATGCCTGCCGGTCTTCGTGCGTGCAGGGGCGGTCGTCGCTCGGCGCAAGGCGCCGCAGGCCACCGCCGAGCCGATCGGGGAGGTTCTCGATCTGGAGCTCTACGCCGGCCTGCCCGGGACCGGTTCGCGGACCGCAGTCTTTGATGACGACGGGCTTACCTGTGCGCACTATGACGGCGTCTACCGCGAAACCGTCATCGAGGCAAGAAGCGAAAAGCGGGCGCTGGTGCTGCGGATCACGCCGGTGTGTACCGGGTTCGAGCCCGAGTACCGCTCATACCGCTTGCTACTGTACGGGATCCCGGCCGAGGCGCGCGCGGAGTTACGGGCCGAGCTTCGTTCCGGTTCCGCATCCGACTCCGATGACGAAACCGGCGGGGATGAGACCGGCGGGGTTGGGGGCGACCACGCCGCTGCCCGCGCGCTCGAGGTCCGCGGCCGTGCAGAGCGCCCCCACGTGTTTATGCCGGTAGCGTACGGAGTGCAGGAGCTGCGGTTGTCGTGGTGATCGGGGGCGTCTTCGTTCCCGTACCTGCTTGAGTACGTGGCCAAGATAGACTACGATGGTGAACAAGTGATGCAGGAATCGCTTCAAAAACGACTAGCCGTACTCATTGATGCCGATAACGCGCAACCGTCGATCGTGGACGGGTTACTCGAGGAGATCGCCAAGTACGGCGTGGCAAGCGTCAAACGAATCTACGGCGACTGGACTAGCCCCAACCTGCGCGGGTGGAAAGAGGTGCTGGTGGAGCATGCAATTCAGCCGATTCAACAGTTCAGCTACACTACCGGGAAGAACTCCACCGACAGCGCGATGATCATCGACGCGATGGATCTCCTCTACACCAACAAGATGGATGGGTTCTGCATCGTCTCGAGCGATTCCGACTTCACACGCCTGTCGGCGCGGATTCGCGAGGCCGGTCTGACTGTGTACGGGTTCGGGCAGGAAAAAACGCCGAAGTCGTTTGTCGGGGCCTGCGACAAGTTCATCTACACCGAGATTCTCCGCAAGAAGTCCAAGGACGACTCCGGTGACGGCGATTCGACGCCGACCAAGAAACCGAAAGCAACCGAATTGCGACGCGATTCAAGGCTTGTGAGCCTGCTGCGAAACGCTACCGAGGACTCGGCCGACGAGGACGGATGGGCTCATCTGGCCGAGGTCGGTCAGAATATCGCCAACAAGAGCTCGGAGTTCGATCCGCGAAACTACGGCTACCGGAAGCTCGGTGAGCTGGTGCGGGCGGTGGGGCTCTTTGAAGTGAGCGAGCGCGCAAACGAAAATGCGCCGGGCAAGTCTATCTATATCCGCGACAAACGACGCAAGTAACGGTTCGGAACAATGCATCTCAACCCCTTCGATTACGTCGCGCTGGTGATTGCGGTGGCGGTCGTAGTCGGCTTCGTGGTGCTGGCATACGGGAGCACCGAGGCCGGCAGCCAGATCCGCATCCAGGGCGAGACTCGGGATTACATATACGAGCTCGCGACCGACCGCGAGGTCGAGATTCCGGGCCCGCTCGGCGATACGCTGATTGAGATTCGCGCCGGTGAGGTGCGGGTGGTTTCCTCGCCCTGCCGTGACGATATCTGCGTGGCGGCAGGCTGGGTCTCGCAGTCCGGGCAATGGATCGCCTGTCTCCCGAATCGGGTCTTCGTGCGCGTGGAACACGCCGAAGAAGCCGATGTCGACGCGCAGACGTTCTAAGGCTTGCGTTAGGGTTTCGCGGGGCCGCCGGCAGCCGAAGTAGACCGGTCAGCGGAATCCCAGCAGGTAGGTCTCAAACGAGTCCTTGCGGCAGGCGCGCGGTTTGCAGGCGCGCGCGCTGCGGAACTCGGTGCGCAGGTGCCGCAGGAGTTCTCGTTCCTCGCCCCCCTGAAAGATTTTGATCGCGAGCCTGCCGTGAGGACCGAGCGTGCGCCGGGCGATCTCCACGGCCATCTCGGCAAGCGCTGCCGAGCGTGCCGAGTCGAGCGCTCGGTTGCCGGTAGTTGCCGGTGCGGCGTCGCTGAGAACCAAATCAAACGGAGCAAGGGAATCAAGCCGCTCTAGGACGTGTGGGCGAAACATGTCGTCGGCAATAACGGTAAGGTTAGGGGTTTCGGCAGGCAGTTGCAACGGCGCGACGTCCACCGCCACTACCTGCGCGGTCGGGCGTTTGCGCAGCACATACTGCGTCCAGCTTCCGGGTGCCGCGCCGAGGTCGAGCACGTGGGCGGCGTCCTTGAGCAGCCCGAACCGCCGGTCGAGCTCTTCCAGCTTGAATACCGACCTGGCCAGGTAGCCTTGTTCCTTTGCGGCGTTCGTGTAGTGATCGGGTTTTTCGCGCACGGCGGTTACTCCTTCAGCTCGGCGTGCTGTGCACTGAACCCTACTCGTGACAGTACCCCAGGGTCAAGAATCTTGACCCTCGCTCGAGTTTGCGCGTACACTAACAGCGTGAGTGTTACCGCAATAGTTCGTAAGCCGTTCGTGTACAAACAGTATAACGTCACCCTGACGCTTATTCTGATCAATTTCTTCATCTTCCTGGTAACGGTGGCGTTGCGCCCGGCTCTGGCGCAGCCGCTGGCGCTGAATCCGCTCGCGGTGGTTGAGCACAATCAGTGGTGGCAGGTATTCACCTACATGTTTGTGCACGGCAACTTCTCGCACATCCTGTTCAACATGCTCGCGCTGTTCTTCTTTGGAACCCAGCTCGAGTACCGGCTGGGGAGCTCAGAGTTCCTGTTGTTCTATCTGCTTACCGGAATGCTGGCCGGACTGTTTTCGCTGGGATTGTACTGGTTTACCGGCGCGCACATGGTATTCCTAGTCGGCGCCTCTGGGGCTGTCTACGCTACGCTGTTGGCCTTTGCCACGTTTTTCCCGAACGCGCGCATCTTTCTGTTCGGTATTCTGCCGATCCCGGCGCCGGTTCTGGTAGTCGGGTTCACCTTCATCGAGCTCTTCTCGCAGATCTCGGGTGGACGCGGGAATATCGCCCATATGACCCACCTGGCCGGCTTTGCGATCGCCTTTCTGTATCTGGTTGTACGGATGGGTGTGAACCCGGTCAAAGTGTTCATGGGCTATCGCTAAGCCTGGCCACCGGCTACGTGCGCGGACATAATCGAATAGGATTCTAAGCTCACCGCAGTCGGGCTGCCGATACTGATGGTATGCGGTTCCCATCGTTCGCATGCTGTTGCGTCGTGCAAAGGCGCAGGCGCGGAATCTCCTCGGCCGGGCTCGCACTCGGGCTGCTGATTCTTCTGTTTGGGCCTGCGGCTGTGGGCACGGGCGCAGGGCCGTTGAGCGCACAGCCCGACTGGCTTGAGCATGAGTTCTGGATCGAGCTCGAGCCGGTTGCGCAGCCGACCGAAGAGTATCCCCTTGATCCGCGCGAGGCGGCCGAGCGCGTGCTCGAGGAGGCGCGCTACGTGTACTCGGCGATGGTGTTCGGCATGCGCTTTCGCTATGTTCCGTTGGATCTCGCGCGCCGAATCGACGAAGAGTTCGAGCTTTCTCCGGTTTCCGAGCTTCCGTGGGGTGACCCCGCGATCCGCGTACGCGAGTCCCGACGGGCCGAGGGCCGCCTGTGGGCGCGAGTTCGTTACACCCTCCGGGAACACGAGCTGAGACGGCTGAATGCTTGGGCAAGCTCGCGAGTCCCGGTGGCCGCCGGTCGCGGCGAGGCGTCGCTGCTTGGCGGCTGGACCGCGAAGCGCGAAGCAATCGAGGACGCGATGCGGCTTGCGATTAGGGAGCATGTGCGAGCCCGGGTGTACAACAAGCCGCGCGAGATTCGCGGGCGACTGGCGCTTTACGAGCCTCCCCGGGTGTTTCTGCGCTCCGGGAGCTATGTCGCACAGGTTCGCGTCCGGCTCGAGATCGAAGCCGTTGAGCCGTACGCCGTGTACTGAGCCTGCGCTCAGTGGACGATCTGTTGAATCGAGATCTCGGCCTGATCGAGGAGCTGCCGGAGCGGATCGTAGGCGCTGTCGTCAATCGAATCGAGCTTGTCCCAGGAATACAAACGCCGGATCAGTTCGTTGCCTTCGGGCGTCTCGATGATCTGCTTCAGCGCATTGACTATCTGGTCGCGCAACTCCTCCGGAACCTCGGGTGAGAACTGCACCCCCTCGTTCGGAATAGAGGCCGACTCCGCGAGCACCACGATGACGTCTTCCAGGTCATCGAACTCGGCTGCGAGTGCGGCCAGCCCACCGACATAGAGTGCTCCGGCATCGACATCCTGCTCGTAGACGGCCTCGATCACCGCCGCATGGTTATCGAGATCGCGCAGATTGCTGAGGTCATCCGGATTCAGGCCGGCGGCGCGCATCATCAGGCTGGGGACGATCCATCCGCTCGGGGACAAGGGGCCGGGACGCGCGAAGGAGCGGCCGGCGAGATCTTCAAGCGATTCCAGACCGGCATCACGGTTAGCCACCACCTTGGCTTCGTAGGAAGCGGTTGAGTTCCGCACTCCGACGAGCGCCGGCTCTACCAGCCCCTGCTCGAAGGCGGCAAGATAAGCCAATGCCGGAAGCACACTCATGTGCGCTGCGGCCGGGTCGGCCTCGAACGCTTCGAGGATGGCGGCATTGGTTTGGGCGATCATCGGCTGGATGTGAATTCCGGTGAGCTCGTAGATTTCGGTGGCGAGCTCTCCAATCGCCGCCGGGTCGTCTCCGGAAGGTTGAACGGCCCACCGCAGGGGGTGGTCTTCGGTTCCGAGCTCGCCTTCGGGAGCTCCGCCGGCGAAACTCAGACCCGACAGTACCAACAATAGCGTAGCGGTGCTGCAGACTAGCTTGTTCACACGCGTTCCCTCCTGATTGCTGCCGCCGCCGACAGCTACCGACGGTGGCCGGTGGTGCTCATGCAGTCCCGGAGCTCCTGATCCGGGAGCCTGTCGAACAGCCTCCGCCGGGTGCCACAAGGCCTATGTAGGTTCATGGGTTTCTGCAACTCCATCCCGAATACACTGAGTATATCGTCGGCGGCAACTTAAGTTCCAGCGGCTGCGGGCGATTCTCGGGCAGCCGATGATCTGTTACAATCGACCAATGGACCCATCGCTGTTCCAACACAATCGCAAGGTGATCTCCGGGAGCGCCCCGGAGGATCTATGGTCTGAGTTCGCCGCGCTGGCGGCGATTCCACGCTGCTCGAAGCACGAAGCCGAGGCGCGGGAGTATGTTACGAAGCGCGCGGATGCCCTCGGCCTTGAACACGCCACCGACGCCGCCGGCAACCTCGTAGTCCGGAAACCTGCGAGCCCGGGCTTCGAGGAGCGACCGACGGTCGTGCTGCAGGCCCATCTGGATATCGTCTGCGAGAAGAACGCCGATACGGAGCACGACTTTGCAACGCAGGGGGTACGCTTCCGTCGTGAAGGCGACCGACTCACCGCCGAGGGCAGTACCCTGGGTGCTGACAACGGAATAGCGGTGGCCGCAATTCTGGCGGTGTTGAGCGGTGAGTATCGCCACGGGCCGCTCGAAGCGCTGTTCACGGTTGATGAGGAAACCGGGCTGACCGGCGCGCGCGACCTGGACCCCCGTCTGATCACCGGCAAGCTGCTGATCAACCTTGATTCGGAGGAGGAGGGCTCGTTCACGATTGGATGCGCCGGAGGAATCAACACCAAGGGTTATCTGCCGGTGGAGTTCCAGGATTCCGGCGGCGGGGGGACGCCGATTCGCTTTGCAGTGCGTGGGCTCTGCGGCGGGCATTCCGGGATCGAGATTCACAAGGGGCTCGGCAACGCGATCAGCCTCGCTGCGCGCGTGTTGGCGGTTCTGAGCCAAGAGCACGGCCTTGCGCTCGCCGAGCTTCGTGGAGGCGAGAAACACAACGCCATACCGCGCGAGTGCTTTACCTCGGGGGTTCTGACCGCAGGCCGATTCCAGGACGCCGAGCAGCGGGTCGGTGAGCTCGAGCGAGCGCTGCGCAACGAGTATCGCGCTGTTGAGCCCAACCTGCGTCTCGAGCTTAAGCAGATCACGGACCCGCCGACTCGAACCGTCGAGCCGGGGCGGACGGCTGCTATCGCGCGACTGCTCAGGGTGCTTCCGCACGGGGTGCTCGCGATGAGCGCCGAGGTCCCTGAGCTGGTGGAAAGCTCCACGAATCTCGCCGCAGTGGAGCTGAAAGAGTCTGAGTTGCAGATCCTCACCAGTCAGCGCTCGTCGGTGGCAACCCGGGTGACCGAGGCGTCGGGCCGTGTGGCTGCCGCGGTGGAGCTCGCAGGCGGCAGGGCCGAAACCAACGGAGGCTATGAGCCGTGGGAACCGAATCCCGACTCGCTGCTGCTCGCCAAAGCTCGGACGCTGTATCGGGAGCGCGAAGGCAGCGAACCGAAGATCGGAGTGATTCACGCCGGTCTGGAATGCGGCGTAATCGGGGTCAAGTGCGACGGGATGGAGATGCTCTCGTTCGGACCGGACATTCGCGGAGCTCATTCACCGGACGAATCGGTGAGCATCAGGTCGACCGAGCGGGTATTCGCGTTTCTGACGGCCTTGCTCGAAGCGCTGTAGGGGCTGCCCGGGCGTCTGCAAGAACTCACCGGTGCCGTACGAGCCTACGGCGTCCAGGGGCGGCGTGCGCGAGGACGAGTTGCCGGCATCGCTTGTTTATCCTTCGAGGACGTGATAATGGTAGCAGACAGGGATAATGTCCGACCTGCGTTCTAAGTCCATATTCGAGTTTGATGTCGTCCTCTTTCTCGCGACCGTGGCGCTGACCGTGATCGGTGTGATGTCGATATACTCCAGCGGCGTCACCGCCGCCGGCGCGCGTTTCTCGAGCGAATACTTCAAGCAGATGATCTGGGGCGGCATCGGCCTGGTTCTGATGTTCGGCGCGGCGGCGCTCAACTACCGGCGGCTGAAAGGCGTATCGCTACAGCTGTATATCGCGATTCTGGTTCTGCTGTTGGTGACGGCGTTTTTCGGGCGAATGGTGTTCGGGGCCCGCCGCTGGCTCGGGATCTGGCAGCTGGGGATACAGCCTTCCGAGTTTGCCAAGCTCGCCGTCATTGTGCTCTGCGCTCGGTATCTCGAACGTATTGGAGCCCGAATCGCGACACTGCGCGGCTTCCTAGTGGGGCTTCTGCCGACTCTGCCGGTGACGCTGCTGGTGCTCCTCCAGCCGGATCTCGGGACGGCGACGGTGTACGTGCCGGTGTATCTCTGCATGGCGTTTATCGCCGGAGCCAAGCTGCGACATATCGCGTTCGTGCTGGTCGGCAGTACGCTACTGGTGGTGTTCGCCGTTGCCCCGTACTACGAGGAGTATGTCGCCGGGCAGCATATTACGTGGCTTGCGATTTTTCGCGAGCCGCACCTGCTGGGATGGCTGGCAGCCTCGCTCGTGGCCGTGCTGGGGTTGGCGATCGGCGGATTGCTCGTCACCAAGCGTTCGGTGTTCTACTGGGTGGCGTACGGGTGCACGCTGGTCGTCGGAAGTCTCATCGGGTCGTTGGGAGCACGCCTGATGCTGCGCCCGTACCAGGTCACGCGGCTCCTGGTGTTTCTCAACCCTAATCTGGACCCGCGCGGCGCGGGGTGGAACACCATTCAGTCCATCACCGCGGTCGGCTCCGGCGGCCTGTCCGGGAAGGGCTTTCTCCAGGGAACCCAGACCCACTTCCAGTACCTGCCGCAACAGAGCACCGACTTCATCTTCTCGATCATCGCCGAAGAATGGGGCTTCGTCGGCTCGTTCGTGGTCTTTGCGCTATTCATGGCGGTGTTCGTGCGCGGGCTGTTCATTATCGCCTACGCGCGCGACGCCTTCGGAGCGTATCTCGCAGGCGGCATCCTCGCGCTGCTGTTCTTTCACTTCATGGTCAATATCGGGATGGCGATCGGCGTGTTGCCGATCACCGGTATTCCGCTCTTCTTCCTCTCCTACGGTGGGTCCCCGCTGATCGCAGGCATGCTCGGCGTGGGGCTGCTCCTCAGCATCTACAATCGCAAGTATCGCTGAACTCTTTTGCGATGGTGACCAATTTGCAGAATATGATACTGCGCGGTCGCGCCCCGCCGTACTACAACTCCGAACATTCTAATCGATATTCTTGGCTCAATTGGTCGCGAGTAGCTGAGTGAGGATACGAACAAGCACATGTTGAGAAAGCTGAAGCTGGGAGTCAAGCTGCTAGGCGGGTCCGGAACTCGTCGCCGCGGTGGTGGCGATTGTGGGTGTTGTAGGGTTCCGGGGTGCGAACCGCGTGAGCGGCGACATCGTCGAGATAGGATGGATGCGGCTTACGAGCATTGCCTCGCTGCTGAGGGTCGAAGAAGCCGGCGGGCGAAGACCTGCAGGAGCGGCCTCCCGTGAGAAAGTCTGTTCCGCGCGCTGTGGGCGGCGAGCGGGTGCGCTGCGCAGTTGGGACGTGGACAACTGCGCTATACTCCACGTAGAGTAAGGTATGAGCGACACCTCGCGCGCTACACGAAGCTTCTACGAACGACTGCTCAAACAGGGGTTCAGCCGCGAAGAGATCGCCGAAGTCCATCGCCGACTCCGCGAGAAAGGGTACGGCGAGTCGCCGAGCGAAGGCGTGCTTCGACGCGAGCTCAGCTCGGTGCGCCGTGCCCGAACGGTCGATCGCCGCGGGCAGGCCGGCGCAAACGCGCCGCAGCCCACCGGCGGCCGGCGTGCAGAGGACCGCTTCCCGGTGATCCCGCCGGCGTTGCGCCGACGGATCAACGCGTATGCGCGCTCGCTGCAGCTGCCGATGGTCGGGCCGCGGGAGTTGCTGGACGATCTCCTGAGCTTCCTGCCGCTTCGTGTTCCGGACTGCATCGCCAAACGCTACGTTGAACGCCTCACCAGACAGCACGGACTGGAAAGCTTTGGCGCCGGGGAGCTGTCGCTGTATGACACGCTTCACGCCCTCTCGTACGCCGCTCAGAAGCTCAGCGGGGACCTCCTGCCGGCCGAGCGGCCCGTTTCGGGCAGAGGGCGGTCGCGGCCGGATGGCACGTTATCCGAGTCGGAGCAAGTAAGAGCCGACCTGCGCCGCCGCGATCCGTTCGGGTATCGGGTGCTTCAGGAGTTCGTGGGTCCATACGAGCAGGTCAAGAAGCATCTGGAGTATCTTCGAGTTCGGCGGGAAAGCGGCGAACGGATTGAAGCCGCCGCCTTATCCGAGGTGGCCCAGGTTGTGTATCGGCTCTGCCTAAAGACCGAACAGGTTGATAAGCAGAGCATCGGCGCGACCTTGAGTCTTGCACACGAGATTCAGACCGCCTACCGGCGCAGCGGCGCCTATGCCGAGGAGCTCGAGGAAGCTGCGCGCATGTTTCGTATTGCGCTCGACAATCTTCAACGTTACAAGTTCGAGCTCTACCCGGTAATGCTCAGGCTGCTGAAGAGCGATTATCCATGGCGCCCGCAGGACCCGGAGTTCGTTGAGCGCCTTTGCGCGCTGCTCGGCATCGCCGATGAGGACATTCTCGAACGCAGGCGTTACGAACAGAGGCAGGAGCAGCTGCAGCAGGAGCAGGCGCGCGCAATTGAGCAACGCGAGCTCGAGCGTCTGGAACGCGAGAAGAGCTCGCGGTTCCGCGAGGCCTACGCGCCGGTTCTCCGTCTACTCGGATCGCTGTTTCCGGGATCCGGGATCGAGCAGCTCGACCAGGGCGCATTCTTATTGCCGTATTCTGAGCGGGTTCTGTTTCGCGACTCGGGGCGGTTCGCTTCGGTGGAGCTCGGGTTGACCTCGTTGGCTGCGGAGGATCCGCTGGCCACGATCATTCCCCTGCATCGCATTATCGACGACTGGCTGCATTCGCTGAATCCGTATCGGCTCGAGCGCCTGCTCGGCACTGAAACGATCTCCGCAGCGCTGTTGGCGATCCGCGACGAGTGGCAAGCGGTCTACCCCGAGCTGTTCGATCTCTATCTGCGCGACGTCGCGGCCTATGCGCGCGAGATCTCCGGTTCGACGGACCGAGCGCGCGAGTTTCGGCGCAGCAGAAGCGCCTACGTGTTGCAGCGCGAGATCGAGACGCTACGGACGCGGCTGCTGCGGCGCACCGAGCGCAGCGGTCCGGTGCGTGACCGCCAGGACCGCATCGTCCTGCCGATGCTGGCCGAGCGCCTGCACGACGAGCTCATCGGGATCGGCGAGCACGTCAGTCTCGCGACGTTGCGCCGCGACGATCCCGTCGCGCGGCGCCAGGTTCGCATACTCGTCGACGAGCCGGTGATCGACTACGATCTGTACACCGATCCACGCTCCTATGAGTATAAACCGGCTACGCGCCAGCTGCGGCGCTACATCGAAGCCCGCAAGCAGCAACCGATCGCCGAGACCGGCGCGTACGCATCGCTGTTCCCGCTCGACACGATTCGCAGCGTCTGTGATCTGTATCGCTTTCTGCTTCGCGATCCGGAGAGTTTTCTGATGGTCAGCGGCTCGCGCCTGGAAACCGCCGGGCCGTTTGAGCAGGCGGCATGGAAGGAGGCCGAGGATGATTCGCGCGATCCCGGGGCCACGCTCAGGATTGAGTTCGCGGAGGAACTGAGCGCGCAATACCGCGATCAGCTTACCGGGCTGCGCGACAAGAACTTCTTTCTGGAACGCATGCCGGAGCTCTACAAGCGGCTGCGTTCGGACGGCAAGCCGATCACGGTGCTGATGATTGATATCGACCACTTCAAGTGGATCAACGATCATCTGGGACACCCGTTCGGCGACAAGCTGCTTACGGCGGTCGGCGAGCTCGTTAACGCCAACAGCCGCCCGGCGGACTGGACGATTCGCTACGGGGGCGAGGAGATTCTGATTCTGATTGCGGACGACCTGAACGCCGGAGTGGTGCTCGGCGAGCGTCTGCGCTATCAGCAGGAACAACGCATCGAGTCGGATTCGGACTACGAGGCGGTGCGCCGTCTTGCAAGCGACGGGGGAGCGCCGTGCGGCACGCTCTCGGTGGGCATTGCCGCGTGCGGGGATCTTCCCGAGATCAAAGCTGCGGTGGAGCGAGCCGACGCAGTGCTGTATGCCGCCAAGGCCCAGCGTAACACGGTGACGGTGCTGCCTCGAGAGGTTCCGGAACCGATACCCTATGAGGAGTATCGCAACCAGCGTCTCTCGGCCCCAGGCGTCTCCGGACCGGACGTTTCCGAGCCGAATAGCTCCGGTCTGCAGGGTGGCGGGCCGCAGGGCGCCGGAGGTGAGCCGACCGACGACGACGGAAGCCCGCAGGCCGACGCGCCGCGTGAAGAACGCGCAGGCCGAAACCGGAACTCGGATCGGCAATCCGACCGGCCGGTTGACTCGCGTTGACGAGTTGCCGCCGCCGCCGGTAACTCGGTACAATGAACCAGCATGCAGAGCGTATACTTGGACAATAACGCGACCACACCGGTAGTGCCCGAAGCGGTTGCAGCAATACATGACTGTCTTGAACGCACATTCGGGAACCCGTCGAGCCTCCACCGATCCGGCGTTGACGCCGATGGGATCCTTCAGAACGCACGACGAAGTCTGGCCGAGCAGTTAGGAGTGGCCGCTCGTGAGCTTTATTTCTGCTCCGGAGCTACCGAAGCGAACAATACCGTGATCAGCGGGGTTGCGCACGCCTATCGTGCGCGCGGGCGACATATCGTGACAACTGCGGTTGAGCATCCTTCGGTGATCGAGCCGATGCGCCGGCTCGAGGAGGAAGGCTTCAGTGTGACCTATCTAAGGCCCGATCCGGTCAACGGCTTGAGCATTGAGCAGGTGCGTGAGGCCCTGCGCCCGGAGACCATCCTGGTCAGCATCATGCAGGTCAACAACGAGACCGGAGCTGTGTTTCCGGTGGCCGATATCGCGCGCATGGTGAAGTCGCGCGCCAAGACGGCCGTGGTGCACGCCGACGGTGTCCAGGGCTTCGGGAAACTCGTCTCGCCGGCGGGCGCGCTCGATGCCTACAGCACCAGCGCGCACAAGATTCACGGTCCCAAAGGGGCCGGCGCGCTGTATCTACGCAGCGGCGTACGTTGCCGGCCGCTGCTGGTGGGTGGAGGTCACGAGGCGAGCCTGCGTGCCGGCACCGAGAACGTCCCCGGTATTGCGGGCTTCGCGGCCGCCGCCGCGGCTGCCGGAGGCGGGCGCGAAGAGAATTACCGTCTGATTGCTGCGATGCGCTCACAGCTGGTGCGAGCGGTCGAGAGCACCGGCCGAGCGGTGATGCTGTCCCCGCCGGACGCCATCGCAACCACCCTGGCAGTGGCGTTTCCGCCGATACCGGGGGAGGTCATGGTGAATGCGCTGTCCGAGGCCGGGGTCGCGGTCTCCACCGGCTCGGCATGCGCGGCTTCGCGCAACAAGCGCAGCCACGTGCTGGAAGCGCTCGGGTTTGAGCAGCGCGTCATAGACTCAAGCGTTCGGTTCAGCCTTTCACGGCTCAACACTGCGGCCGAGGTGGAGGCGGTGGGCGAGATTCTCGCAGCCACGCTGAAGCGCTTGCGGCCGGTGGCCGAGCGGGTATTGCGATGAGCGAAACGCCTGAAAGCCAGGCGGCACAGAACTCGCCGACCGAACCGCTGCGCAGGCTGGCGCTGATTGCGTTCGACGAGATTGCTCTCAAACGCGGTCAACGCGGGCGCTTCATGCAACAGCTGCGCACCAACATCGTGGCGCAACTCGGCTGTGAAGCCAAACGCGTGGTTGCGCGTCACGGCCGCATCGAGATTGAGCTCGGTGACCTGGGCGACCTGGGGGCGAACCGGCGCGGGGCCCCGGGCGAGGTTGTAGAGCGTTCCGAAGGCGATAAGGGGTCGCCGGCGGTGCACGCAGCTCACGGGCCTCGTGCAGACGAGCAGTGGCGCGGCTGGAGTGCTTCATTGCGGAGGGTGTTCGGAGTCAAGTGGTACGCGCTTGCCGAGGCGGTTCCGCTGAATCTGCAGGCGCTGGAATCGGCTGTGTTGCGTCGGGCACGCGACGCGGCGGCCGCAGGCGCGAGGACCTTCAAGCTGGAGCATTCGCGCAGAAATAAAGCGTTTCCGGTCGATTCGATGGCGCTTAACCGGCGTGTGGGCGCGCTTGTGCTCGAACGTCTGCCGGAGCTCAGCGTCGATGTGCATTCACCTGATCTGTTGATCGATGTCGAGATCCGTCACAACGAGATCACGGTCTTTGCCGACAAGCATCCCGGTGCGGAGGGCTTGCCGGTGGGAAGCACCGGGGCGGCATTGACGCTATTGTCCGGGGGAATCGACAGCCCGGTAGCGGCCTGGTATGCGATGAAGCGCGGTCTGTCGATGGAGTACGTGCATTTTCACAGCCCTCCGTACACCGGACTAAAGGCGGAGCAGAAGGCGCGTGATCTGGTGGACGCCCTGAACCGCTGGGTGCCGCAGCCGGGACGGTTGTTTCTGGTTCCGTTTGCCCGCATTCAGGAGGAAGTGGCCGACCTCGTTCCGGCAGGGTACTGGACGATCATCCAACGGCGGTTCATGCAGCGCATCGCCGGGCGGATCGCCGAACACTATCGGCTCGAAGCGCTCACGGTGGGTGACAGCATCGGACAGGTGGCAAGCCAGACGCTGTCGAACATGGCGGCGATTGATGCGGCTACCCGTCACCTGGTGCTGCGGCCACTACTCGGCTTCGACAAAGACTGGATTATGCGCACCGCCCGTGAAATCGGTACCTACGAGATTTCGATCCGCCCGTTTGAGGACTGCTGCGTGTTGTTCGCCCCCCGGAAGCCCGCGATTCGCTGCGATGTTGCGACGGTCGAGCAGTACGAACAGCAGCTCGAGTTGGACGGGTTGGTGGAGGCGGCCCTTGAAAGCATGCAGGTTGCGACCGTTGCGGGCCTACAGTGGTAGAGCGCGATAGTACGCGGCGGCGGGCGCGCCGCGCAGCCGATCGTTCGCTCTTGACGGCTTGCTCTTGACGGCAGGCCAATACTGTGTTATATATTACAGTAGAAGTAAGGTTTTGCCGGCTCGCCGGCACACTGCCTCCAAGGCACCTGTCGCTGCCCCCTCACCTGCGGCGGGTGCCGTTTTTGTGACCGGCGTTTGCCGGCTCGCGTGCGCCGTGCCATCGTGACCTTGACCTGCCGGTCGGGGTGGACGTACACTGCCGCACAGACATACCGTTCCGTTAGGGGAGCTGTTGCGGCCTGCGACGGCTGAGACCAAACCCTTGAACCTGATCCGGATAATGCCGGCGAAGGGAAACGGACGCGCTTGGTTGCGGTGCCCGCAGGCCGGGTGCTGCGCGGTGACGGCGGGCGCCGAAGCCCGCGCGTCACTCTGCCGTTCCGTCGTCTTTCCGTCTCGATCCCCTGTTTATTTGTCGGCTGCGGTACACCTGCTGCATCCGGTACGTCTGCTTGCCTACGCTGCCGAAGAAGGCCGGCCGGCGGCGCCGGGCGCCGGGCTGTGAAGGAGCTTTGTGATGACCTTGCGCGATATCGGCGAGTTCGGCTTGATCGAGCGCATTGCCGCACGGTTCTCGACGGTCGGCACCGAGGACGGCAGTCTGGGAATCGGCGATGACTGCGCCGTTCTGAGCCGCAATCGAGACGAGCTCGATCTCGTGACAACCGATCTCCTGATCGAAGGGAGCCACTTCCTGCGGGATGCGATCTCCCCGCGTCTGCTCGGTCGCAAGTCAGTGGCGGTCAACCTTAGCGACATCTGCGCGATGGGCGGCGAATGCCGTTCGGCGTTCCTCGCACTTGCGTTACCGGGCGAGCTATCGGTCGCCTGGATCGACGCATTCTTTGACGGCGTTCAGGAGCGCTTGCGGGAAGCCGGAGTGAAGCTTCTCGGCGGCGACACCACACGGTCCAACGGGCCGATCGTGATACAGTTCACGATCCTCGGCTCGGTCTCGCCCGCCCACCTGAAGCTGCGCCGAACGGCGCGCGAGCAGGACCTGATCTGCGTCACCGACTGCCTTGGGGACTCAGGGGGAGGTCTACGGGCATTGCTGGAAGGCGTAGCGCGGAACAGCGCCGTGGAGTACCTGATCGAACGGCACCTCGATCCATGTCCGCAGCTCGCCGAGGGCGCGTGGCTGGCCGCCTCGAGTGACGTGCATGCCATGATGGACATCTCAGACGGGCTTGATTCGGATATTCGCCGCATTATGGAGCAGAGCCGGGTGGGGGCCCGGATTGAGGTCGAGCACCTGCCCCTTTCGTCCCAACTGCGCGAGGTCGCCGCAGAGCAGGCATGGTCGGCCTGGGAGCTCGCGGTGAGCGGAGGTGAGGACTACGTCCTGCTGTGTACCGTGGCCCCGGAGCGCCACGCCGCGCTCGCAGAGGCTTTTCAGCGCCGGTTCGGCCGGGAGCTTAGGGCCGTCGGGCGGATAACCGACCGGCCCGGACAACTGGTGTACCTGCGTGACGGTGTGCCGATGGATCCGAGTAAGCTCGGGTTCGACCATTTCAGGACCGAGTGAAGTATCGAGACTCAAGTGTCGAGCGAGGGAGAGGATATGAGCGGCAGTACGAAACAGTATCGGCGCGTGTGCACAATCGCCGGTTCGGACAGCGGTGGTGGAGCGGGAATCCAGGCGGATCTCAAGACCTTCTCGGCTCTGGGTTGCTACGGGGCGTCAGTCATCACCTCTTTGACCGCACAGAACACGGTTGTGGTTCGCGCAATTCACACTCCGGCCGCTGAGTTCACGGTGGCTCAGATCAACGCAGTGTTTGAGGATATCGGCGTGGATGCGGTCAAGATCGGGATGCTCGCCAACGCCGAGATCGTACAAGCCGTGGCAGAGCGCCTTCGTCATTTCAAAGCCCGCAATGTGGTGATTGATCCGGTCATGGTGGCGAAAAGCGGGGACCGGCTCCTCAGACAGGAGGCCGAGCAGACCATTCTCGCCGAGTTGCTCCCGCTCGCCGATGTGATTACTCCGAATATACCGGAGGCGGAGGTACTCGCCGGGATGCGGATCGGGCCCGGGGATAACGAGCGTCGGGCGGCATGTGAACGGCTGCTGGAGCACGGGCTGCGGGCGGTCCTGCTCAAAGGCGGGCATGGTACCTCGGGAGAAAGTGCCGACCTCCTGGCGGTACGCAGCGACGACGGCGAGATCCGCTATCGATGGTATCGCGGCGGCAGGATAGAAACGGAGAACTCCCACGGCACCGGGTGCACGCTCTCCTCCGCGATCGCAGCGTTGCTGGCGCGTGGCCGGGAGTTGGAAGACGCAGTCGAGGGCGCCAAAGAGTATGTCACGCAGGCATTGCAGGCAGGGGCCGCGTATCGGCTTGGGAAGGGCCACGGGCCGGTGCACCATTTCCACGCATGGTGGAGCTGATTCGGCCACCGTTCCGCGCGACGATTGTTGTTGACAGGTATCTGCCGCGGGATTACAAGAGTATATGGAGTTCGCCTGCGCCGTCTGCAACCGCCGATACACCCCTGATCCTGCTATGTTTCGCTGCCGCTGCGGCGGGTATCTGGAGTACCGCGAGCAGCGGATCTTTCCATCGGCCGCGCTGGTCGAGCGCGATCACAGCATTTGGCGTTATCGCGAAGCCTACGGTCTTCCTTCGGAGTGTCGACGCATAACCCTGGGCGAGGGGCGCAGCCCGATAACGCAGCTGCAGGTCCCCGAAGGGGCCATGACCGCCAAGCTCGACTACCTGCAGCCCTCGGGCTCGTTCAAGGATCGGGGCGCGGCGGTCCTGATCTCACTTCTCGCGTACCTCGGAGCGCAGGATGTCGTCGAGGACTCTTCGGGCAACGCCGGAGCAGCGGTTTCCGCGTATGCCGCCGCTGCCGGTATGCGTTGCACTATCTATACTCCCGACTACACTCCTGAAGGCAAGCTTCTGCAGATGCGGCTCTACGGAAGCGAGGTGCGCACCGTCGCCGGTACGCGGGACGACGCGCGCAAGGCCGCCGAGCAGGCCGGGACACGCACCGCTTATGCCAGCCATCTGTGGAATCCGGCGTTCGTGCTTGGACTCCAGAGCACTGCGTTCGAGTTGTGGGAGCAGCTCGGCGAAGAGCTTCCGGCGACGATAGTGGTACCGCTCGGCTCGGGGGGGGACGTCGAGGGTCTGCACCGCGGGTTTGAGGTGCTCCTCAATGCCGGGTACCTTCGCGAAGCGCCGCGCCTTGTGGGCGTGCAGGCCGCACACTGCAGCCCGGTGCACACCGCCTTTGAGCTAGGTCAGGAGCACCACAGCGAGGTCGAGGTCGCTCCGACAATCGCCGAAGGCATTGCGGTGCAGAATCCACCGCGTTCGCCGGCGGTTCTCGACGCGCTGCGGTCGAGCGGCGGGTTCACCATTGCGGTCACCGAGGAGGAGATCCGCAGCGCCACCGTCGGGCTCCTGCAGCGTGGAGTGTTCGCCGAGCCCACAAGCGCGGCGGCCTATGCGGCCTGGCGGAGACTGAGCCGTAGCGAACGCGCTGAATCGGTCGTGGTCCTCACCGGCCACGGGCTCAAACAGCTCACAAAACTGAAGGACCTCGTCGGCTGAGCATACTCGTCGGCTAAGCATAACCGTGGGTGGCAATGCTTGCCGGGGCTTCCTAAGCCGTGCCGCTGCCTATGATGGTTACCACGACCCGGCGGGCTCCGCCGCTGTTGCGATGCTCGCAGAGGTATATTCCCTGCCAGGTTCCGAGGTTGAAACGCCCGTTCGACACCGGCAGCGTGAGCCCGGCTCCCAGCAGCGAGCTCTTGGCGTGCGCCGGCATATCGTCCGGGCCTTCGAGGGTATGCTGATACTCGGGGCGGTTTTCCGGCACCAGGGCGTTAAAGATCGTTTCCATGTCGCGCCGCACGTCGGGAGAAGCGTTCTCGTTCAGCGTGAGGCCGGCCGAGGTGTGTTTCAGAAACACGTGGGCGATACCGCTTGTGACCTTTCGTAGCGCAGGGATACCGTTTTCAATCTCAGAGGTGATAAGATGGAACCCTCGAGACCTCGGTGAGAGTTTCAATTCGTGTTGGCTGATCTGCATGGGGCGTATCCTACGCAGTTCGGCTGTCGTTCGCAAGCGTATAGATGGAGGGAGCGCGAGGTGGAGATAGAACCGGCCCGACACCAGCCCAAAGAACTCTACAAACTGCTGATCGGGTGCGTGGTGCCCCGTCCAATAGCCTGGATCACAACGGTAGGGCCACAAGGCGAGGTCAATCTGGCGCCGTTCAGCTTCTTCAACGCCGTTTGCTCGAGCCCGCCGACGGTTTCGGTTGCGTTCAGCTACAACCCCGACACGGCCGACCACTGCAAGGACACGCTCGTGAACCTGCGCCGCGCGCAGGAGTTTGTCGTAAACGTGGTCGCCGAACCCTACGAAACCGCGATGACCGCCAGCTCCGCCGATTATCCTCGCGGAGTCTCCGAGACCGAAGCGCTGGGGCTTACGACGGTAGCGGCCAAACGGGGCAACACACCTCGATTGGCGGCGGCGCCGATAGCGCTCGAGTGCGTCCCGGTGCGTGAGATAGCGGTGGGAGAGGGGCCGGGGAGCGCCACGCTGGTGTTGGCCGAGGTCGTGCATCTTACGGTCCGCGACGAGCTGATCGACGAGCGCATGCGGATTGACCTCGATGCGCTGCGCCCGATCGGACGTCTGGCCGGCAACCGGTACTGCTACGTGCGTGAGATCTTCGAGATCGAGCGTCCGCGTTACCGGCCTGGCACGTGCTAGCCTTCGGGCGTCACATCAATCCCGAATACCGTCGTTTGACCACACTGGAGTAGACGAAGTCGATTGCGGTGACGAAATCAAACACCGGGAGACCGAACGCATCGTGAACAGCTGCTCCGTAGGGTGGGAGCAGGCTGCATTCGAGCAGAATCGCCCCGAGCTCGCGGTCGCGGCGCAGCAGCCCGTCCACCGCGGTGACGACTTCGCGCTCTACCAGCTCGGTGTCGAGCGTATCAGCGGTCTCGTATACCGCGACCGGCGCAAAGTGTTCGGTGTGTTCCAGCCCGGCAACCACAACGCGGTCGCTCGAGCTCACTCCGGCGCGCTGCAGCAGCTCGCCGGTGAGTGAGCCGGCGTTGGCGGTCACCACTCCGATGCGGCGCTCGGGGCCGATGATAGTGCTGATCAACGGAATTTGGATCAGGCTCGACATCATCACCGGTACGCCAAGCTCGCGCGCCAGGTCCTGCTGATAGAGCGCCATGAAGCCGCAATCGCTAGTGACGGCGCGCACGCCGTTCTGCACGAGTGAGCGGGCGCCGGCGAGCACCGTCTCGTACAAGCTACGGTCGTGCCGGAAAAGACGGGCCGGCGTCAAACCTTCGACGCGTTGGAAGCGCACCGGGTATGCGTATGTCGTAGCGTTCGCCACGTCTCCGGGAACGAACGGGCAGTGATCCTGATCGAGAAGCAGAATGCCGATCGGCTCGCCGTAACTCACCTGCCCGTGGCGTGCTCTGTAGACCATGAACTATCCTCCGGAAAAGGCAGCCGAATTCTTGCCCGCCGCCTTCAGGACCTCTGAGCTTTCGTGCCTAGACTGTACCACCGATCGGACATCTCGCTCCAGCGGCCGGCCGCAGGATCGCCTGCCCGGCGAACGCGGAGCCGCCGATGCATAGAGCTGGGTGACGGTTGCGCCGGTATGGTAAGATGCCGTGCATGAACGCCCAAGCAAACCCTGATCAGCTATCGTTTCGCGAGAGTCTCAAACCGGTGTGCTTTGTGGTCGCGGTCTTCGTGTTCGGGATGCTGGGGCGCTCGATTCTGTCTCCGCTCCTTCCGCCCATCCGTGAGGCGTTCGACGTTTCGCATGCGCGCGCCTCGCAGCTGTTCATCGTGCTCAGCCTTGGCTACGGTGCAGCGATGCTGCTTTCGGGGTTTGTCTCCGCGCGATTGACTCACCGTCGTACGATTGTGCTCTCGGCCTGTGTGATGAGCGCCGCGCTGGCGTGGATGGCGGTTTCTCCGGCGTTGGGGATGTTCCGCGCCGGCGTGGCGATCCTTGGCGCGGGGTTCGGCCTGTATCCGCCGTCGGGCATCTCCACCGTTACCGACCTGGTGCGCCCTGCTGACTGGCAGAAAGCGCTCGCGATTCACGAGCTCGGTCCGCATCTGGGCATGATCGGAGCTCCTCTGTACGCGAACGTTCTCCTGATGCTGACCGGATGGCGGGTCGCACTGGCGGTGCTTGCGGTGATGCTCCTGGCGGTAGCGTGGGCGTTCTCACGGGGCGTGCCGCCGCGAGAACGCTACGGCGAGGCTCCGACGCTGCGGACGCTCGCGCCGATCTTGACGAAGCCGCGCTTCTGGATTCTGGTGCTGTTGTTCGGTATGGCGCTCGGCAGTACCGACGGCATCTACCTGATGATTCCGTCCTTCCTCGTAAGCGAAGCCGGGTTCTCGCTTGTGGCTGCCAACAACGTTTTCGGGGTGTCCCGCTTCCTGCCGATTGCGGCGCTGCTGTCGGCGGTCTTCATTGTGGACCGAATTGGGCGGCGGACGGCGATGTTCGTTGCGTTGGTCGGGACCGGGCTTGCGGTGCTGTTGATCGGGCTTTCGAGCGGCGCGCCGCTGATCGTCGCGGTCTTCCTGCAGCCGAGTATCGGGGCTCTGTTCTTCCCCGCCGGGTTTGCTACCTTATCGGCGGTTGCTCCGCCGCGCTCACGCAACGTTGCGGTCTCGGTGGCGTTGCCGTTTTCCGCCCTCATCGGAATCGGGCTGATCCCCGCGTGGTTGGGCCTCATGAGTGACCTGGCCGGATTTCGCGAAGGATTCGTGCTGGTGGGGACGGTGATCGCAGCCGCGGCGTTGCTTACGGTCGCGCTCGGCCCTGTGCGCGATTCGTGAGCGGGTTGCGCCGCCGGGGTCGTTGTCCACAGCAGGCTTGTTTGTCCGGCGCGTTTGTCCCCGCTGGGGATCGGTGATAGGATGGGCGGCGCCGGTCTTTCCGGTAACTGAGTCACAAGGAGTGCGCTATGCAGCTGAGTAAAGATACCGAGAGACTGCTCCTCGAAGCCTCGCGTCCCGGAAAGTGGGTGCCGGACGAGTACGATGTGAGCCTGGGCGATATCATGGTCGATTGGCGTCAGGCCGAGCACGCCGATATCGGCATTGTCGGCATACCGTTCGACACCGCGGTGACCGGCCGGCGCGGGTGCCGGTTTGGACCCGACAGCATCAGGAATGCGCTCGTGTTCTCGGACGTGTATGAGCCCGGCCTGGATATCGATCTCTCACAAGACTTCTCCGTGACCGACTTCGGGAACATCGATGTTCTGGTTACCGATGTTCTGGGAACGCACGCGCGCGTGGAGCAGGTCGTCACCGAGATATTCAAGACCGGTGTGACTCCGGTCATCATCGGCGGAGATCACTCGCTTGCCTATCCCGACGTCTGCGGCCTGCTCAACAGCGTCGAGGGCGATGTAGGGGTGATCAATATCGACGCGCATCTCGATGTGCGGGTCTCTCATCATGGCGAGGTTTCGAGCGGAACCCCGTTCCGAAGACTGCTCGAGCGTGCGGAGAAACCGCTCAAACCGCAGCACTTCGTCGAGCTGGGAACAAACGGGTGGCTGAACTCGCGCTATTACATGGACTACTGCCGTGAGATGGGGATTCGCGTGATCCCCTGCCGGGAGATTCACAAACGCGGCATCGAGGCTACCGTCAACGAGGCGCTCGAGCGGGTCAGCGACGGAACCGATGCTGTGTTCCTGAGCTTCGATATTGATGCGCTGGACCTTGCCCACGTGCCCGGGACCAACGTGCCGGGAGTCGGCGGGCTGAGCTCGCATCAGGCGCTCGAAGCGGTCTGGATGATTGGGCGGCATTCGCTATGCCGCGGGATAGACCTGGTTGAGGTCGCGCCTGCGCTCGATGCAGCGGGAGTGAGCTCGATGATGGCGAGTGCCCTCCTGATGCAGTTCATGGGTGCGACGAAGAAGCGTCGCGACGGATGAGTGAACCCCGGGAGATGCTCTGCCGCTACGCGCGGGAGCTGGAGGTCCCGATACCGGAGATGCCATGATCGATATCGAGCGCTTGTGGAGTGATATCGAAGCGATGGCTTCTATCGGCCGCCGGCCGCAAGGCGGGGTGTCGCGAGGGGCGTTTTCACCGGTGGAACAAGAGGCGCGCGGTTACCTCATCGAGCGCATGCGCGAGTGCGGGCTTGCGGTAGTGACAGACGCCGCCGGTAACATCTTTGGACGGCTGGACGGTGAAGGTGCCGGCGAAGGTGCTGCAGTGATTGCCGGGTCGCATATCGACAGCGTAGAGGGCGGCGGCGATTACGACGGGGTGCTCGGGGTGTTCGGGGCGCTTGAATGCGTGCGCACGCTGCAGGATCGCAAGGTGCCCCTGCGGCGGCCGGTTGAGGTTGCGGCGTTCGCCGACGAGGAGGAGCGTTTCTACGGGTTCCTCGGAAGCTACGCCTTCACCGGCCGCCTGGAGTATTCCGATATCGCCGAAGTGAGGGACGCGGACGGCGCGCGGCTCCTCGATGCAATGCAGGCGCTTGGGCTCGACCCGTCCGTAATCGCAGACGCGCGACGACCGGCCGAGGAGATTCACGCCTTCGTCGAGCTTCACATCGAGCAGGGACCGACCCTCGATCGCGAAGGGCTCCCGATCGGGGTCGTCGACCGGGTTAAGGGCAACTACCGCTTCAACGTGCGGGTTGAAGGACGCTCGGATCACGCCGGGGCGCCGCCTGAGGGGCGTTGCGACGCGTTCATGCTGCTGCACCGGTTGATCGCCCGCCATCTGCGCCGGCAGGCCGAGAGCGGTGATCCGGAGCTGAGTTGTACGATCGGGCGAGTTACGGTCGAGCCGAACATCGAAACGGTGCAGCCGGGGGTCGCGGAGTGTTCCGTCGACCTGCGCTCGAGCGTGCCGGAGGTCCTGCGGAACGCACAGGTGGAGCTCGAGCGCGCCGCTGAGGAGTTGGCCGCCGAGCACGGGGCGGCGATCCGGATCTCAAGCATTCTTCGCGAAGAGCCTCTGCAGTTCGATGCAGCCGTCGTGGCGGCAATCGACACTGCTGCCGGCGAGCTCGGTTACGCGCGTCGGTTTATCGCGAGCGGCGCGGGGCACGATGCGCAGGTGATCGGCCGCTACGCTCCCGCCGCGATGATCTTCGTTCCGAGCGTCGGCGGTCGAAGCCACTGTCCGGAAGAGCTTACCGGCCGAGAGGATATCGAGCGCGGAGTGAATGTGCTCTATCGTACGCTTGTCGCGCTGGCCGGCTATCGCACCCTGCAGGGCGGTGCAGGCAGAACCGGCTGAGCTTGCGATTTCCGCGCTCATCGGATATGGTTTCTACCAAGTTCCACTTAACCTGACTACGCAAGTCGTGTAGTCAATCGGGACAGGGCGGAACTGGTTCTGATGCTCATAGCACTCGTAGGAATTGATCATGAAACTTCACCTCCGGCGATGCGCGAGCGAGCCGCCGTGGCGCGGCAGTCGCTGCCGAGCGCCCTGAGCGAGCTGCGCGCCGTGCCGAACGTTGAGGCGTGTGCGATACTCAGTACCTGTAATCGTATTGAGCTGTACGCGGTGCTGCGCGAGCACGCATCCGGCATGGAAGCGCTCAATCGTTTCCTTGCCGAGCGCGCCGGTGTCTCGATCGCTGAGCTCGCGTCGCATCGTTATATCAGGACGCGTTCGCATGCCGCGCGGCACCTGTTTCGTGTGGCAGCCGGGCTGGAATCTATGGTGCTCGGCGAAGACCAGATTCTTGCGCAGGTCAAAGAGGCCTACGCGGCAGTGCTCACGGCACAATGCGGCGATGCGGTGCTCCACGAGCTTTTTCTGCGAGCCATTCAGGTCGGCAAGCGGGTGCGCACTGAAACCGGGATCGCCCGTCACCCTGCCTCGCTGAGCTCGCTTGCGGTTGAGCTCTGCAGCGTTGAGCTGGACGGACTGCAGGGCCGGCACGTGGTGGTGCTGGGTGCCGGAGAAATGGCGCGTCTGGCGGTCGAGAACCTCACCGCGCGCTGTGCTGCTCGTGTCACGGTCGTGAACCGTTCGGTCGAACACGCGCGGACGCTTGTCGAGGGTGTCGCCCGGAAGCAGCAGACGCAGGGCGGTGCGCTCGGCATCGCTTCCCTTGATACGCTCGCCGAACAGCTGCATACGGCCGATGCGCTTATCACGGCAACCGCCGCTCCGGCGTGGCTGGTGGACGCCGAGACACTGTACACCGTCACTCAGCATCGCGGCGGCGAGCAGTTCGTGGTTATCGACCTCGGGCTTCCGCGCGACGTAGAGCCCGGCGCCGAGAATCTCGACGGGGTCAGGGTGTACCGAATCGACAGTCTCCGAACCATCGCCGCTGAGAACCGCCGGGCGCGGGCGGGGCATCTGGAGCAGGCCGCACGAATCGTCGACGCAGCCCTGCCGGAGTTCCTGGAGTGGCTTGAAGCCCGCTACGTGGTGCCGACCGTCTCAGCGCTGCAGCGCCGTGGCCGTGAGGTGCTCGAGCGTGAGTTGCAGCGCGCGATTAATCGCCTCGACGACGAACTGGGGGCGCGTGAGCACCGCGTACTGCGTGAGATGGGCGACAGCATCGTCAGGCAGCTGGTTAATACGCCGATCAGCCGACTCAAACAGCAGTCTGCGGTCGGCGAAGGGCGCTTGTATGCCGAGATCGCATGCGAGCTATTCGGTCTGCGGCCTGAGACTGAAGCCGAACACGAGGACGAGCCGGCGGCTGGTACGGATCGAGGTCACGACTCTGCATGAACGAGGTGCGAATGAACAGCGGCGTTATCTACCTGGTGGGGGCCGGGCCCGGCGACCCGGGACTCTTGACCTGCCGCGCGGTGGAAACGCTGCAGCAGGCTGACGTCGTGTTGTACGATCGCCTGCTCGACAACCGGGTGCTCGAGCACGCGACGACGGCCGAGCTCGTGTTCGTCGGAAAACGGCCCGACCGCCACCCGGTCCCGCAGGAGGAGATCAACGCCCTCCTGATAGCGCGCGCCCGGCGCGGCGAGACGGTGGTGCGACTGAAAGGCGGCGATCCGTTCGTGTTCGGCCGTGGGGGCGAGGAGGCGCTTGCGGCGCGGGCGGCCGGATTGCAGTGCGAGATCGTGCCCGGGATCACCTCCGCGATCGCCGCGCCGGCGTACGCCGGCATACCGGTTACACACCGCGGCCTTGCGACCGGAGTGACGATCGTGACCGGCCACGAAGACCCCGCGAAGCCGGACTCACAGGTTGATTGGCAACGACTGGCGGCCGGAGAGGAGACGCTCGTTGTTCTGATGGGTATGGCGCGGTTGAAGACGATTGCGCAGACGCTGATCGCGCACGGCCGCGCAGCCGATACACCGGTGGCGGTGATCGAGAACGGCACGCACCCGGAGCAGCGCAGCGTGGTGGGCACGCTTGCAAGCATCGACGAGCAGGTGCAGCGCGTCGGGCTCGGGAGCCCGGCCGTTGTGGTGGTCGGAACGGTGGCTGCACTGGCGCAAGAGCTTGCCTGGCTTCCCGAGCGTCCTCTTGCCGGGCGGCGGGTAGTCGTAACCCGCGCGCAGGCTCAGGCCGGAAAGCTCGCGCGGCTTCTGCGAAACAGCGGCGCTTATCCCATAGAGGTGCCGGTTATCGAGACCGCGCCTCCCGAGGATCCCGGTGCGCTCGACGCTGCACTGGGCAACCTCGCGGGGTATGACGCGGTCGTGTTTGTGAGCGTGAATGCCGTCGAGGCATGCTTTGAGCGGATGCGCGGCGTACACCGGCTCGATGCGCGCGCCCTAGCCGGTCTTGAGATATGGGCGCTGGGGTCGCGCACCGTTGAAGCCCTGAAGCAGCGCGGTATCGATGCCGACCTCACCCCGCATGACCATGACCTCACTTCGTTGTTCGAGCGGGAATCGGCGCGCGCCCCAAGCGGCCGCCGCTACCTGCTCCCGCGCGGCTCGGCACCGACGGGCGAGGGTGGAAGCCTTGCGATAGCCGAGGCTCTGGCAACGCGTGGAGCGCGGGTCGATGAAGTCAGCGCCTATCGCAGCGTGCCGGTGGCCGGCGTGCGCCGGCGATTACAGCGGCTGCTCGAGGAGAAACGCATCGATGCGATCACCTTTACAAGCTCCTCGGCGGTGCAGAGCTTCGCGGCTGAGTTCCCGGCGGCCGAGCTTGCCGAGCTGTGCTCGCAGTCGGCGATCGCATCGATCGGACCGCTTACCAGCGCCACGGCGCGTGAGGTGGGGCTTCCGCCGAAAGTCGAGGCCGCAGACAGCACGCTGACGGGGCTGCTCGAGGCGCTGATCGCGCATTGTGCAGCCGACACGCGAGGCGCGCCGGCCACGCGAGGCGCGGAAGCCCCATACCACGCGCCAGACGCAAGCGACGCGGGCCCGTCGTCGGCAGGTACGGTTACTTCCAACGAAAGGGACGGAGCATGATCAGTCTGAGCAAGCTGCTGCTTGATACCGAGACATACGGTGATCGGCTGCGCTACAGCGATGACACGGGCGGGACCCGCCACGGCACGCACGCGGGCCACGGGCCGGTAGTGGTCTGGAACTGCACCCGCGCCTGCAACCTGCTCTGCAAGCACTGCTACTGCGCTGCCGACGGGGGCCCGGCCGCCGGGGAGCTCACAACCGCCGAGGCGGAAGCCTTTATCGACGACCTGGCGCAGTACCGCGTGCCGGTGCTGTTGTTTTCCGGCGGCGAGCCTACGCTGCGGCGCGATCTGCCGCACCTGATTGAGTTCGCGCGCGAGCGCGGGATTCGCTGCACGATATCGACCAACGGCACGCTGATCTCCCGCCGGCGGGCTGAGCAGTTCCGCGCGCTCGGGGTGAGCTATGTGGGCGTTAGTCTTGACGGCATCGGTGCCCGCAACGACGCATTCCGGGGTCGTGAGGGCGCGTTTCAAGATGCTCTCACCGGAATCAGAAACTGCCGCGAGGTCGGCCAGAAGGTAGGGTTACGTTTCACCATGAGCCGCGATAACCTGACCGAGCTCGAGGAGATCTTCACGCTGGTTGAACGCGAGAACATTCCCCGCATCTGCTTCTACCACCTGGCGTACGCTGGTCGGGGAGCCGAGATGATGACGGCTGCGCCGACGCACGCCGAGACCCGCGCCGCGCTCGACCGCATTATCGCCTGGTGCGAGCGCATGGCGGCCGACGGCTCGCCGCGCGAGGTTCTGACCGTCGATAATCACTGCGACGGGGTGTACCTGTACCACAAGCTGCGGCGCAGCGAGCCCGAGCGGGCCGAGCGGGTGCTTGAGCTCCTGCGGCGAAGCGGCGGTAACCGGAGCGGCATCGCGATCGGCCGGGTCGACTGGCTAGGCAACGTGCATGCCGACCAGTTCACGCCCGGCCACACTTTCGGAAACATCCGCGAAAGCCGCTTCTCACAGATCTGGAGCGAGGCGAAGCATCCGGTGCTCGCCGGCCTGCGCAACCGCAAACCGTTACTCGGCGGGCGCTGCGCCGAATGCCGCTACCTCGATATCTGCAATGGAAACCTGCGCTCGCGAGCCGAGGCCGCCCACGGTGACTTCTGGGCGCCGGACCCGGCCTGCTATCTCGACTACGAAACCGAGGTTATGGAGAGCGACCGATGATCGTATCCTGGAACACGACCAACGAGTGCAATATGTACTGCGACCACTGCTATCGCGAGTCGGGACCGCTTGCGCCGCGCGAGCTTACCACCGCCGAGGCGCGCACTATGATCGGCGGCATCGCCGCCGCCGGATTCAAGATCATGATCTTCAGCGGCGGCGAGTGCCTGATGCGGGGCGACCTCGAAGAGCTGGTTGCGCATGCCACCGCTTGCGGCCTTCGCGCCGTCCTCGGTACGAACGGGAGCCTGCTGAGCCTGGAACGCGCGCGCGCGCTCAAAACCGCCGGATGTCTGGCCGCCGGCATCAGTCTGGATAGCCTGGATCCCGCCAAACACGACGCCCTGCGCCGGTATGAGAACGCCTTCACCGAGGCGTTGGAAGGAATGCAGGCCTGCCGCGAAGCCGACCTGGCGTATCAGATTCACACGACGGTGATGGATTGGAATCGGGAGGAAATTCCGGCGATGGCCGATTTTGCGGCGACGCAGGGAGCGCGTGCCTTTCACGTCTTCTTCCTTGTTCCGACGGGACGCGCGGCGGAGATCGAGGAGAGCTCGCTGCGCGCGGCTGAGTATGAGGACCTGATCGAGAAGCTCATGCGCAAAGCCGAAAGCGTTCCGATCGAGATCAAACCGACCTGCGCGCCCCAGTTCATGCGCATCGCGCTGCAACGGGGTCAGAAGCCGCGCTTCAGCAAGGGTTGTCTTGCGGGGACCAGCTACTGCATCATCGGACCAAGCGGGAACGTGCAGCCCTGTGCGTATATGAATCTCAGCGCCGGAAACGTGCGCGAGCAGCCGTTCGAGGTGATCTGGCGCGACAGCCCGATGCTGAAGCGCCTGCGCAGCGAGGAGTACAGCGGCCGCTGCGGAAGCTGCGAGTTTCGAAAGCGTTGCGGCGGTTGCCGAGCGCGAGCGCTTCACTATCACGGAGACTTCATGGCTGAGGAACCGTGGTGTCTGTACCGTGCGCCGGTGGAGGAGACAAGCGTTGGCTGACGCGAGTAGCGAGGAACACGCCGGCGGAGGGCATCAGGAGGCCGGGGAGCTCACTCCCTGGGACCGCGTTCTGCTCGACCGCACCCAACAGGGCATTCCGCTCGAGGGGCGCCCGTTCGCGGCGCTTGCGCGCGAGCTCGGCGTCCCGGGGGGCGAGGAAGAGGTGATCGAACGCCTCGCCGGACTGCGGGCCGCGGGTCTGCTGCGTCGCGTCGGTGCGGTCATGGATTCGCACGCTCTCGGGTACACCGGAACGCTGTGCGGGGCGGAAGTGGAGCCGGAGGCGATAGGGGCGCTGGCTGCGTACATCGGCTCATACCCGGGGGTAACGCACTGCTACGAGCGTGAAAATCGCTACAACCTGTGGTTCACGCTGCTTGCACCGCATCGGGCGCTCATCGAGCAAGTTGTGTCCGGGGTGTCCGGTCAAGCCGGGGTGCGGGAGCTCGTCGAGCTTCCGATTGAGCGTCGGTATAAGATCAATGTGGCCTTCCGGCTCGGGGCGCGCGGTTCTTTGAGCTCAACGGCTCCGGAGGCTGCTCGCGCTTCGGCGGGACCGGACGCGCGCGAGCGGGCCGTCATCCGGGTGATTCAGAATGAGCTCCCGCTGGTTCCGCGCCCGTTCGCGGAACTGGCTGCCGAGTGTACTCGCGTGGGGGTTGCGCTCGAGGAGGATGAGCTCCTGGGCGAGCTCGTGCGCTACCGCCGGGTAGGGTATCTTCGTCGCGTAAGCACGGTGCTCGCTCATCGCCGGATCGGAATTGCCGCCAACGGCATGGTGGTATGGAGCGTGCCGGATGAACACTGTGATCGGGCCGGAGCCCGGGCGGCTGAATTCGAGGCGGTGACCCACTGCTACCGTAGACGCCCCGCCGACCGCTGGCCTTATAATCTGTATGCGATGGTACATGCCGGCACTCGCGAGGAATGCCTGGCACGTGTGGCGGAAATCAACGCCCGCGTGGGCAGGTATCCGTACCAAGTGCTCTTCAGTACTCGTGAGTTCAAGAAGAGCAGTATGCGCTATTTCTGCGAGGAGAGAAGCGATGCGTAACTGGGGTAGATCACAGGAGTTGTTCGAGGAAGCTCAGCGCTGTATCCCGGGCGGGGTGAACAGTCCGGCGCGCGCCTTTAGATCGGTTCCGGTCAGCCCCATCTTCATGGAGCGTGGCCGCGGCGCGTATATCTATGACGCCGATGGCAACGGCTATATCGACTATGTACTCTCCTGGGGACCGTTGATCCTGGGGCATGCCCATTCGGATGTCGTCACGACAATTCAAAGCCGCGCGCGCCTTGGTACCGGGTTCGGAACTCCAACCGAGCTCGAGACCGAGCTTGCCCGCGTAATCATCGACGCGGTCTCGTCGGTTGAGCGGCTGCGACTGGTGAGCTCCGGCACCGAGGCAACGATGAGTGCACTGCGGCTGGCGCGTGCCTACACCCAACGCGAGGGGATCGTTAAGTTCGACGGTTGTTACCATGGGCACGTGGATGCGCTTCTGATCAAGGCCGGCTCCGGAGCCCTTACCCATGGTGAGCCCACCAGCCCGGGCGTGCCGAAGGCTGCCGCAGAGGCCACGCGAACCTGTCCGTATAACGATCTAGAATCGCTGGAGGCGTTGTTCGAGGCCGAAGGTGAGCAGATCGCGGCGGTGATACTGGAGCCGGTGGCTGGGAACATGGGATGCGTCCCTCCGCGTGAGGGGTTCCTCGAAGGCGCACGCGCGATCACCGAACGCTACGGCAGCCTGCTCATATTCGATGAGGTCATGACCGGATTCCGCGTCGCCTGGGGAGGCGCGCAGGCGCTGTATGGGGTGACGCCGGACCTGACCTGCCTTGGAAAGGTGATTGGGGGCGGTCTCCCGGTCGGAGCGTTCGGCGGTAGGAGCGAGATCATGGAGCTCCTCTCGCCGCAGGGCGGGGTCTATCAGGCCGGTACGCTCTCGGGCAACCCGCTGGCGGTCGCTGCCGGGCATGAAACGCTCGCGTTGCTGTCGGAGCCCGGGGTGTACGACCAGCTGTCCGCACACACCGAGAAACTCAGCTGGGGGCTGCTGCGCGCGGCGGAGAATGCAGGGGTTCCGGTCTATACAACGCGGGTCGGCTCGATGTTCACAGTCTTCTTCAACCGCGATCCGGTCTATGATCTCACCGGCGCCTCCGCGAGCGACACCGAACGGTTCGGGCGTTTCTTCCTCGAAATGCTTCGCCGTGGAGTGTATCTGGCGCCTTCGCAGTTCGAGTCGGCGTTCCTGTCTACCGCGCATAGCGAGGGCGAGATCGAACAAACGATCGCCGCAGCTGAGGAGGCATTTCGGGAGCTTTAGGAGCAGGGAACCGCTGAGCGCTGGTCGCCCGACACGGGCTTCCGTTAGCTCGCTGCCACGAGCTTCTGCTTGAGCTCTGCTGAGGCTAACGTGTATCCGCCGTTGCCCCCGTCGATGAAATGTACCTCGTCGGGCGCGCGCAGATGCATGACGCAGGTGATCAGCGCGTGGTCGGTAACATGCATACCGTACGCGATTACGCCGTCGGATTCGAGCTCGTCGAGCCGGGCCTGCAGCGTGGTCCGGTCCTCAGTGGTACAGGCAAAAACCATCTTGAGCCGACCGTCGTACTTGCGGAAATCGGCATGACTGATGTTGTCGAGCGGGATCTGATTGAGCGTCTTATAATGGTAACGCAGCGGCAGGTCCCAGCGCACGGCGAAGCTGACGGCGGCGAGCTGAATCAGCACCCACAAGCGATGCAGCGCAAGCAGAAACCCGCCCCGTCCGCGCGCGTGCACTCGAGCCTCGTTGTCGATCTCATGCAGACGGTGGACGGCCTGCTGCACTCCGCTCGAGACCGGGTGGTAGCGCTCTTCGCTGCCCAGCGATTCACGGATCGCCTCCAATACCGTCCGTACGGCTGCAGCGCGGCAATCCGGTTGCTCCTGGCGGGCCTCCACGATCAGCGCCACGATCTCACCCAGACTCGAGGGGATCTCGCGCCAGCGGCAGCTGAAACCTTGGGTGTTCGCCTTGACGCGTGAGTTCTCCGGCAGGCCGCGATGCTCCGTCGGCGCGCCGTTCTTGATCAGTTCCTCGGCATGCGCGATCCCGGGGCCGTCGAAAACGGCTTGGGTGTACTTCTCGCTGACTCGTAACTTGGCGATTCGGATCGGGAAGCCTTTGGATGCAGTTTCCCCGACTGTGAGTGCGCCCACGCGGAGCTCGAGTGCGAAACTCCTCCGAATGGTCTCCTGCAGGTCTGCAAGGCCGGCGAGGGCTCGGCGGGCGGTGTCGGGCGGCAGCACTGCGGTCATTCCATCACCCCCGAAGGTGAAAGGAAAGCGCAGGTTACCGATGACGTTGCTGACTACGGCAACCGCGACCGCACCAGCGATATTGACCTGTTTATAACGGCCCTCGGAGATTGCGTCGGTGGAGTGTACGACGTCGGTGACAATCACCATCCAGTCTCGCGGAGCGTCCATGTAGTTTTCCGCCGCGAAGATCTCCTCGAAACCGGTGAGCTCCGGCAGGTCCTGATAGAACTGGTCGGTAAGCATTGTGCTACCCCCGAGATGGTGTTCAGATAATAATACCATACATTTGCAGTAAGCAATAGTCCAGTGACCGGCCCCCGGGGGCGAACACGTGAGCGCTGCCGCGAGCCGCGCCGGCGGTGGTACTTGCCACTTAACGGGGTTTGTGGCACAAGATGAGGACCGCAACGATACTTTGCAGACACCCGCTACGTGCGCGGAGAGCCGGAGATGCAGCGCCCCAATACCGTGGAAGGTCCTGAACCGAGATCTGATATGCAGAAACCGCACATACCGGTTGTGTATTTCCAGCTGGTGCTTGCGATGGCGTTCTTCGGTTTGAGCTTCGTGTTTACGGCACTGTCGCTAACCGAGCTGCGTCCGGTAAGCATCATCGTCTCTCGCCTTCTGATCTCGCTCGGCGCCCTCTCGGTACTGTCGCGGATTCCCGCGGTGACGAGGATCGTCGGGCACTGGCAGTGGCCGGCGAGGGGCGATTGGCGGCTGCTGGTCGCCGTGGCGTTGTTTCAGCCGTTTCTGTACTTTCTCAGCGAAAACACCGGCCTTTTGTACGCAAGCCCCGCTGTGGCCGCCATTGTCATCGCGACGATTCCGGTAGTGACTCCGGTGTTTGCGTTTCTGCTGTTGCGCGAACGGATCACGGTCGCGACCGTGATCGGTGCGCTCCTGAGCGTCGGCGGCGTCTTCGTGCTGGTACTCGGAGACGGAGAGGCGGGAGGAGCGGATGCGTTGGGGGTGCTATTGGTGTTCGGGGCTGTGCTTGCGGCGGTAGGGTACGCGATCGTGCTGCGGCGCCTGCCCTCCGGTTACA
>PUPD01000121.1 GCA_003552985.1 Spirochaetaceae bacterium
GGCCGGGCTGCTCGAAGGCAGTCCGGCCGGCGCCTAATTATGCCCGCCTATCCAGGCGGGCTATTTTATCTGTGGCCGGGCTGCTTCTGCGGCGCAGTGAGGCGAGTGCGGCTACCTACTGGCGGCGGGGGTGGCGGGGCCGATTAGGCGGCGGGAGTGGCGATTCCAGTTAGGCGACGGCGGGCGGACGGCGGAGGTTACGCGACGGCGGCTGTGCCGGCGCGGATGACGCCGTCGCGGATGATCAGCTCGCGCGTCGCGGAGGTGCGGAGGGCATCCACGACACTGTCGGCGCGCAGCAGCACCATGTTAGCGCGGCAGCCGGCCGTCAGCCCGTAGCCCGGCAGATCCATTATGCGCGCCGGGTTGACGGTTACGGTTTCGAATACTTTGTGAAGGGCTTCAAGGCCCATCATGTGGCCGACGTGCGCGCCCATGCGTGCAACCTCAAACATGTCGGCGTTTCCGAGCGGATACCAGGGATCCTCGTTGCAGTCCTGCGCGCAGGCAACGGTGATGCCGGCGGCGAGCAGGTCCCGCATCGGTGCCATGGCGCGATGCCGCGGGTGCGTAAAGTGGCCGCCAAGGTGAATGTTGATCAGGGGGTTGCAGATAACATGCAGCCCGGCGGCCGCCATCATCGGAATGAGCTTGCGGCTGACGTAATAGGGGTCCATCACTGCCGTAGCGGTGATATGCGATGCCGTTACCCTGCCTTCCAGCCCCATCTGCTTAGTCAGCGCGGCCAGCGTCTCAACATGGCGCGAGTTGGGGTCGTCGCTCTCGTCACAGTGCACATCCACCGGAAGGCCCCGCTCCTGCGCGATCCGCAGTAGCTCCTGCAGGCTCGCGGTGCCCTGGTTGTACATCGGCTCATTGTGCGGGATACCCCCCACCACGTCCACGCCCATATCCAGGGCCGCGATCAGCAGCTCACGAACCTGCGGTGCCGAGTAGTAACCGTCCTGAGGAAACGCAACCAGTTGGATATCGATCCTGTCGGACAGATCACGTTTTAGCTGTGTGAGCGCCTGCGCGCCGCGCAGCTGAGGATCGCAGACATCGACGTGTGAGCGAATCGCCTGGATACCCATTTTGAAGGCGTGCTCGCAATACCGCGCCGCACGCTGATAGACATCCTCAACGCTGAGTTGCTCCTGCTTGTACACCGCCCAGTTGTCTATTCCCTCGCGTAGTGTTCCGCTGGAGTTAGGAATGCGGGTCAGTACCGAATCCAGGTGAAAGTGGGCATCCACGAACGGCGGAATCAGCAGTCGCCCTTCTCCCTCTATCGTTTGGCCGGCCGGCGCCTCGATACGAGGCGCCACCTCGGCAATCTTAGCGCCGGCAATCGCTACGTCGACCGGCTCCTCATGCGTCGATGTCTGAACATTGCGGATCAACAGGTCAAGCATCGTCACCCTCACTGCCCAACGTCCCGCCGCTTCAGGTGGCGGGCGCCGGGCGCTCCTCAGTCTCCTCTGTATGATCCTGGCTCAGACCGGCAGCAGTGAGGATCTTATCCAGAATAATGTAGACCACCACTGCCCCGACGATTCCGTTAATCGGAGGCACGCCCGGCGAAGTGTAGGCGATCGCGGATGCAATAACATAGGCACCGATTCCGGCCCAGTTGAATTGCTTCATTTTCATGCGCTCGAGCGGCGGATAATGCCCCTTATGCTTGTAGAAAAAGTCCGCCATTATGACCCCACCGATGGGCGGGATGAAGGTACCGAGCAGCACCAGCCAGGGGACCAACCAGTCGTACATGCCCAAAATGGCAAGCAGGGTGCCGATCGCAGCGCCGATGATGGTAAGCCGCTTGCGGTTCTCGGTACGCATCATGTTACAGCCGGCAACCGAGAAGTTGTATACCGTGTTGTCCTGCGTCGTCCAGATATTCAGAAACAGCATCAGAATACCGGCAAGCAGCAACCCCTGCATGGTCAGCACTTGCACGATATCGGCTTCCTGATAGATGATCGCACCGTAGGCGCCGGCGAACACCATCAGGCCGTTGCCGATGAAGAACGCGAACATGCTCGCCAGAACGGCAATCCGCGCCGTCCGCGCGAAACGGGTCCAGTTGGTCGCCTGCGTTCCACCGCTGACGAACGTTCCGAAGACAATCGTGATCGCGGCACCCCAGGTCATGGTTTCGGCCGGTACGATATCGACCAGACCCGCGAACCCGCCGATCTCGCGCGTTGAGAGGGCAAAGCTCCAAAGGATGAGGAGTATCATCGCCGGTACCGACACGATCGACAGTTTCTCGAGCCCGCGGTATCCCACGTATGCGGTCCAACAGAACGCAAATCCGAAGAACACCATCAGGGGAATCGTGACTGCGGCCGAGAGTTGGAGAAGTTGAACGAAGATAATCGCTACCGTTGCCGTTCCCCATGCGTACCATCCGATTTGGGTGAAGCCGAGCGCGAAGTCAGGCCACTTGCTACCGACGTCGCCGAATCCGAACCGCGCCAGCAGCACCGAGTTCAAGCCGGTCTTATAGGCAACGTAGCCCAGAACCGCCACGTAGGCACCCAGCAGAAGGTTGCCGATAGCGATTACCCACATCAGCTGCGAAAACGGGAATGCTACGCCGAGACTTCCGCCTCCCCACATCGTGGCTGTGAAGAAGGTGAAGCCGAGCAAAACGACCGATGTCGACCAGAGGCTTTTGCGGTTCTGCAGGGGAACCTCGCTCAACGGGAAGTCCTCCCGCACCTCAACTTTGCGCGGTACTGCGGTACTCATATACGGAACCTCCTGGATTCTTGTGTCGATAATACGAACCGTGACGATCGGCGAGGTCGATCGGAAACCACTTGTGAAACGCTCAGATTATATGCCGCCTTCACTCGCTGCGCAACGAGAAACAGCACAGAAACAACAAAAACCACGGTCGCACGGCCACAATTACGGCCGGACGGCGGCGGTCTCGACACTTTTTTTTCTTCACAGCGAAAATTCCGTGCTACTATACTGCATCCCGGTTCGTACAACTTTCTGGGCGCAGAAAGGAGGTCGTATGAGTTCGTTGCCGTCGCCGAGTGCCGAGGATCACTTCGAACGTCGCAAGACCGGCATCGGTGTCCGCATGACGCTGCTGTATTCGCTGGTTTATGCCGGATTCGTAGCAGTGAGCGTCTTTCGGCCGCAGTGGATGGCCGCCCGCGCCGTGCTGGGCCTCAATCTGGCCGTGGCTTACGGACTGGGGCTGATCGTCCTGGCCATTGCACTCGCCATGCTCTACAACCAGCTGTGCCGCACGCCCCGTCAATCCGGAGCAGAGGGAGGCCGGCCATGACTGTGATCGTCTTTCTGCTATTCGTGGCCTTGGTGCTTGCGGTTTCCCGTTATACCAGTCGGCGCGCTCAGGGCGTGGGCGGCTACTTCGTTGCGAACAGCTCTATTCCCTGGGGCGTGAACGGGATTGCGTTTGCCGGCGGATATCTCTCGGTCGCGAGCTTCCTCGGCATCTGCGGGTTGATCGCGTTTTTCGGCTACGACGGGTTTCTCTATTCGATTGGGTTTCTGGCCGGGTGGATCGTGGCGCTGTTCGTGATCGCCGAACCGATGAAACGACGCGGCACCTTCACCTTCTCCGACGCCCTCAATCGCACCTTCAGCCATCCGGGAATACAGCTCGCCGCCGGTTTGAGCGTGCTGGTCGTATCGCTGTTCTACCTGGTGCCGCAGATGGTCGGAGCGGGGGTGCTGGTGGAGCCGCTTCTCGGCATACCGCACTACTGGGGAGTGCTGATCGTCGGCTCGGTGGTGATTCTGATTGTGGCCGGCGGCGGTATGACCTCCACAACCTACGTCCAGTTCTTCAACGGGGGGCTGTTGCTGTTGGTCGCCACCGTTCTTACCGGTGCCGTGCTGTTTCGCGGGATAGACCTCGAGCAGCTTCCGCCCGAAGAGGGCGGCGCGCAGGTGCCAGGGTATGAATACCGGGTCTTGCCGGCACAGATCGACGGGCAGTCGGTGACGGTAGATCTCCGCGGCGTGCGCTTGGTCGATCGCCATGCGGTACTCGATCACAACACTGGAGAGGAGCAGACGGTCCTCTATCGGCTCTCCCACCTGGTGCCGGCACAGGCCGGACCCGGGGATGTTTACTCCGCCGAGATCAAAGGCCGCTCCGCGCGCTTTAACGGCCGATCCGGACCGGGCTGGTCGATCGAGGAGATTGACGGCGGTACCTACGTCCGGATCGAGGACTGGTGGCGATGGGAGGGCGGAACGAGCTCACACCTGGCCGAGACTCAAGCCCGGACGGTACGGCCCGACGGGGTGGTGCTTATGAACGGCGCCCCCGACGGTCCGGAGAATCGGATCCGGCAGATGGGCGGCGTCTCCGCTTTGCCGGATGCCTACGGCAGGCAGACAGGACCGGTGGGCCCCCTGCGGCTGCTCAGCGTGTTTGCCGATCAGGATACCGTCGTCGAGGTCCCGCGCAACACCAGCTTCGCGACCTCAGGAGGCGAGCGCGTTACGGTTCACTACGAGCAATCGCTGGCCGGTTCCACCTTCATGCGCCCGGGGCTGATGTTTCCATTAGAAGCCCGAACCGGCGAGCCGGCATTTACGACGCTGCTCAATCGCTTGAACTTTATCTCCCTCATGCTTGCGTTATTCCTCGGAACCTCGGCCCTCCCGCACATTCTGATTCGCTACTACACGGTCCCGAGCGCTGAGGCAGCGCGAAAGTCGACCATAGTAGCGATAGCGGGCATTGGGCTGTTTTACGTTCTGACGATGTATCTCGGCGTCGGCTCGATCGCCGCCGGAGCGCTAAATCCGGAGACGAGCAACATGAGCGCACCGCTTCTCGCCCGCAGTTTCGGCGAGGTGTTGTTCGCGGTGACCTCGGGAATCGCGTTTACAACGGTGCTTGCGACGGTTTCCGGGCTCATTATGGCTGCCTCGGGAGCGGTGGCACATGATCTGATGACCAATCTCGCGAAACGCGAGGTTTCGGACGCCGCCAAAGTGCGTGCCGGACGGATTGTGGCGGTGGTGGTAGGCCTGGTCGGAATCGTCCTCGGCATCGCCTTTCGGGACATGAACGTCTCGTTCCTGGTTGGGTGGGCGTTTGCGGTGGCCGCTTCGGCCAACCTGCCGGCCCTGTTGTCGATGTTGTTCTGGAAAAGGACGACGGCCCAAGGCATTATCGCTTCGATTTTGGTAGGGATCGGATCCTCGGTCGGGCTGATTCTGCTGAGCCCGGATATGTGGGTCCGGTACGGCTTTGACCCGGCGACGGCACCGATGCCGATCAACCAGCCGGGAATCGTCTCGATCCCGCTAAGCTTCGCGGTGCTGGTCGTGGTTTCGATGGCAACACAGAAGCGCAGCCGGACCACCGCAGGGGCTGCCCCCGGCACAGCATAGCGGCGCCGGCACGGTGTAACGGCTTAACCGGTGCCGCGAAACGCGTAGGTGAGCTTCTTTTGGAGCGCGACTGTCTGCGTAAAGGCGTTTTTCAAGGCGCTGAGCTCCAGCGGAGTCAGCCGCCTCGGGTCCACGAGGTTGTCCGGGGGTCGCCCTTCCGCGACCAAATCGAGTTGATGCCGGAAGCGCAACTGCATCAGAAGGGCATACGCCTGCACGGTCGCGCGATGGTTTTCCTCTGACAGGTGGCCGGCGGCCGCCAGCGCATCGAGTCTGTCGAACGTGTTGGTATGCTCGATCTGATAGCGCAGCGCGTAGAGCCGTGCAAAGTTCACGATCGGCATCATCGCCTCTTTGATATCAAAGGTGTGCGCGGCCTCGCCGCTTGAGCTCGTGACGATCCGGCCGAAGGCCCCGACCGGCGGTCTGTAGTCCAGAGTGCTCAGCGCCAGGTGAGAAAGAAACTCAGGCCGGCACGAGACCCCCGCTCGGATGTGTTCCTGAAGACGCCGCAGCAGCGCGGTATCGCCGTACAGCGCGCGATGATCGAAAAACACGTTGCAGTGCGCCAGCGCCGATCCGTCCGGTTCGCCGATCCAGGTGTCGAAGTATGCCCTCCATTGCTCGAGCGGCTGATTCCACCGGCTGTCCTTGGCCATTGCATCGCCGCGACAATGCCGGTATCCGATGCGGTCGAGAGCATCGCATATCTCGGTTCCCAGGTGCAGAAAGTACTCAGCCGTCTCCTGTGCGCGGCCATTCGCCGATGCATAGATCAGGGCATTGTCCTGGTCGGTAGCAAGCGTCTGTTCCTCGCGCGCCTCGCTTCCGAGCGCCACGAACACGAACGGCCCCGGCGCCGGGCCCAGCCGCTCCAGCGTCAGAGCGACGACTCGCTGGGCGATTCCATCGGAGACGGTGGTGGTCACGTGGCAGATGTTGCGCGGAACCGCGCCGGTCTCAACCAGCGAGCGCACGAGTGCCGGAAGCTGCAGATACAGCTCGGCGAGCTCGTCAACGCTCTGAGCGCGCCGGATCTGCTGCGTGAGCACGAATGAGGAGTATCGTTCAGGGCGAAGCGCGCTACTGCTCTGCATCATTCCGACGAGCTTCCCGGCGCCATCCGTGACCGCGAGGCGGTCGACGTTGCGCTCCCGCTCGAGCACTGAGGCTTCGAACACCGGTGCGTGCTCGTCAATCGTCACCACCGGGGCGCTCATGATCCGCGACACCGGCTGGCGAGGATCGAGATTCGCGCCGACCACCCGTTTGCGAATATCGTGATCGGTCACGATACCCACGAGCTCGTCTGACGGCCCCATGACGGCCACCGCGTCGGTCGCGCTTCTGTCCATGAGACGCACCACCTGTGCTATCGGCGTATCCAGCAGACAGCAGGCGGGGTCGCTCATCACGCTGCGGACCGGCTTTGTGAGGAACAGCAGTGAGCTCTGCAGTTGCGATATCAGCCGCTCACGCGCCGCGTCCGTCTGCATCGCGCGATGGCTGGTGAGATCCTGGATGCTCACGATCAGACCCTGCCGTCCGGAGAAGAACACCGTGGTCGAAGAGATCAGAATCGGAACCGTGACGCCGTTTCTGCGCCGCAGGCGCGCCTCGAACGGCTCGCGAACTTCAGTGCCGCCGACCAGGCAGGAGATTTGATCGTCGGTAGTGCCGTGGTCGGCTGTTTCCACCAAATCGCGAAGGTCAAGGAGAGCCAGCTCGGCTGCGGTGTAGCCGCTCAGCTCCAGCATCGTCCGGTTGGCGTAGGTGCAGCGCCCGTCGGCCAGGAGGAGCGTCCCGGTTGCGGCCGCTTCCACTAGAGCCCGATACCGCTCGTGCGATCGCCGCAGCTCGCGCTCGGCGGCGCTGCGGCGCCGCTCGGCCTTGAGGCTCTGATACGCGATCACGCTCAACAGCAGCACCACCAACAACAGCACGACGAACGACGCATCGACCATACGCCCGGTGATTGTGCCGATCTCACCGCGGACGTCATCAACGTACAAACCGGTACCGATGATCCATCCCCAGGGAGCAAAGCGGCGAACGTAAGACTCTTTGGGCTCCAGGCGATCGGGGTCGTCCTGCCACTGCCAGACGTAGGTAACGTAGCCCGCCTCGTCATGACGAACGGCCTCGACGAACTCCACGAACGGCCGCACCCCGTCGGGATCGGTGAACTCGCTCACATCGCTGCCTTCCAGATCCTGCCGGTACGGATGCATCACCATATTCGGGTGCATATCGGTAATCCAGAAGTAGTCCTTTGCGTCGGGACCATAGCGCATTCGCCGAATCCGCTCCACCGCCGCGGCCTGAGCCTCCTCGGTGCTCAACCTGCCTTCTTCAATCTCGCGGTGATAGTCGGCGAGAACGCTCCACGCGGAGTTGGTGAGCTGCGTGGTCATCTCGCGTTTCCGCTCCATCAAGCGTTCCTCCATCGCCGGGATGAGGAACGCGAAGATCAGACCGACGAACACCGCGACCACGAGCACCGATGGAAGCACGATCCGCAGCAGCAGCCAGCGCCAGTTGAGACGACCGGCGTCAAACCGTGCCGGATCCGGTTCCGGCTCGCGATCCACACATCCGTACATTCCGTTCTCGGCCCTGTCGGCAACCGCGGCTCGAAATCGCCGCCACCGCGCCAACGGCATATCTACACCGAGATGACCACCGTTATCTCCGACCGGACCGTGGAAGTCGCTGCCGCCGGTTACGAGAATGCCGAGCCGGTCGGCAAGCTCGACCAGCTGTTGCTGCCTGCGCGGGCTATAGCCCTGGTAGTAGGCCTCAATGGCGTCGAGCCCAAGGTCCGCGAGACGTCCCACCTCGGTCTCCAGCTGCGCCTCGCGCCACGGCGCTTGCAGCGGATGAGCTAACGATACCACCCCACCCGCCTCGTGCACCGCTTCGATTGCGCGTCCGGCTTCCGGCGTGCCGAAGAGCACGTCGGCGATAGCGGGGCTCTCGGGGTCAAAACCATAGGCGAGCAGATGCAGCTCGGCGCCATCAAACTCCACATGCAGCTCCGCGCCGCTTATCCCGGAAACCCCACGAGCCCGCGCGGCAGAGTGGAAGCGCGTCAGGCCGGCGACGCTGCGGTGATCGGTAAGCGCTGCAAACGCAATACGCTCGTCGGCAAGCAGTTCGGCGACTGCCGACGGCGCGTAGTAACCATCGCTTTCATCCGAGTGGCAGTGGAGATCAACCCGCACGGTCGCCTCACGGCGCGCACGATCGGAACTGTCTTCCGGCGAAGAAGAGGTAAGCCCGGCACGCGCAGTATCACCTTGCATTGGTCGATTATAGCACGCCGTGCGGCGGCGGGCTTACCGACCGGTATGCAGGCGCCACCAATGGAGGGCGGCGAGCATGATGGCGTGGCCGCTGAACTCCGGGCGACGCTCCTCGAGAATCTCCTCAACCGGAATAAGCTCGATATCGACGATCTCGTTGAGATCCAGATCCTGGTCGCCGCCGCCGTGCACCTGCGGCGCGTAAAAGGTATAAACGGTATTACACATAAAAGCCGGGTTCGGATTAGTGCTGCCGAGCTCCTTCAGTCCGCCGGCGCCCACATTGTACCCGGTTTCTTCGCGCAGCTCGCGATAGGCCGCGTCCGCCGGGGCTTCGTCCTCATCGACCAGGCCGCCGGGAAACTCCAGCTGGGTTCGCCCGCTTCCCTGACGAAACTGCCGCACCATCAGAAAGCATTCGCGCCCGCCCGAGTCCTCTACGGTCGCGATCACGTTGACCCAGTCCGGGGAATTGACCAAGACGTACTCACCGATGCGGCCGTCGGCCGACTGCTGGTACGAGCGCTCGAGCGTGAAAATCGGTCCCTCGTACTCCACCGAGCGGTGGGTTTCGGACCAGTGCAGATGTGAGTCCATACCTGCAGTCTACACGAGCGACTACATCCTTGACAGTCCTCGGTATCCGCTTTACTGGTATGGCATGGAGACTCGACTCGACGAGATCGTCGAAAGCATTCACGAATCGTACCATCGCTTCGGCGCGATCAATCACATCGGAGGGCCTAGCCTGCCCTCACGATCAAGCGTGATCGCAATCATGAGCGATCTGGAAAGCCTCGTCTTCCCGGGCTATCGGGCCGAAGAAGCGCTCCACGAGGATAATCTGCGTCATACGATCGGAGAGAAGGTGTTGCGGTTGTGTCGTCATCTGACAACCGAGATTCAGAAGAGCCTGCGTTTCAAGTATTTTCGGGAGCTGCAGCAGCAGGGACACAGCGACGCCGACTACTCCTGGTCCGCCGCTGAACGCGTGGCGGCAGAGTTGCTGTCTGCACTCCCGGATATCCGCCGGCGTCTTCGGCTGGATGTGGAGGCGGCCTTCATGGGCGACCCGGCCGGCAAGTCGCATGAGGAGGTGATCCTCGCCTATCCCGGAGTGGAAGCCATCATGGTCCATCGTATAGCCCACGAGCTGTGGAACCGCGACATTCCGCTAATACCGCGCATGATGTCGGAACAGGTTCACGGTCAGACCGGCATCGATATTCACCCCGGCGCCTCGATCGGCGACTACTTTTTCATTGACCACGCAACCGGTGTAGTGATCGGCGAGACCACGGTGATCGGCAACAGCGTGAAGATCTACCAGGGAGTGACGCTGGGCGCACTCAGCGTGAAGAAAGAGGCAGCCGACAAGAAGCGCCATCCTACGATAGAGGACAACGTCACGATTTACGCCGGCACGACGATTCTCGGTGGCAAGACCGTAATCGGTCGAAACTCCGTGATCGGCGGAAACGTGTGGTTGACGAGCTCGGTTCCGGCCGGCAGCACGATCTACAACCCGCCCACCGACCATATTCGGCGGCAGAAGGACGGCGAGCTCCCCGACTACCAGATTTAGGGCTACCGGGTTTTGGCGGCTGCCGGGTTTCGCGGGCTACCAGATTCCGGGGGCCGCGGGATTCGGCGAACACCAGGGGTTAGGGGCCCGGCAGTTGTTTTGCCGGGTGCGGCGGGCCGTGCTCGTGGTCAGCGGGTGACGGTGCGCAGCGGGTATTCCTCGGAAATGTAGCTCCCCTCAAAGCCATCGAGGCCGCTGACGATATCCAGGAACTTCTCGGCCTCGGCCTTGCGGCGATACGGGCCGATGCGCAGCCGGTAAAAGGTGCTTCCGTTGACGGTGGTGGTGGTCACCCGCGTGCCGAGGTCACGCTGATCAAGGCGGGTGCGCGCACGTTCGATGGTGTCGCGCGTCGGACTCGAGATGACCTGTATCCAGTACTCGGTCACCCGCTCGCGCCGCGGCTCCGGCTCCGGTTCGGGCTCCGGCGGTGTCGGACGTGCTTCAGGTTCCGGGCGGGGCGCGGGCTCCGGCGGCGTCGGACGTGCTTCGGGCTCCGGGCGCTCTTCGGGACGTTCCCGCGGGCGCTCCGGCACACGCTTCTCCGGCTCCGGTTCCTTCGGCCGCGGTGCAGGCTCGGGCTCTGGCTCTGGCTCGCGGATCTCCGGCACGCGGAGTTCCTCGTCCTCGGGCCGCACCGGAGCTACGTCGCGTTCGCCGTACACAATGATCACATCCTCTTCAGGATCAGCCTCGCGCAGCGTAAGCCGCGGAAGGTCGGTGGGACGGCGCATATACTCGATCGGGTCGAAGCGCTCACGGGTCTCGTCGGCAGCCCGCGCCTCCTGCGGGGTCTCAGGGTCGTGCGGATACAACAGGAACATGCTCACGCCCACGATTGCCGCGAGAAACAGCGTGACCGAGACAATGACCATTAGAACCTTGTGTTGCTGCATATCGTTACTGCTTCGCCTCACTCTGCGCGGCAATCTGCTTCACCGACCGCTCAAGCGCTGCCGGATCACCGCGATTCTCTACAGTAACTATATCGACATCCACCCGGTAGAATTGAGGGCTAATGCGCTTCTGAGCCCGTTCGCGGCGAATCATCTCAGCCAGACCGATGCCGTCTCGTAGGCGCGCCCGACGAAAGCGCGACCAGAATCCGGCCTTCACCCACACCACCCGGTCGCAGCGCTCGGCCAACCCCATGGGGTACAGCAACGCAGCGTTGATCGCCACACTGACGCCCTCCCGGGCGGCGAGCTCTTCGTCGACCATCGCAACCATCGCCGGATGCAGGATACTCTCTAGATAGCGTAGCGCGGTTCGGTTTCGAAAAACAATCGCGCCCAGCCGTTTGCGATCAATACTTCCTACCCCGTCGTCAAGTTCCCGTCCGAAGCGCTGCAGCACTTCTTGGCGCTTCTGCTGCAGCGCAACGTGCCCGAGGCTGTCGACGTCGATGGTGTGCCATCCGCAGCCGGCGAGGAGCTCGGTTACCGCTGATTTTCCGGCGCAATACTTGCCGGTTACTCCCAGGACCATGCTCAGTGCAACTCCCCCCAACTGGTGCCGGTTTCGATCTTCACCCGCAACGCCACCGAGAGCTCGGCGGCAGCCGGCATCTCTTCGCCGAGCAGCTCCACAACCCGCTCGCGCTCGTCCCGCGGGGCCTCGAAGATGAGCTCATCGTGCACCTGCAGGAGCAGCCGGGTCTGCAGACGCTCGGATCGCAGGCGCCGGTCAATCGCGAGCATCGCACGCTTGACGATGTCGGCCGCGCTGCCCTGAATCGGGGTGTTGACCGCTATTCGTTCCGCGCCGCTTTTCACCGTTCGGTTTCTACTGTTGATATCCGAGACCCTGCGCTCGCGTCCGAACAGCGTACGCACGGCTTCATGCTGCTCAGCCTCGGCGATGGTTCGGTCGATGAACTCGCGGATGCCGGCGTATTGCCGGAAATACGCCTGGATGAAGTGCTCCGCATCCCGCCGCGGAATGCCGAGCTCGCCGGCCAAGCGGAACGCTGACATACCGTACATGACGCCGAAATTGATTGTCTTGGCGATGCGGCGCTGCTCAGCGCTAACCTCGGCATCCGGAACTCCGAACAGCTGCGAACCGGTGCGCCGATGGACATCGGTCCCTTCACGGAAGGCATCCATCAGTCCTGAATCACCAGAGAGGTGCGCCAGGATCACCAGCTCTATCTGGGCGTAGTCGGCGCTGACGAACTCGCATTCCGGTGCCGCAACGAACGCCTTGCGGATTCTGCGCCCCTCTTCGTCGCGAATCGGAATGTTCTGTAGGTTGGGATCCCGGCTTGAAAGCCGACCGGTTGCAGTGCCGGTCTGCTGGAACTGGGTGTGCAGCCTGCCGGTCTCCGGGTTGACCAGACGTGGGAGCGCATCGACGTAGGTTGACTTCAGCTTTGCCAGTTGCCGATGCTTCAGAATCTTCGCCGGCACCGGGTCTTCCTGCGCGAGCTCCTGCAACACCGCAGTGTCGGTGGAGTACCCGGTCTTGGTCTTGCGAACCGGTTGCAGCTTGCGGTCTTCGAACAGCACCTCCTGCAGCTGCTTGGTCGAGGCGATGTTGAACCGCTTGCCGCAGAGACGGAATATCTCCTCCTCAATCGACCCCAGCTCTGCTGCCAGCTCTTCGCTGTAAACCGCGAGTTCCTTGGTATCCAGGCCGATGCCGGCAAGCTCCATTTCCGAGAGTAGGCGCACAAGCGGCATCTCGATTTCGGTGAAAACAGGCTCGAGCCGGCGATCGCGAAGCGGCGGCTGCATCACCTCGCGCAGACGCAACGGAATATCCGCGTCCTCGGCCGCATAGCGCGTCACCTCCCTGACCGGCACCTCCCGCAGGGTGCTCTCCACCGCCCCGCGCGCCGCTTTCGGCACGAGGTCTCGATAGGTGACGGTGCGATAGCCGAGATACTGCTCGGCAAGCCGGTCCATCCCATAGCCGGTATCACCGGCCTCCAGCACCCATGCGGCGACCATCGTATCAAAACTCAGATTGGCTATCGGTATGCCCCAGCGCTTGAGCACCTGGTAGTCGTACTTGAGGTTCTGTCCGACAACCGCAAGCGAAGCGTCCTCGAGCAACGCTTTGAGCCTGCGCCGCACCTCGTCTTCAGGCAGAACCGCGCCGTCCGGCCCGGAGAGCGGGATATAGCACCCCTGTCCGGGAGCATCGCTCAAGGAAAAACCGATCGGCACCGCCGTGAACGGATCCAGCCCGTCGGTCTCGCAGTCGAACCCGAAGCTGCCGGCCTTGCGGCAGCGTTGCACCCATTCGTCCAATGCCTCGAGCGTATCTACGGTGGTATACTCGCCGGCACCACGAAGCCGCGCCGGAGCCGTTGCGCCCTCTGGCACACTGCCGTCGGCTGTGCGGGCTGCGTCAGTTTCGGGACCGCCCGTCCCGGAAGCCGCGCTGCCGGTGACTGCGCCGCCGCCTGAGACTTCGCCGGCTGCGGTCTCGGCCGCGCTTGCGTCCGCTGCCTGCCCGCTGCTGCCGACCACACCGGCGTCCTCGAGCTCGCGCACGATCGAGTGCATGCCCTGTTCGCGAAACAACGGCAGAACGGCGGCGTAGTCCGGCTCGGCGAGGCGGTAAGCATCCCATGAAAACTCAAGCGGCACATTGCACTCCAGCGACACCAGATCGTAACTCAAGTACGCCGAGTCGCGGCCGGCTTCAAGCTTGCGGTGTTGCGAGGCCGAGCCGATCTCATCCAGGGACGCGTAGATTCCGTCGAGGTCCGAGAACTGTTGCAGCAGCGCGGCGGCAGTCTTGGCGCCGATACCCTGAACTCCGGGCACGTTGTCCGAGCTGTCGCCCACGAGCGCAAGGTAGGACAGAATCTGCTCCGGATAGACGCCCCAGGTCGCGTATACCTCCTCGCGCCCGAGCTCCGCGAAGCCGTCGCGCTCGGGCTTGAGCACCTTGAGCGGACCGTCGACCAGCTGCAGCAGGTCTTTATCACCGCTGACGACGCGGCACTCGGCGCCCTCATTCTTGCAGCGCGTACCGACCGTGGCGATGATGTCGTCAGCCTCGTAGCCGTTCACGCGCAACATGGGAACCCCGAGCGTGCTCATAAGGCGCTCGATCACCGGGATCTGGGCGGTAAGGTCCTCGGGCGTCTTGTCTCGGGTGACCTTGTAGTCCGGATATTTGTCGTGCCGAAAGGTCGGAGTCTCCGAATCAAGTACTGCGATGAAGTACTCCGGGTTGTACTGCCGAAGAAACGCAAACAGCGACCGGAAGAAACCGAAGACCGCCGAAACGTTCTCGCCGTTCGGATTGCGTAAGGGACTGCGAATAAAGGCGAAGTACGAACGATAGATGAGACTGTACGCATCCAGCAGATACAATGTCGTTCCCATCGCCTAGGTGCTGATATCGATGGTATACGGGGCGGTAGTGTCGGCGAACACCGATTTGCCCCGCAGTTGAGTATGCAGCGGTTCGCCTGAGTCCGATATGCTGTCACCCGGCACCTCGTCCGGCCTGAGCGTGCGCGCGTTGCGCTCCACACGAGCGATAACCTGCTGCTGAACCGATTGCAGAGCCGAGCGCAGCGGCGGGATCTCGAGCTCCTGCTCCGGGTAAGCGTGGCGGTATAGCGTTTCAAGCGGATCGATACTGCGCTGAAAGCGTTCGATTTCGCCGACAATCTCACGCTCAATCGTCAGCTGCCGCTCCAGCTGTTGCTCCTCCAACTGTTCGTGAGCATCCTGATCGCGAGCGGCGTACTCACGATCCAGCATATCGAGATACTGCATAAAACGCGACCGCTGCTCAATCAGCCGTTCGCGTAACCTGCGGAGCACCGAGACTCTCTCTTCGATCGTCATACACCCTCCCGGCTAACCGGCAAAATTGATGCCCCCGCCTTCGTTCGAGCTCGTGCCGGCCTCGTTGCCTGCTGTTCCCGACGACGCGATGCGCTGCCAGGCATCCCGCAGATCCGCCATTAACGGACGCAGCGCTTCCAGCGGTTGCTTCGACTTTTGCATATTCGCCTCGCGCAACTGCCGGTTGAAGAAGCTATACAGGCTGAACAGATTCTCCGCCAACTCCCCGCCTTGTTCAAAATCAAGCGAGGCCATCAGCTCGGTGACGATATCCTGAGCTTTACCGATCGCGTTGTTGACCACATCGTAGCTTTTTGGGCCGTCGTCCAGCGCCGAGTGCGCCTGATCAATTCGGCGCAAAGCCTCGTCGTACAACATCACGATGATCTGGCCCTGACTCGCGGTCTTGACCCGAGTTTGGCGATACGCGTTGACCGGGTTGGCATTGTAGCCCATCATCTCCTCCAATCTTGGCTAACTGTAGCGTAGTTCAGAACCACACGCAACCTTAGATCGATCTCTTCATCTGGCCCGCTCGATGAGTGCCGATACCGGCGCAATGCGATAGCCCCGCTCCAGCAGATTCTCGATAACCAGCTCCAGGTATTCGAACAGGTAATCCTCGCGCCCGCCGTCGCGTTCTCCCTCGTTCGGGGTGCCGATCGTCATGGCGACGATAGAGCCCGGCTGCTTGCGATCGATGATGCGGTCGACGAGATCAGCGCTCGGCCGGTAGAGACGCGGAATGCCGCTCTTGCTGCGCGCCGGGACCCAGTCAAGGCTGTCGACGTCCCGTCCGACGTACGTATAGCCGATCTCAGCGCCGGCGTTGACGATCGTGGGATTCGAGAAATAGTACGGGGCATGCCACAACGGCGCGAGCTCTTCCCCGGTCACCGCATGATACTGGTCCTCTGTCCGCGCCAACCCGCGCTGAATGAAATGCGCATCGATATCGAATCGTGAGCGCGAGAAGTCGAAATAGGTGTAGAACAGCGACCCGATCTCGTGTCCGGATGCGGTGATTCTGCGGGTAGACTCAGGCTCCCGCCGCATAAAATCGCCGTTGATGAAGAATGTGGCCGCGATCCCGTACTCAGCCAGTGTCTCGAGCACGTGATCGAGGCCGACCGAGCTCTCGATGGCGTTGAATACGAACGCTACCTCTCGCGCGCGCACGCGAGAGCCATGGTTAAACCTGGTGAAGCTCACCGGCTCGTCACGCTCCGGGAACGGTTCATACCCGGGCTCGGGAAGCGGAAGGAGCTCACTCGTTCGGAGGGAACGCAGGTGACGCGCCATGAGCCGGTTGTGGTAGCGTCCTGAGGTGAAGCGCTCGGTGTAGACGCGTACGCGCTCATCGCTTGTCCGCGGAGAGTGCACCGCAAAACGATCGACCGCCTCGCTCCTCACCCTAGGCGCGCCATTCTCGCGTTCCAGCGGCTCCAGCCGCCGCAGCGCGTAGCGGGACTGTAGTAGGACGTCGTCCTCATTCTCCAGCTCGAACCCAAAGCGCTCAGCCTGCGAAAAGGCCAGGAACCGCTGTTCACGCTCTGCAACTCGAAGCTTCTCGGTCAGATACCGGCCCGAGACAACAACCCGGTTGTCATCCAGCCAGTCCAGGTGCAGCGGCTCGTAGTGGACGAAGCGCGTAATCTCGTCCCAGTTGCGGTGATCACGAACCATCACAGAGCGGCCGGTTATGAGCGCGATTCGTCGCCCCTGCGGTGCCAGGGCTGCGTCTCGCAGCCCGGGGATCTCCACGCGCTCAAACTGCCGCCGAGCGCGCTCCTCGTCGGCGGGCGGCAAGCGGTACACGCGTTTCTGCCGCGCACCGGCGAGCAGTGTGATCCGGCCGTCCGGCGCCCACAGCACCCGGTGCACTCGCTCGTTCGGCGCCAACGTTAAGGACGGTACCGGCTCCTCCGCCGCCGGCACGAAAGACCTGCCCCCGGCCGCTCCGGCGCCGGGCGACGCGCCGCCGTCGTGCGTTAGCTGATACAGCGATACCGCACGCTCGTCGCGTGTAACCAGAATCTCATCGCCCGCCGGCGAAACCCAGAACCGGTCGAACTGCGGGTTGAAGCGATGGGGAAGCCTCCCGATCGCCCGCCCGACAGTCAGATAGGTCTGGTACAGGGAGCGGGTAAAGAAAGACTCGGTTCGCAGCCGGTACAGCACGGTACCGGAGAGATACAGAAGCCGCGAGTCGGGGGTCCAGCGCACATTTGCCGTACGTCCGGGGCCGATCCGCCGATAACTCTCGGCAAACTCGCGGCCAGACTCATGGTGACGAATAGAGAACAGATACAGCGAGCCGCCCCGGGCGTACACGAACGCGTCGCCGCGCGGGGACCAGTTCGCCGGTTGGGTGCCGGGCCGCCGTTCCACCTGTGTCGCCACCTCGGCACGTTCACCGGTCTCGACCTCGGTCAGCACGAGCCGCCCGTGACCCGGACTGGTAGGTTCAAGCTGCACCGCATAGCGTCCGTCGGAGGAGAAGGCCGCGTCCTGCAGTCTGCCGGCGGGCAGCGTCGTTCCGTCTTCGGGAAACCGATCGAGGGTCTCAACCACGTGAAACCGATCCGGCTCGCGATCCGAACGCACCGTCCCGAAACGGTTGCGTAACTGAATCCGATCCGGATCGCGCAGAAGCTGCAGCTGCTCCGGAAAAAAGCTTAGGCGCGTGGCTGCGTGCACGGCGCGCTCAAGCTCGACTGCACCTTCTCCGGGCCGCGCCGGCGGTAATAACGCGAGCTCGTCAGGAAGCGGCTTCTCGAACAGCGTCCGATAGGTCCCGTACCCTGGGGCCTTGACCTCGGTTTCGAACAGCAAGCGGCCGTCGGGCCCCAGATCCAGGCGTGTGAAGCGAAGCTCGGCCGAAACCACAGCCGGGACCAAAAGCAGGAGTACGCAGGTAGCGGCGCGGGCGATTCGTTGTGCGGTCATAGTTATCGGTTCCGTTTATAGCTTCGGCATGCCTGGCCGCGAGTTTTAGGATGTTTTCCACCCTGTGAGTCCGGCAGGCGGGGTGTTCCCTCACAGCAGCTCCGCCGCGAGCTCCGCCAAGCGACTACGCTCGGAGCGGTGTAGCGTTACGTGGCCGAAAATCTCCTGCCCTTTGAAGGTCTCAACCAGGAAGGTCAGCCCGTTTGAATTGGCGTCCAGATAAGGGCTGTCGATCTGGTAAGGGTCGCCGGTAAGCACGACCTTTGACCCTTCCCCGGCACGGCTCACGATCGTCTTGATCTCATGCGGCGAGAGGTTTTGTGCCTCATCAATGATGATGAACTGGCTCGGCAGCGAGCGCCCGCGGATGTAAGATAGCGCCTCGATCTCGATCACACGATTGTTGATGAGCTGATCGATGCTCTTGATATGCTGCTTCTTGTAGGAGCTGAGGACCAGCTCCAGGTTGTCGAACAACGGCTGCATCCAGTGCGAGAGTTTCTCCCCTTTAGCCCCGGGCAGATAGCCGATGTCTTTGCCGAGCGGAATGACCGGTCGGCTGACGAGCACCCGGTTGTACGCGCGCTCCTCAATCGTCATCTGCAGACCGGCTGCTATCGCGAGCAGGGTCTTGCCGGTGCCGGCCTTGCCGACCAGCGTCACCAGGTCGATGCTGCGGTCCAGCAGCAGCTCAAAGGCGATGCGCTGCTCCTGATTCATCGCGCGGATGCCGGCAACCGCCGGCATCTTGTGGTCCACGTATTCCACACACTTCGATTCCGGCCGGTAACGGGTCACGATGCTGTCGTCGAGGTTTTTATCGTGCAGAATCACGAAGTGGTTCGGCGGAAAGCTCTCGCTCCAGGTGAGCCGCTGATGCTCCTTGACGACATGGTAGTTGTCGGTACTGACGTCAACCTGTGTGAACCCCGAGTAGAGCTTCTCTATATTGACCTTTTGCTTCTCATAGTCCACCGCCTTGAGCCCGAGCGCGGTGGCTTTCACACGGGCGTTGATATCCTTCGACACGAAGAAGACCTGCCCGTTCGGATTCGACTGCTGTATTTCGTAGGCAGCCAGAATGATCTTGTTGTCCGCCCGGTCCTCGAGCAGGTCGGTCGGCATCTCCTGCGCCTGCGTAAGCGAGACCCGCAGCACGACGTTGTTCTCGATCTTCACGCCCTGACTGAGGCTCCCGTGCCTGCCGGCAACATCGAGGAAGCGGATCGCCGAGCGGGCGTTGCGCCCGCGTTCATCGCTGTAGGTCTTCAGCCGGTCGAGCTCCTCGAGCACCCACAGCGGCACCACCACCTCGTTCTCCTTGAAGCTCAGAATCGCATCAGGACGATGAATGAGCACGTTGGTGTCGATCACGAATGTCTTGGAGCTTTTCTTTGAATCGCTCACGTTTGCCCCTCCCGAGGTCCGGGTTGTGTCTGGTGCTCAGACGGTCGTCAACCGGTCTGCTGTAACCATCTTACCCGCATTCCGCAGATCGCGAAAGCCGGCGCTCAGGCTCGTCCGCAGGCGGTGGTTCCGGCCCCTACGACATCCCCTTCACCGGCGGAGTTTCCACCGGAAGCGCTTCCCCGCGCAGCTGACCAAGGAACAGCATGCTCTGCGCTTCAGCCTGCGCATCGAACATTGCGCCCCCGCCGATCACGGCGCAGCCGGCTCGGCGCGCGCGGCGCAGCCAGGTTGTTTCAGGCGGCGTGTAGACGATGTCGTAGGCAACCTCGGTTCCGTCGAACTGGTAGAACGGCAGGGGGTCGCCTTCCTCCTCGGGCTCCATCCCGATGCTGGTGGTCTGCACCAGAAGCTGCCGGTATTGCGCTACCAGCGGAGCCGAGGACGCAGCGAGTGCGGCCGCGCGCGGCCGCGGCGTTCCCAGGCGGTCGGCAAGCTCGGCCGCGAGTGCTTCGGCCCGCGCCACAGTGCGGTTCAGGATCAGCAGATCGGCCCCGCGCGCCAGCAGGCCGTACAGTACCGCGCGCGCCGCCCCACCAGCGCCGATCACGGTGCAGCGCACCTCGCGAAGCCGCGGCCCGCCGTCCGGCTCGCGGCCGAACACCGCCGCAAGCGGTGCGAGGAACCCCTGCAGGTCGGTATTGTAGCCGTACCAGCCTCGGTTCGCTGTACGCAACGCCGTGTTGCACGCACCGATAGCCTCGACCGCCGGCTCGGATGCGCCGACGTACACGCGCATCGCCGCTTTGTGCGGAAGTGTGACCGAAACGCCCTGCAAGCCGAGCCTGTCGCTGAGCGCCTCGAACCTCGCAAACTCGTCGAGCTGCAGTGGAACATAGACCGCGTCGGCGCCTGCGGCACGAAACTTAGCGTTATGGAACGCGGGAGAGCGCGAATGCATGACCGGGTTGCCGATTACTGCATACACCGCGGTGCGGCGCGAGAGCTCGTGGTAGCGGTAGAGCTGGTACAGGTCGGGCGGCCCCAGCTGGCCCGGGGCTGCCGGAGCTCCGGCGGGGTCGGAACAGTAACTCAGCCAGGACCCTAACAGCGGGGCGAGTATCCGCACCGGAGCGCCGTACGGGCCCATCGCGATCACGATCCGACGCTCACGCCCAAGGGCGGCGCCGATTTCCAGAATCCGCAACACGTCGGCCGCGCCGCGGGCATAGACCGCAAGCTTCGGTATCTCGGAAGGCCGGGCCGCGGTGCGGCGGGCACGCGCGGCGAACTCCTCCGCCGGTACATTCGCCGGTACGCCCGTCGGTATCCCTTCAGGAGCATGAAACGACCGAATCACGGTAACACCGCCGGCATTCGCAGCAGCGACCACGCGGCGCTCGTCCTCGGTGTCGAGTAGGTCCTCCTCGAGATCCACATAATCGAAGCCGCCCTGCGCCAGACTGCGCTCGAGGAGCCGTAACCGGACTTGCTCGTCTCCGCGGTACCGCCCACCGTCGCACTCGCGTCTGATCGTGAGGATCCGCGCCACCGCTCGGGCGCCCGGACCTGTCTGCACCGCAATGCGCGCCGCGTCAGCCGCGAACCGGCCTATCTGTTCGAGCGCATCCTGCATCTCGGCCGCGCGCTCGGCCACGGTATGGAAGAAATCGGCCCGTAGCTCCACCATATCGATCTCATCGAGGTGTCGTTGCAGCTGCCTTAAGGCGGACGCAGCGTCCGGCGCCGTGGTACTAAGACAAATCAAAACGCGTGCACCATCTATAGCGACCCTCCTCGGCTCATACTGTCGTCGTTACCCGCTGCGTCAGCGACAGTGAGCGAGTATAGCACGGGGGGTCAATCGGTTCCCAGGTCAGGACTCAGCTACAGTGAACGGAACTTCGAGGAACTGCGCGAGCGAGCGGCCGACCTCCTCGAGGTCCGCGCGCTCGCTGCTACTCTCCAGCGTATGCGTGTTATCGTCGGTCACGGCGCAGAGGACATAGAGGACACTCTTGCGCCCGGTCAGGCTCGGCGGCGGCTCGCCGGACTCCGCCTCGCCTTCCGGGACACCCACAATCGTTCCGTCCGCCGGCCGCTCAACCCTGCGCCTTTGCAGCGTGAGCTGCGTGATGTCGTCGAACGCTACGCGCCGGGTATGCAGCGGAATACCGGCGAGCATCGATTGAATCAGCAGCTCGCGCCGCCGCCGGTGAAAAACCTTGCGATCGTCGTAGGCCGCGATCGCAAGGCTCCCGCCGATCAGCGCAAAGTAGAACACCGTCCCGAACATGCCCGGGCCGCGCAGGTCACGCTCGGCGTCAAGCGTGTACAGGAACGCGCCCAGCAACACAATCGAGACTACAACAAATACCAAGCGACGCGTTGGGCTGACGCGCAGCACCAGCGCCTCGCCGTTCTGGTCGTGTAACGTGATCCGGGATTGCGGTAATACCATGCGCCTCCCCGTATCGTGCGGAGCTCTCAGCCCAGCGCTTTGGTGCAGAGGTCCGCGGCGATCTCGCTTACATAGTCGTGATGCTCGAACGCCGAGACGCGCACCGCGCGAGACACAATTGAACCCGCCCCCCGAGCCCTAAGCTCCCGGTTGATGCGTTCCACCGCCCGCTCATGCGGGTGAAATCCACACACAGCATTGATGACCCGGCGGCCGCCGAGCTCCGGCAGGTGCGTCAGAAACTCGCGTACCGCCGGAGTCATGGTAGCCGCCCACACCGGGCTGACCAGCACCAACAGATCCTCGTCGCCGAGCTTCGGATACTGCTCAAGCTCCGCCGGCCGCCGCATCGCCGCCATCAGCGCTCCCAGCGTGGCGCCGTGCGGATGTTTCGGCATCAGCCTGACGACATCCACACCCACCCCACGGCTGTCGAGCTCGCGCGAAATCGCCTGCGCGAGCTCCTCACTCTTGCCGGACACACTAAAGTATACCACTGTTGCTTGCATCGTACTCCCCCTCACACAGCTCAGCTGCCCTTTGAGGCAGATGCATCCGCGGACACCGAACCAGTTTCGGCGCTGTGCTCAACCGGCATCGGCTTGAACCGGTCCACAATCATAACGAGACCGCGGATACCGATGACCGCCCCAAACGCCGTGGTTCCGAGCTTCCCCCCGGCGCCATTCATGTACGGTTGAGTATACATCAGGATCAACGCACACAATACCCCCGCTACCACCATCCAGCGCGCGTACTCAAAACGGTTGGTACCCGACATACCGGCGTAGGTCGCGCAGGTGACGCCCACGGCCAGAAAGCCTCCAAGCTCCGCGCCGTAAATCGGCGGCAACAGCACGCCGGCAGCGAGGGTCACCATGCCGGACCCCATCACCGGCCCCTGTCCGAACCAGACACTCAGAATGAAGGTGAGCGTCGCACCGATGATGCAGTAAATCACCAGCAGCCAGCCTACATCCCACCCCACCACAGGATCAGAGACCAATGGAATCCCGAGGATCGCCGCGCTGAACACGCCGCCGGAATACGCGATGGTCCCGAGCTTGCCGCCGAAGCCGTTGAACACGTGCTTACTCAGCACGAACACAACTCCGGCGATTGCCCCGGCAAGGGCGAGGCTGCCGTAACCAAAGACCGCGCCCGAGGACATGCCGACGAAGGCTCCGCAGTACAGCGGGGCGGCGTACGGCTTGATGAACACCGCGCCGAAGATGCCGACCAGCCCCGAGGCCAGCACCGCACCCTGACCAAGCCCGACGCTGATGATGAAGGTGAGCATCGCCCCGACGAACACCGAAGCGAAACTCAGAAAGTCCGGAGGCAGGCTCCAGCGCTGTTCCTGAGTATCACCGCTGTAGGCATGCTTCCACTCACGGACCGACTCGTAGATCAAGGCGATCGTCCAGATTCCGAGAATCACGCCGACAATCACATAGTGCTGCACGCTCTCGTAGGTGCCGACCCCGTACAGCCATACGGTGAAGACAAACAGGATCAGAAATCCGACGATTGATAAGAACCGCCTACGCGTTAGTTCTACTCGCATTGATGCCCCCCCAAGAAACTTAGATATCTCGATTCCGTTTCAGCCCCTCACGACGGAACCGAGCACAGTATGCTATGGAAATTAGCCGACCGGGCGCTACGCCCGGCCGGTGCTTTTGACCTTAGGCCTTGGCCGTCTCTTTGGCCGCAGCCTTGCCCTTCTTCGCCGCCGGGTTCTCAACCCGAACCGCGCAGACCTTCAACTCCGGAATCTTGGCCACCGGGTCGAGCGTTTCGTCCGACGTGAGTAGATTCGCCGCCGCCTCGCGGAAGTGGAACGGCACGAACACTACGCCCTCGGCGACACGCTCGCCGATACGCGCCTTAGCGCGGATCTTACCGCGCCGGCTTTCGATCACAACCGGCTTGTCCTCCATGAGCCCCAGCCGCTCGGCGTCGGCGGTGTTGATCTCCACGTAGCCTTTGGGCTCCTTCCAGTTCAACGGCTGGCTGCGCCGTGTCATCGTACCGGTGTGGAAGTGGTACAGCATTCGCCCGGTGGTAAGGATGAACGGATACTCATCGTCCGGCAGCTCCGCCTGCCGCGCCGGTTCGACCGCGTGGAACTTGCCCTTGCCGCGTGTAAACTTCTCGGTGTGCAGGATTGGGGTACCGGGATGATCGGCGGTCGGGCACGGCCAGGCGAGGCCTTGCGTGCCGAGCCGCTCGTGGCTAATACCGCCGTACTGCGGCGCGGTTGCCGCAATCTCTTTCATCACCGCCGCGGTGTTCGGGAAGCTCCAGTTGATGCCGCTCTTCTTGAGCCGCTGGCAGATTCGCTCCCCGAGCTCGGCATACACCTGGTAGTCGTGGCGAGCCTCGCCCGGCGCATTCAGCACCCGGTTGAGCATCTGCACGCGGCGTTCGGTGTTGGTAAAGGTGCCTTCCTTCTCGAGGAATGAGCTAGCCGGCAAGACCACGTGTGCAAGCTGAGCGGTTTCGCTAAGGAAGATCTCGCTCACTGCCACAAACGCTGCCGAGCGCAACGACTTCTCGACATGGTTGATGTTGGGGTCGGACAACATCGGGTTCTCGCCCATGATCAGCATGGCTTGTACCTGCCCCGACTCCACCGCCCGCATCTGCTCGACCACGGTGAGCCCAACCTTGTCGTCGAGCTTGTCTACGTTCCATACCTTGGAGACCTTTTCGCGCGACGCCTCCTCGACAACCTTCTGGTAGCCGGGGAAGACGTTCGGCAATGCGCCGAGGTCGCATGCGCCCTGAACGTTCGCCTGACCGCGCAGCGGGTTCACACCGGTGGACGGCTTGCCGAGGTGTCCGCACATCATTGCCAGATTGGCGAGCGTCAATACCAGGTTGGTACCGTTCGAGCGCTGCGTGATGCCCATTGAATACAGGATGCTCGAGCGCCCGCGCTCGTCGCGATAGACCGAGGTCCCGGACTGGCGCTCGCCCCGGGCGTAGATGCGGGCGGCGCGCTCGATATCGGCAGCCGGAACTCCCGATACCTTCTCGGCGGCTTCCGGGGTTACCTTCTCGAGGCTGCCCTTGAACTCCTCAAAGCCCTCGGTGCGCCCCTTGATGAACTGCTCGTCCATCAGTTTCTCGCGCAGAATAACGTTCATCATCGCCATGAAGACGAAGATATCGGTGCCCGGGGCGGCCTGCAGGTGCATCGTGGCATGATCGGTCAGCGGAATCCGCCGTGGGTCCACGATGATCAGGCTCGCGCCTTTCTTGACCGCGCGTACTACCTCGTACCCGATCACCGGGTGCGCCTCGGAGGTGTTCGATCCGGTGATGAAGACACAGTCGGCGTTGCGGATCTCGTGGATACTGTTGGTCATCGCGCCGCTGCCGAACGCCTGGGCCAGGCCGGCAACGGTGCTCGAATGGCAGAGCCGTGCGCAGTGATCGACGTTGTTGGTGCCCACCGCCGCGCGGATAACCTTCTGAAACACGAAGTTGTCTTCGTTGGAGCAGCGCGCCGAAGCAA
>PUPD01000269.1 GCA_003552985.1 Spirochaetaceae bacterium
ATCGAGACCAACCCGCAGTTTGCGCAGATCGTGCCTCCCACCGAGATGGTTGTTCTGGTCACGCTCGAGACCAAGGTCGGCGAGGTGGAAGGGATGATGAACTTCTGCATCCCGTATCTCACGATCGAGCCGATTATATCCAAACTGTCCGCGCAGTACTGGTACTCCTCGGTGCGCAGGGGCACTACCACCGAGAATCTCAATATCCTGCGTGAACGCCTGTCGACGATCGCGGTCACGATGGTGGCCGAAATTGGGCAGCTTGATCTCACGGTCCGTGAAGTGCTGTCGTTGCGTCCGGGCGATGTCATTCGCCTACAGAATACCCGGACCAGCGATCCGATGCGGCTGACGATCGGGAACCGGCCTAAGTTCCTGTGCAAGCCGGGCCAGATCGGCAAGAAGCTCGCGGTACAGATCACCGAGAAGCTCGAGGATATCGAGCAGGAAGACTTTGAAGAGTTGGCCGCTGAGGAAGGAGAATAGGTATGAGCGATGGTTCGCTTTCCCAAGACGAAATTGATGCATTACTGCAGGGCTCCACGGGAATGGACCTCGGCGGCTCATCAGGTCCCGGCGGGGATGGTGAACCGTCGGCGGCCGAGTTGAACGCCTTCGCGCAGCTTCTCAACGGAACAATTGCAAGCCAACAGTCGAATCTCTCGATGCTCACCAGTGCGCAGGTGACCATGACCGGCCCCGAGGTCGAGATGACCGATCCGGGCTCTATCGCCGCCTCGGTCGGGGACCCGCTTGTTCAGCTGCAGCTCGGGTTCTCGGAAGGCGTGAGCGGAAGCCACCGGTTCCTGATGTCATCGGATGCCGCGCTCCGGATCGCGGGCGCGATGATGGGGCAGGAGGACATTGAGCTCGACGATGCGGCGCTAAACGCGCTGCAGGAGGCCTTCTCGCAGCTCAACGGCCCGGTGCTGACCGCGCTCGGGGAGAAAGCCGGAGCGAGCATCATGACCGAGCCGCCGCAGGCGGAGACGGTGAGCGGAGGAGACGTTGCCGAAGCCGACCGACGGTTTGCCGCCGCGCGTTACAGCGTCACGATCGGGTCGGATGCTCCGGCGGAAATCTACGAGCTCTTCGAGGCGAACGTAGTCTCGCGGATCGTGGGAGCCGCGGAGCGTGGCGGGCCGCAGGCTCAGCAGCCGGGACAACAGCCGCAGCAGGCGCAGCAGGCTCAGCAGGCGCAGCAGCAGTCCGGCGCAGGGTTCGGACAAGGCGGTTTTGGCCAGGGAGCCGGCGCAGGGTTCGGTGCCGGCCAGCAAGCCGGGCAGTTCGGCGGGCATGGGCCTAGTGTGCAGTCTGTGCAGTTTCCCGACCTCCAGTATAGTGAAGGACCCAGCGAGCACGGCAACATCGGCCTGCTCATGGACGTCTATATGGAGATGACCGTTGAGCTGGGCCGCACGAAAAAGCTGATTCGCGAAATTCTCGGTATGGGGGAGGGTACTATCATCGAGCTGGATAAGTTGGCCGGTGAGCCGGTCGATATTTTGGTTAACCACAAACTGATTGCCAAAGGCGAGGTGGTGGTTATCGACGAGAACTTCGGCGTTCGTGTCACCGAGATTGTTTCACCGATGGAGCGTGTTAGCAACATGACCTGACATGCCGGCCCGGCCGGCCCCGGAGCGCGGCTGCGCCCGCTGACAACGACGAAGATTTCAGTTTAACGGGAGGGGAGAACTGAAATACCTACTCATCTTTACCGGGCTACTGGTGCTGCTCAGCACACCGTTGGTAGCCGAATCAGGACGACAAGAGGACGAAGTCCCTGCCGAGTTCGGGGTTGAGGGAGCTCCCGAACAGATCACGGACCCGGCCGAGTCGCCGCGCGCTGAGGCGCCCGACGAAAGCGAGCTGCTGTTCGACGACCCCGAGGCGGGCGAGCAGGGTGACGCTGAGCTCGGCGGCAATGTGGCTGTGTTCGGGGCGTGGGATTTCATCCGCATGGTGTTGGTACTCGCGTTGGTGATCGCGGCGGTGTACGGCGTGTTCTTCCTGTTGAGACGGGCAGCCGGGGCCCGCTTTCGCGAGAGTGAGCTCATCAAGCTGCTCGGCTCACAGCCCTTGCCGGGAAACCGCGCGCTACATCTCGTGCAGGTGGGTTCGCAGGTATTCCTGGTCGGCTCCGGAGATTCCGGGGTGAGCTTGATTTCGGAGATCACCGATCAAGAGACGATAGACGAGCTGAGACTGAGCGGAAACAACGCCGCGGAGCCGCCGCCGCCGCGTGGCTTTGCCGAGCTCATCACCGGGGCAGTGCGGTCGGGCGACCGCGGCGCGAACGGCGGTGAATCGACGAACCCGATTCAGTTCATGGGTCGGCAGCGCGAGCGGCTGCGCAGGCTGCGCTGAGGGACGGAGGCGTCTATGTACAAACGGATAGTCGCGGCCGTATTCTGCCTCGGACTAGCGCTGTTGATGATTCCGGCTGAGCCCGCGGCCGCTCAGGAAGCCCCTGGTGAGGAAGCGCTGCAGATTCCGTTCATGGATCTCAGTATCCGCGAGCCGCAGAACGAGCAGGAGGTAGCGTTCTCGCTACAGCTGCTGCTGATTCTGGCCGTGCTCAGCCTGGCCCCTTCGATCATCATTCTGATGACCTCGTTCTTGCGGATTGCGATCGTGCTCGACTTCGTCAAACGGGCGCTCGCGTTGCAGCAGGTTCCGCCCAATCAGGTGCTGATGGGGATCGCGCTGTTTTTGACGCTGTTCATCATGTGGCCGACCCTGAATCAGATCTACGAAGAGGCCTACCAGCCTTTTTCCGAAGGCGAGATCGGCATCGAGGAAGCCTACCGTAACTTCGAGCAGCCGATGCGGTTGTTCATGTTCCGGCAGATGCGCGGGAATCCTGAGAGCGTACGGTTGTTCATGCGCATGAGCGATCTGCCCCGGCCTGCCAACCTCTCGGAGGTTCCGACGCGGGTGTTGATACCGGCATTCATTCTCCATGAGCTCACGGTGGCGTTCAAGATCGGGATACTCTTGTTCATTCCGTTCATCATCATCGATCTGGTGGTGGCGTCCACGCTGATGTCGATGGGGATGATCATGTTGCCGCCGGTCATGATCTCGCTCCCGTTCAAGCTGATTCTCTTTGTGCTGATTGACGGCTGGGGCCTGATCACCCGGCAGCTCGTGGCGAGCTTTGGAGGCTTGTGATGGATTTCGGCTTCGCGATGAACGTAATGCGTACTGCGGTGTTTTACACCCTGGTGATCGCCTCTCCGATTCTGCTGATCGGTATGGGCGTAGGTCTGATCATCTCGATCATTCAGGCGACTACCTCGATACAGGAGCAGACGCTGACCTTTGTGCCCAAGATCGCCGCGGTTCTGCTGTCGTTCATGTTCTTCGGGCCTTGGATGTTTCGTCTGCTGGTGCAGTTCACGATCAACCTCATGAACCAGATACCAATGGTGCTGCGATAGCGGGGATTAGGGGACGAGCATGCCGACCGAGCTGATGACCGACCACCTCATCACCAACGCGCAGGTGTTCTTCCTGGTGTTCGCGCGCGTGCTGGCGATGACGCAGGTTGCGCCGGTCATATCGTCGGAGGGCGTCCCGTTCATCGCCCGCACCGGTCTGGCGTTCCTGGCGGGGGTGGCGGTATTCCCGTGGGTCCTGGAGGCGGGTTACCCGCTGCCGGATACGATGGGGGCGTACGCACTGCTGCTGCTCGGCGAGGCGATGGTCGGCATTCTCGTCGGTTTCTATGTAGCGGTGCTGTACAGCGCCTTTCAGGTCTCGGGTCAGTTCTTTTCGCTCCAGATGGGGTTCGGGGCGTCACAGGTGATGGATCCGCTCTCACAGGTGGAGATACCGGTGATGGGCCAGTTTCTCAACCTGATTGCGATGTTTATCTTCGTCACCACGCTCGGGTTCCAGCGCCTGTTCCTGACGGGAGTGTACGGGTCGTTCCGCGCCCTGCGCGCGGTCGATCTTGTGCTGCATCGCGAGGACATCGTTGTTATGGTTGTTACGAGCCTTACGCGGATGTTCGAGTACGCGCTGATGCTCGCTTTTCCGATCCTCGGAACGCTGATTCTCATTCAGGTGACCATGGGGCTGCTGGCGAAATCGGCCCCGCAGATGAACCTGCTAATGTTGGGGTTCCCGGTCTCTATCCTGGTAGCCTACTCGGTGTTGGTGGTGGCGGTGCCGATGTTGATGGCGTCGTTCGATCGCGTGCTCGATCGAAGCTTCGACGATCTGATCAGGATGTTCACCTTGCTGCGGGGGGCGGAGCGATGATCGCCGAGCGCTATCGTGACTACGAGCGCGACCGATTCCTGCTCGAGCTCGATGCGGTCCATCTTTACTGGTTTGCCGCCGAGGATGAAGGCCGCACCGAGGAGCCTACCGAACACAAGGTCCGCAAGGCGCGGGAAGAAGAAGGAAAGGTCGCCAAGTCGCAGGATGTCTCGGCTGCGATCATCCTTCTGTTCTGCGCGGTTACCTTGGCTTTGCTGGCGGGCTACAGCTTAGATGTCCTGCAGGATATGGTACGTTATTTCGTGTACCGTTCGGTGGAGATCGACATCACCGAAGATTCCACGCTGCTGTGGGTATTCTACGGCTACTTCATTCGCCTCACGCTGCCGGTGGCGGTGGTGGCGTTTGTAGCGGCGGTAATGGGGAACCTGATTCAGGTGGGCTTTCTGTTTACCACCAAGCCGATCACCCCCGACCCCAAGAAGGTGATCCCGAACTTCACCCGCTTCATCCAGCGTTCGTTCCTGTCGCTGGAGGCTATCTTCAATCTCGGCAAGGCTATCTCCAAGGTGATCGTGATAGCTGCGCTCGCTTTTATCAATATCCGCAGTGAGCTGCCGCGAATTATCAACCTCGCCACACCTGCGATCGAGCAATCGTTCGGGTTGATCGCCTGGGTGGCGTTCCGCATACTTGTTCAGGCGGCAATACTGTTACTGGTGTTATCGCTGTTCGACTATCTCTTCCAGCGCAGACAGCATCGTGAGCAGTTGAAGATGACCAAGCAGGAGGTCAAGGAGGAGCGTAAGACTTACGAAGGTGATCCGATGGTCAAGAGCCGGATGAAGCAGCGGATGCAGGAGATGCTCTCGCGCAACATGGTACGCAAGGTGCCGGAAGCCGATGTCGTGATCACGAACCCGACCCATTACGCGGTGGCGCTAGAGTATCAACGTGAACGGATGCATGCGCCGATGGTGACGGCCAAGGGGCAGGACACGATAGCCGAACGGATCAAGGAGATAGCTTTGGAGAACTCAGTGCCGGTCATCGAGAACAAGCCGCTTGCGCGGGCGCTGTACGCGGAGGTGGATATCGGTGAGATTATTCCGGAACGCTTCTACGAGGCGGTGGTTGCAGTGCTGAAACAGGTGTACCAGCTTGACCGCGCTCGAGCAAGACAGTGGTAGTCTGATACGGTAACGAGGGATATATGGCCGATACGCAGCAACAGACCCTGTCTCGCTTATTTCTGAACCAGCGCACCGATGTCCTCGTGGCGGTCGGCGTGATCGCGGTGGTGATGATGGTGATTATCCCGCTGCCCACCGTGATTCTCGACAGCCTCATGTCGCTGAATCTTGTGCTCTCGCTTCTCACGATCCTGATCGTGCTGTATACCAAGAGCGCGCTCGATTTCTCGGTGTTTCCAACGATACTCCTTGTGGTCACGGTCTACGGCCTGGCGCTGAACGTCAGCTCTACGCGGTTGATTCTGTCGCTCGGTGAGCAGTTCGACGGAAGGATCGTGATCGCGTTCGGTGATTTCGTGGTCGGAACCCCCGGTGCTGAAGGGCTCGTGATCGGGCTGATCATCTTCATCATCATCGTCGCGGTGCAGTTCATCGTCATCACCAAAGGCGCAACCAGAGTTGCCGAGGTAGCCGCGCGGTTCACGCTCGACGCTCTGCCGGGCAAACAGATGGCGATCGAGGCGGAGTACAACTCCGGGCTCCTGACCGAGGAGGAAGCGGCGCGCAAGAAGATGGAGCTGGAAAAGGAAGTCGACTTCTACGGAGCGATGGACGGTGCCTCCAAGTTCGTGCAGGGCAACGTCAAGGTAGGCATCCTGATCACGGTGGTGAATATCGTCGGGGGGTTGGTGGTCGGAATGACGATACACGGCGAGCCCTTCGAACAGGCGGTTGCGACTTACGTGCAGCTGGCGATCGGAGACGGACTGGTGACTCAGCTGCCGGCACTGCTGATCTCAACCGCGACCGGCCTCATCGTCACGCGCGCGATCTCGGACGCTACCTTCGGCGAGGACGTAACGGCGCAGTTCTCACGACAGTCACGGGTGTACTGGATTGCGGCGGTATTTCTGGTTGTTCTCGGCGTCCTGCCGGGGTTTCCGTGGTACGTGCTGTTTCCGATGGGGGCACTCGCCGGGCTGCTCGGCTACCGGCTGTCGCGTCGTGAGCAGGCTGAGGAGGCTGCTTCGAGAAGGCCTGAGGCCGAGGCCAAGACGCAGGAGGCGCCGGCCGAGATATCGCCGGTTGCTCCGCTGGACCCGATCAGCCTGGAACTGGGCTACGGGCTGATCCCGCTGGTCGACAAAGACAAAGGCGCCGAGCTGCTCGATAGAGTCACGCGGATCCGGCGTGAAACCGCACTGGAGCTCGGCCTTGCAGTCCCGCGCATTAGGATCATCGACAACATGCGACTCGAGCCCTCGCAGTACTGTTTCAAGATCCGCGGTGTGGAGGTCGGCCGTGGAACTATTCGAATGGGGCATTATCTTGCGATCAATCCCGGCACCGTGCGTGAAGAGGTGCAGGGCGAGGCGACCCGCGATCCAGCCTTCGGGCTTCCTGCCCTATGGATCACCGAGGAGCGGCGCGAGGCGGCCGAGCGCGCCGGTTACACCGTGGTCGACCCCCCATCGATCATCGCGACGCATCTAACCGAGCTGATCAAGCGCCATGCCGCCGATATCCTCGGCCGCCAGGAGGTGCGGGCGATCCTGGATACGCTGAGACGGGACTATCCCGCGGTGGTTGAGGAAGTTCAGTCGGTGCTGGGCGTCGGCGAGGTCCAGAAGGTGTTGCAGGGGTTGCTGCGTGAGCAGGTCTCAATTCGCAATATGGTCACTATATTGGAAACGCTGGCTGATTATGCTACCATCACCAAGGACGTTGCGTTCTTGATCGAAAAAGTTCGTCAGTCTCTGAAGCGGCAGATCTGCCTGCAGTATGCCGACGACGATAAGACGCTCAGGGTGTTGACAATCGAGCCCTCCTTGGAGCAAGCCATTATAGAGTCGCGGGTAGAGACCGCCGGCGGAGTGACGCCTGCGCTGAAACCCGAGCTGCATCGTGGCTGGGTCACTGCGGCGCGTAACATGGTTCGAGGGGCTCAAGAACAGGGCTATTTGCCGATCGTGCTGTGTTCGGAAACCGCGCGGTCGCTCGTGAAGAGCAGTACCGCCCGTGAGCTCCCCGACCTGGTGGTATTGTCGGTGCAGGAGATTCTTCCTGAGATACGCGTCGAGAGTCTCGGGGAGATACGAATCGAGGAGTGAGGTTACGGCATGCAGTACTTTATCGAGCAGGCGATAACACATCGTGAGGCTGAAGCCAAGGTTCGGCAGAAGTACGGCGAGCGTGCGCGTATCATGAGCCATAAGAGCGTTCGCATCGGGGGCTTTCTGGGCCTGTTCACCAAGGAAGGGGTGGAGGTCACCGGCTACTTCTCGGACGAACCGGTACGGCGCGAGGCTCCGAAACGCAATACCGACGTGGAAGAGGAGAAGAAGAAGATCCTCGGTAGCGTGAAAAACGACAAGACCATGGAGATGGTGCTTAAAGAGCTGCAGGAGCTGCGCGAGTCGCTGCGCGGTGAGGAGCGGCACAATCGCGTTGCTGCCGCTCCGGCGCAGAATCACCCGACGATTGACCGCATCGTTGAGCTTCTGCGGCATAACGAGTTCATCCCGGAGTACGTGGATGAGATGGTCACGCGTCTTCGCAGCGAGTTTTCGATCGATCAGCTGGAAGATTTTGACCATGTAGAGCGGCAGGTGGTACGTTGGATTGGGGAGACAATCCGCTTGAGCCTGTTCGAGGTGAAGCAGAGACCAAAGATTATGGTGCTCGTAGGTCCCACCGGCGTGGGCAAGACCACCAGCATTGCCAAGCTCGCGGCCATATACGGTATACAGGGCGTGGATGGTGTCATTAGCGATGTGCGCGTGATAACGATCGATAACTACCGCATCGGTGCCAAAGAACAGATCGAAACCTACGGCCACATCATGAACATCCCGGTGACCTGCGTGGAGACCTTAGACGAGCTCCGCAAGCAGGTGGCTCTCTACCGTGACGTCGACGCGGTGTTTGTGGACACGGTAGGTAAGAGCCCGCGCGATTTCGCTAATCTCGGAAAAATGAACTCGCTCTTGCAAGGCTGCGGGGGTGCGGCGGAGGTTCATCTCGCGCTCAGCGCAACCACGAAAACGAGCGATCTTCAGCAAATTCTGAGGCAGTTCGAGACCTTCGGCACCGAGGCGGTGGTCATCACCAAGCTGGATGAGACGACGCGGGTAGGCAATGTGATCAGTGTTCTGCACCAAAACCGTAAACCAATCTCGTTTATTACCGATGGTCAAGGTGTGCCCCAAGACATTGAACCGGCGTCGATTCCTCGGCTCCTGATCAATCTCGAGGGGTTCAGTGTGGATCGCGAAGACATCGAGCAGCGATTCGCGCAATCACGAGCGACGGAGAATCACAGTGGCTGATCAAGCGGAGACCCTACGTGAGATCATGAAGGCCCGAAGCGTCCCGGAGAAATCCGGTACACGTATTATTGCGGTGGCGAGCGGAAAAGGAGGCGTCGGCAAGACCAACATCTCCACGAATGTAGCGCTTGCGTATGCGAGATTGGGAAAGCGGGTCGTGCTCATGGACGCCGACCTTGGGCTGGCGAATGTCAATGTGGTACTCGGGGTGATCCCTAAGTACAACTTGTATCATCTCATCCGCAAGCAGAAATCCCTTACTGATATCCTGATGGACACTAGCTACGGCATTCAGATCGTGGCCGGCGCAAGCGGCTTCGCTAAGATTGCGAATCTGACCGAGCACGAGCGCGAGTCGTTCGTTGAGGAGTTGAGCGCGCTCTCTGCGGCTGATGTCATCATCATCGATACCAGCGCCGGGGTTTCGAACAATGTGCTTTCGTTTGTGGCTGCCGCCGACGAGGCGATCATCGTGACAACCCCCGAACCCACCGCGATCACCGATGCCTACGGAATCATCAAGATCATCGCCACCGAAATCGACAATCTGAGCCTCGGGTTGAAGCTGATCGTCAATCGGGTCGGCTCGGTGACCGAGGGAAAGCAGGTTGCGCAACGGGTTATTAACATAGCGTCCCAGTTTTTGAACCTCAAGGTGGATTATCTTGGGTATGTGTATGAGGATGCGGCTGTGCATCAGTCGGTGTTGCGCCAGAAGCCGTTCATTGTGAGCGACCCGAAGAGTCGCGCCTCTATATGTATCCAGCACATTGTAGGGCGCATGGAGAAAATTGATGTGAAGGAGGGGGCCGGGATCGCGCGTTTCCTTCGGAAGCTGTTCTCACGCAGCAACTGAAGGCGCAGCTTGACGGGGGTATGGTTTTCCCCTAAGCTGTGCCCGGGCTACTGGAGATTGTAGCGCAATGCGGATAAGCTGGCGAACCGCGGCATTCGCGGCGGGAATTGGGTTTGTGCTCTCGCTGTTCAGCGGCCTGATTGGGGGCGTCACCTTCGGCGCGCTTCTGTTCAGGGCGGTTGTTGCTGCGCTTATTGTCGGCGCGGGCGGGGTCGGCATTGAGCAGGTTCTTCGGAGGTACTTGCCGGAGCTGTTCTCGGCAGCTACCGGTGCCGAATCGCCGGGGGAAATGCAGGGCGGAAACGTGGAGATTGTGCTCGAAGAAGACGAGTACAGCCCCCACGATGAGGCCCCGGCGGGTGACAGCGGCGGAGCGGCCGGCGAAGACCGCCTGCCGGCCGACCGGGGCGACGAAGCGGCGAGCGCCTCCGGCGCGAGAGACGAGAGCCGGAGGGGCAGCCTTGGTCACCTTGAGGATTCGCTGGTAGATGAAGTCACCGAGGAGTTGGGGGGTGAGGAGCCTGAGTCGTTGCGTGAGGGCGACGAAGATGCTGAGTTCATACCGGCCGACGCCGACGATGAAAACGAAAGCTCGCGAGACGGCCCCTCGGTTTCCGGTTGGGATGATGATGAGGACGATACGGATCTGTCCGAGCTCGACAGTCTGCCCGACCTCGAAAGCCTCGGAGATTTCAGTAAAGATGTTGGAACCGGCGGGAGTGCGGCGCGGAGCTCCGGTGTGGGTAGGAGTGGCGGCGGTGACTCGCCTGAACAGGACCCGTCGGTAATGGCCAAGGCTTTACAGACAATGCTAAACCGTGACGAGCGACGCGAGTAACCAAGAGACGCAGATGAGCGAGAACGCCTTAGCCACTAAGACCGAGGCGGAGCTGTGGCGCCTGTATCGGAAGACCCACGATCCGCGCATTCGAGAGCAGCTCGTCAAGCAGTATGCTCCTTTGGTGAAATATGTCGCCGGTAAGGTTGCGATCGGAATGCCGCATAACGTCGAGTTCGACGATCTGGTCGGCTACGGCGTGTTCGGTCTGTTCGACGCAATTGAGAAGTTTGATCCTGACAAGCACGTCAAATTCAAGACCTATGCGGTGACCCGTATTCGGGGTGCCATATTCGACGAGCTGCGTTCCATCGACTGGGTGCCGCGCTCGGTGCGGCAAAAGGCTCGCGAGGTGGAAGAGACGGTCCGCCGGTTAGAGTCCGCGCACGGCCGCACTGCTACCGACGCAGAGATCGCGACGGCGCTGAATATCTCGGTCAAAGAGTTCGAAAAGCTGATGCTGAAGATCAGCGGCACTTCGATCATGTCGCTGAACGAGGTCTGGTACACCGGTGAGGACAGCGATACCGTCTCGATCGCCGATACTATTGAAAGCCCCCAGAGTCTGAACCCGGATATCATCGTCGAAAAAGACGAGATGAAGCGCGTGATCGTGCAGTCGATCAACGAGCTTCCTGAAAAAGAGAAGAAGGTCCTCGTGCTATACTATTATGAGGATCTGACCTTGAAGGAGATCGGGCAGGTGCTTGAGGTCACTGAGTCGCGGATTTCGCAGTTGCACACCAAAGCGATCATGCGACTGCGTGCCAAGCTCACGAACCTCAAGAAAGGGATTATGTAGCCATGGTCGGTATGGACCGGCTCAGGGAGTACATGCACCAGCAGTACTCCGAGGACAAACAGCGAGCCTTCGTAAATGTCAGTGGAGATACGCTCGAGGAGGCGTTGAACGCTGCCGCCATCGAGCTGTCGCTGCCACTCAAGCGGATCGAATACGAGATTCTGGAAAAGGGGACTAAGGGTGTTCTCGGTGTCGGCAAGAAGCCGTACTCGCTTCTTGCCTATCCGGCCGCCGATCAGCACGAGCCGGAATCCCTGGACATATCCGGTGACGATAGCCTTGATTTCGACGAGATCGCAGCGCGCCATCGCGACGGCGAAGCACTGGTGCGGCGCACACCGCGCGGCGTGCTTCTGAAGGTGACGAAGCCCGAGGGAGACGGGCGCCAGGTTACCGAGAACGAGGCGTTGAGCGAACTCCACCGCCGCTTTGACGGCGACTTCAAAACCTCGCTGGTGGCGAAAGTCGTCAAGCGCGCCGACGGAGAGTTTGTGAAGGTGGCGGACATGAGACATGATCCGTCCAACGACGCGATGCTGACCGTCAGTATCGTCGAGCTCGAGATGAAGGCGCTGCTTGCGGCGACGCCGCCCGGGCCCGGTGGGGCCGACCCGGAATACGACGCGCTCATCGGCTTTCTACAGGCCAACGGCGTTGTCGAGGGCATCAAGGACGAGGTGGTCGCACGGTTCGTCGATAAACCGGAGTACAACGAGCCGTTATTGGTGGCGGAAGGACGCAAGCCACGCAACGGCGCCGATGCGCGCATTGCCTACGAGTTTCAGACCGACAGCAGCCAGATCAAGCTCAAGGAGACCGACGGGCGTGTCGACTTCAAAGAGCTCAATATCGTGCAGAACGTGGTCGCGGGGCAGGTGGTGGCTCGCAAGATTCCTGCCGAGCCGGCGGAACCGGGCGTCACTGTCACCGGAAAAGTGCTTCCCGCCGAGGATGGCAAAGATGCCTCGATACAGGTAGGGAAGAACGTCAAACTCTCTGAAGACGGACGCGCGGCGGTCGCCGAGATCAACGGACAGGTGGTCATTTCCGCCGGGAAAATTAACGTGGAGCCCGTGTATGTGGTCAACGGCAACGTGAGCCTCAAGACCGGCAACATCCTCTTCCTTGGCACGGTTGTGGTGAAGGGGCATGTTGAGGACGGCTTTGATGTAAAAGCCAGCGGCAACATCGAGATAATGGGCGGAGTGGGTAAGAGCAATCTTGACGCCGAGGGCGACATCATTGTGCACCAGGGCATCGGAGGCAAAGGCGACGGGAAAGTCCATGCCGGACGGAACGTGTGGTCCAAGTTCATTGAGAACGCCGATGTTTTTGCCGGTGACCTGGTGGTGGTCAGCGATGGGATCATGAACTGCCACGTGATCGCTCAGCGCAAAGTCATCTGTAAGGGGAAACGGGCGAGTATCGTCGGTGGGCATGTGCGTGCGGCGGAGGAAATCAACGCCAAGTCACTTGGGGCTGTTGCCGGTACCGAGACGGTGCTGGAGGTGGGGTACGACCCTACCAGCAAAGAGCGCTTGACCGCCCTCGAACAGGAACGCAACGAGTATCAGAATAAGCTCGAGGAAATCTCGCGCAATCTGACCACGCTAGAGAATATGCGGCGACAAAAGAAGAAACTGACCAAGGAGAAGGTCGAGAACTATAAACGGCTGATGAAAGGCAAGCAACAGCTGACAGCCGAGCTGCGGCGGATTGCCAAGGAAATTGAAGAGATTCAGGAGTACCTTCACGAGTTGAGCACCAGTGGCCGCATCAGTGCATCGGCTACGGTATTCCCCGGTGTAAAGGTGTATATCAAGGACGCGCCACTTGCGGTTAAGAACGAGTTCAAAGCCGTCAGCTTCGTCGCTGAGCGCGATGTCGTGAAAGTCACCAAATACCAGGAGTCTGATGAGGATCTAGCCTCGGCACGCAAGGGGTAGCGTACGGAAGGCGGGTATGTCGCTCCAACCAATCGATTTGCAAAACTTGTTCCTCAGGCTCAGCCAGATCGGTCAGGATCAGGCGGCGGAACGAAACGCAATCATCCAGGGGCAAGAGGTCGTCGGGAGAGAGATCGCCCAGAGAAGTCGGGATCGCCAGAACAGTGTCGGTGAGCCGGAACGGCTGGAGCAGGGGCCTGAGCCGGTTAACGAAGGCGAGAGCGGCGCGCAGGGCGAGTCGGGTGATCAAGGAAGGGAAGAACGTGAAGCTGAAGGGCCCGACAACGAGAACGTGTTTGACGATCCGGACCTCGGGCAGAATATCGACATTTCGGGATGAACCCGCATGACGGTTCTCGTCGGCATCGCGCTAAATATCCTGGTACTCGCGATTGGGTTTGTCTATCTGCACTCCAAGTTTGAGCGCCGCACACGGCCGGAAGCGCTGCTGCAGGAGGTTGCCCGCGAGGTCAACAGTATCATTGTGGAGCTGAACCAAACCACCGACCGCAACATTGGTCTGATCGAAGAGCGGATAGAGACGCTAAAGGGGCTGCTCGAAAAGGTTGATAAACGCCTCGCTCTGATGCGGCGTGAATGGGAGCAGTACGACAGTACGACGCAGGTCTACACCAACCTGAGGCAAGCGGCTTCGGGGGGGCGGATAACGCCGTTTGCGCAGGGCCAGGGCGAAGCCTCGCCGCAGCGCCGGGAGGCTCCGGACCAGATCCCCGAGCAGCAGCCCCGAAAACGAGGTTCGCGTCCTGCCACGGGGGCCTCGGCTGCCTCGGCCGCGAAAACGGCCCAGCAGAATCGTGACGAGATCCGTAAACAGGTTATTGGATTGCATCGCAAGGGAATCGCAACGAATATTATCGCGAATCGCGTCGGGTCCACGCTCGGCGAAGTAGAACTCATCATAGCGTTACACGAGAAAAAGGCCTGATATGGACCCTGTTATCGGAATAGACCTTGGAACAACGAACTCCGGCGCGGCGGTCATGATGCACGACGAGCCGCGAACAATCGCGAACGCGGACGGCAGGCGCACAATGCCTTCGGTTGTCTCACTCGGCCGGATGGCGGTGATTTCAAACAGTGTGAGCCGGCGGGCATTCGCAGTGCGATCGCTCGGGAATCTGGGGAAAAAGGCGGCATACAGGTATATCAGGCGGGCGTTGAGTGACCCGGCTGAGCTCGTGATTCCGGAGGCGGTGCACGCGGTTGGCAAGCTGCGAATCCTGCAGCCGGATGGCGAGCCGGCGGCTGCATCTCATGCGGGCGGCCGCGCGGCCATGTCTGCGGTTCTGATGGTCGTCGAAACGCTTAGGCACCCGCAATGCTTCCACAGCGTTTTCCTGTATGGTCTTCGGGATGCCGGCTCGGGGGTACGGCGCTGCTGTCTGCAGTTGTTTCGACAGTATACACGCATTTATGACGAGCGGGACTACACCGGATCCGGAGAGCGCGTATGATCCGTGGGACGCGCACGCTGGAATACCGCCGCCGCCTAGGCCAGGCCTTTTTTGAGGACGGTCGCGTTATGGTGGAGGGACTCAAGGACGCAGTCTCGCAGCTGCAAAACAGCAATCAGCCCGCCGGCCTGTTGAACCAGGCCTTTCGGCACGCGCACTCGCTCAAGTCGGAAGCTTCGTTTCTAGGGCTCACGGAGTTATTCGAACAGGCCCACGCCCTGGAAGAGTATCTCGCGTTGGCAAGACGCGGTGATGTCGAACGAGTAGGCGGGATCCGGACACTCGTCGATGCGGTCAAGGGCGTGCAGCGGGCGTTTGTTGACGCTGAGCAGGCCCTCCGTGAGCAAGCGGCGGTATTGGACCTGGAAGCTCACCGCTCAACGCTGAGCGGAACCGTGATAACCGGTCCGCGGCCGGGCGGTCTACAGCGTCTCACTCGTTTTGAAAGACGCGTTCTGCGCGAAGCTGCAGAACGGGGAGAAAGCCTGTACCGGGTTCGTGGCGAGATCATCGAGCCGGAGCCAATGCTGTACGCTCGCATTTACCTCGTGATCTGCAATCTCGAGCGGGTCGTCAACGTCGTCAAGACCAATCCACCCATCGAAGAGGTTACCGATGCACTGCGCGGTTTCGAGATCCTGTGCACCGCCGAGATCGACCCCGACACCATCGCAGATTCGATCTCAATAGCTGCAATCGAGAACGTACGCGTTGAGCATCGCTCGTACGAGCACTTCTTTGCCGCGGCTGACTCCGAGGACGATGGCTACCGCTCCGGATTTCTCGCCGGGCTGCGTGAGGTCGATGTTTCGATGTCGACTCGGAAGTACGAGCGCCTGTGCTTATACACCGACGAGCTGCAGCGCGAGCTGGCCGGTCTGTACCGGGCGGTGCAGCAGGATAAGCGTTTGCCTGACACGGTACTCCAACGCAAGCTCGCGGCCGCGTCACGGATGGTTAGGGTGGTTGAACGGACCGTAACCGAAACATCCAAGGTATACCTCTACGGAGTTTTTGACGAGCTGCAGTCCGTGGTCGCCCACCTGGGACGTGAGCTCGGCAAGCCGATTCGGCTGAAGACAAGCGGCGGCGAGTTGACGGCATTTCTTCCGCTGGCGCGCATCTTGGCTGAAACGCTCGCCCACCTGGTGCGTAACGCCGTGGACCACGGGATCGAGCGTCCCGAGGAACGGACCGCCGCCGGAAAGCCGGAATACGGTGAGATCCGGGTGAATGCCGAACTGCGGGACCATCGCACCGTGATCAGGGTCGCGGACGACGGTCGCGGCATAGACGAGCAGGCGGTGCGTGAGCGCTATCGTACGATCTTCGGAAGTGCGCCTCCACAGGACCTCTTTGAAATCGTTACCGCGCCGGGTTTCACCACGCGAGCCGACAGTACTGTGGTTTCCGGGCGAGGGGTTGGGCTGGACACCGTCCGCCACACGCTCGAGACTGTCCTCGGCGCGCAGGTTCGCATGGAGAGCAGGGCAGGACGCGGCGTAACGTTCTCGCTTTCGCTGTCCGGCGGAGCGCGGCTGGTCAGCGTGCTGGTAGCGCGGTTCGGAGCGGAGCGATTCGCTGTCCCAGCGAGCGAAATTCTGGAGACTGTTCGTCTGGACTCGCGCTATCTTTCGCACGATCATCTCGGAGGGTCGTACTATCGGTTCAACGGACGCGACCTCCCTCTGCTGAGTGTGACTCCGGTGGGGGCTGTCGAAGAGCTCGACGCCGGCAGGCTTTTTGGTGTGGTGACGCAGCTGAGTGATCGACCGGTCGTTATTTTGGCCGATGAGCTGGTATCGGAGGAGACGGTTGTGCGCGACGAGGAACGGCACAACTTCGTGCACTCGCAAACCCTCGGAATCGCGGTACGGCTTCTGGTGCCGTTACAACTGAGGGTATAGAGCATCCGCGGACACACTCGATGGACACACTAGACGGACAACGACGATGGGAAAACTGCAAACGCGCAATGAGGAGATCATCAACAGCATTACGCACGCGTTCGGCGCGTTCCTGGCGATACCGGGTACGGTGGTCCTGATCGTCCAGGCTGCGTTCCGTGGAGACCCGGCGCGGATCGTGGCGGTTTCGGTCTTCGGGGCGACCTTGATCCTGCTGTACACCGCTTCGACGCTGTACCATTCGGTGCCGATCTCGACGGCCAAGTCCCGGTTGCGCATCGTCGATCATGTGGCAATCTATTACCTGATCGCCGGTACCTATACCCCGTTTACGCTGGGACCGTTGCGAGGAGCCTGGGGGTGGAGCCTGTTCGGTGTTGTGTGGGGCCTGGCGATACTCGGAACCATCCTGAAGCTATTTACGATCGGCCGACTGCGAGTTCTTTCAGTAGTCATATATGTTGCAATGGGATGGATCGTGGTGATCGCGGTACGGCCGTTGGTCGCGGCGCTCTCGCCGCTTACCCTCGGATGGCTGGTGGGGGGCGGTGTAGCCTACACCGCCGGAATCGTGTTCTACGCTAATCAGCGCCTGGCCTTCAGCCACGGGGTGTGGCACGTTTTCGTGCTCGCCGGAAGCATCTGCCATTACGTCGCTGTCTTCACACTGGACTAGCGCCGGCGCCGCCGCGTAAGCGCAGTGGTGCCGATACCCCCAATCACAATGCCGATCGCCAGCATAATGATCATGATCAGTGCCCGTGAAGTAGTCACGGTCCAGGCCAGAAATGCGATCTCGATGGTCTCGGTATTCTGAACCATAAACACGATCGCGAGTACTCCGCAGAGCCCACCCAGCAAAAACTTGATCATCGCTTTTCCTCCTCAGACCCGAATCGGCCCGCCGGAGAGGAGGGCCGTGGCATGTAGCGGTCGTGAGTATACTGGAGAAATCCCGAACCGTAAACCGCTGTACAGGCTCAGGAAGGCCGGCGAATACGAGAGGTTTCCAGCTGACTCTTACCTGAGCTCCACTGTGCCAAAGGAATTAACCTGGATATGAACAGCGTCGTAAGAATTTACTTGCCTGATTGCCAGGAAGCCTGCATAATCTGATTAGCGTAACTTGAGAAATCAGCGTTAATGGTTTACATATTTAGTCGGTAATTCGAGCAATTGGAGCATCGTGATCGGCCGCGCTCGAAGCACTACCGCCAACTGCTCCGCTCAGACAGAGCGTATGGGAGGTTACGGGAATGGCCGCTATACTGCTTCGCGTGAGCCGGCTTCGGCTCGGCTCGGTCGTTGTGGCAGTCGTCTTGCCGCTGTCCGTAGTTCTCCTCACCGGCTGCGTTTGGGGCGGTGACGCCAAACCCACCGACGGCTCGCTCGCCGTCCAGGTGAGGCTCCCGGAGCAGCCCGGGGGCACGGTGTCGGCGCTCGATGTCGTACTTGAACCTTACGCGGTGTTTTTTATCGCGGACACGAGTCTGCTTGAATCAGATCCGGCTCACGTCGAAGACTACTATTACCTCGTCCTCGATACTTGGGAGGGGAACCAATTCGGTGCGCCGGCGCAACCTACTGCGGTTTCCGTTCCGTCTAGTATGTCAGGCTATGTCCAGGGAGTCGTAGGGAGACTGAGCGCGGGGACGGCCTCCGGTTACCACGAATTCGCCGGGCTTCCGGCGGGCAACCGCTATCTGGTCGCAGTGGGGGCGTATTTCGACGACGGGGATCTTTCTCAACAGGGTTGGAGCTGGGACTACGTAGTGATACCGGAGGACAGGTCCGCCAGGATCGCGTTAACCCTCGACAGTCACCTAAACCTAGACTTTGGGTGGTGGTTAACGACAGGAGACACGTTTGACTATTTCCTAGACCAGGAGTACGGGGCTGAACTATTTTAACAACCCATGTGGTAGGAAGCTGTCTGTGTTTGCGACCAAGCCGCAACCCGCCGGCTGCGGCGAGAGATTGGAGGCGTGCCGGACGCAGCGGGGCGCCGAAGGGGCATGAGATGATAAAACGCTGGATATTGGGCGGGCTGCTACTGTTGGGTTTCTCAACCTCGTTGCCTGGTCAGTCGAACGAGCTTCTGGATCGCATTCTGGCCGAAGAGGAGCTCCGGTTCGGGAGCGCCGTGTACCTGGTGCTGAGCGCCAGTTACGCGACCCAGGAGCGTGACGCGCTTGACAGAGGCGCGGCGTTGCGGCGAGCTCGGGAGCGCATTCCGGTCGCGACCGACGGCCCGCTGACGCTCGGGCAGTATGCGCACCTCTTGCAGCAGTTCTTCGACCTGCCGCGCGGAGTCTGGTATCGGGCGTATCCTGCACCACGGTTCGCCGCCCGGGATCTCGCGCACGCCGGAATCATTCAAGGCCGCGCCTACCCGAACATGCGAGTGAGCGGTGAACGGGCGGTTCGCATACTGGGACGTTCGCTTGCTTATCTCGAGGGAAACCTATGATGCGGCTTCCAGGTCCGGCTGTTTGTTTGGTGGTTTTCGTAGTGCTCGCCCTGGTCGGCCCCTCGCAAACTGCCGCGCAAGAGGTCGACTGGGGCGCCACGCTCGACTCGGCCACGAACCTGAGATCGGCTCCCCATCGCTCGGACCACGAGTGGGAGCAATTGGTACGTTTTGCGCTGTGGGCCGAGCTGTTTGTCGAGCTCCGCGAGGAACGCACTGTTCGTCTTGCGACCGAGGGGAGCTATCGTTTTGAGTACGACCAGGGTGACGACGACGATCCGCTGCACATTCTGAACCTGGACCTGCTGAGGCTGAGCGCCGGTCTGCCGATGCTGTTCGGCCCGGGCTCGGCGCTGGAGCTGTCCGCCGGGCGCTTCCGGTTCAACGATCCGACCAGGGTGGTCTGGAACCACGCCGGCGATGGCCTGAGCGTCAGCGTGGGCTTCCCGCGCTGGTCGGCGCGAGTCTCCGCGGCGTATACCGGGCTCTTGCTGAACGCGGTGTCCGACATCCGGATGACGCCAACCGACGCGCTCGAAGAGGACGATACCGATCAGACGCTCGGGCCGCAGCGAATTATCGGTCTCGCGGGTCTCGCCTTCCCGGAGCTCGTCCAGCGGCAGAATCTTACCTTGTTCGGCATTCTGCAGTTTGACCTTCGGGATCCTGATCAAGGCGAGGAAACTCTCGATACTCAGTACGTGGGCGCGGTAATCGACGGTCCGGTTGAGATCACCCGTGGGTTATACTACAGCGTATTCGCGATCAAAGGGTTCGGAACGTGGGACGTTGAGGGAGGAGAGGATGAAAGCATCTCCTCGGGCGCGTACGGTGCCCGCTTGCGTCTGTTTCGCGAGCGCCTCCGCTACTCGCGCGCAAGCGTCGAATGGCTGCACGCGTCCGGCGGCGGCAGCATGGACGCGTTCACCGTAATAAACGACCCGGCCACCGGATTTACGTTCAGCCCCGGGCTTGCCGACTTAATGCTTGCAAGCGCCGGGTATTCGCTGCGTCCCTTGAGTAACACTACTACTTCGGTGGCAGCCGGCATCCGTACCGGCCTCACCGTTAGGAGCTTCCTTCGATCCACTACCGGAGCCGACGGCGTGTTCAGCGCGCCGGGATTGGATACGGAGAGCGATGCCAGATACGTCGGCAGCGAGGGAGAGCTGCGAATAACTCTACGACCGACGAGAGAGCTCGGATTCGCGTTCACGAACGGCGTATTCTTCCCAAACGGGGAGTTGTTTACCGATAGCGATCCGTGGTATCGAGGCCGGCTCGAGGTTTCGATCGGCTACTAGTGCAAGGGGGCTGCTACGATGAAAGCGCGAATTGCGATCGCATTCTTCCTCGCCGTGTTTTGGACCGCGCCCCTGTTGGGTCAGCCGGTTGTGACTGTTTTGGAAACTACCGGCCGCGTTGAGGTTCGCGAGCCGGGCGAAGCCTGGCGCCGTGCGTCTAGCGGACAGACCGTTCCGCTCGGTGCCACCATTTCAACCGGTTTCAGTTCCAGTGCGGTGCTCCGGGCGGGCAGCGCAGTGCTGGATATCGAGCAGCTTACCCGCATGCGTATCGACGAGCTCATGCACGATGCGGGGCTCGAGCGCAGTGAGCTTCATTTACAGGTCGGGCGCGTTCGCGCCGAGGTTCAGGCGGTGGAGGGCGTGCAGACGGAGTTTCGCCTAAACAGCCCGGTGTCCACCGCGGCGGTCCGCGGAACGTCGTTCACATTCGACGGATTCTCACTGCGGGTGCATCAGGGCCGAGTTCAGCTCCTCAACCGGGCCGGCAGGTGGGTGACCGTTGGTGGAGGCGAGGGCAGTAGCTCCGACGGGCGTACCGAACCGAGCGCCCCGCCGGACGAAGCCGAAAGCACTATGGTGCAGAGCCCTTACGTGGCGGGCGCGGATGAACGAGAGGCGCTGCTTGACCGTCCAATGACACGGACCACCGGCACCGGCGGAGTTCTCATCGAGTGGGATCTTCCTGAGCCGCAGTAGCCGGAGTGACAGCGATGGTAGTCACGCCAACTGCCTATACCCCTTGTCTCAATTGCTATCACAATATCGTTACGACTAACTCTTTATTGACGTAGTAAGAAATCGGATTTATTATAAGGCGGGCCTCGAGCTTCATTCGGAGGCCGTGGTCATGGGACTGAGGGATATCACTCCACAAAAAAAGGAAGGGGGGAGTATGACTACGATGATCGTGATTGTAGGGGCGCTCGTCTACGGGGCACTCTACTTCGTCTACGGGCGCAAGATGGAGACCGAGGTTGTAAAAGCCGACAACAGCATCCGCACGCCGGCTCATCGCCTATACGACGGCGTTGACTACGTTCCGGCGCGCACGTCGGTGTTGTTCGGTCACCATTTTGCGTCGGTCGCAGGTGCGGCACCGATCGTTGGACCGGTGCTTGCTATGGCCTGGGGCTGGGTGCCGGCCCTGGCGTGGGTATGGTTCGGAAACATCTTCATCGGCGCGGTCCATGACTATCTTTCGGTCATGGCTTCGGTACGCTACGACGGGAAGTCGGTGCAGTTCGTTGCTTCGGACCTGATCACCAAACGCACGGGGTATCTGTTCTATATTCTGGTGTTCTTCCTGTTGGTGCTGGTGGTTGCAGCGTTCGCGGCGGTTCTCGGCGGCATGTTCCTGGCCAACCCGGCCATTCCGGCCGCTGCTACCTATCTGCTGGTTGCTGCGGTAATCCTCGGCGTACTGATGTACCGCACCAATCTGCCGTTCCAGGTGAGCTCGCTCATTGGAATCGCGATGCTGGTGCTCGTGATCTATCTCGGCCATACCTTTCCGCTGGATTTCAGCCGCAATACCTGGTTCCTGCTGATGTTCTTCTATATCATTGTGGCAGCCGCTATACCGGTACAGGTGCTGCTGCAGCCGCGTGATTATCTGAACGCATGGCTGCTGTACGCCGGGCTCGTACTCGGGGGGCTCGGTGCCATCTTCGCGTTCGGTGGTTTTACCGCTCCGGCATTCACAACCTTCTCCCCGATAGTGACCGCGGGTCAGCCGACGCCGTTCTGGCCGGTCATCCCGCTGATCATCGCCTGCGGCTCGCTCTCCGGGTTTCACTCGCTGGTAGCCTCCGGAACTACATCTAAGCAGCTTGACAGCGAGAAGGCCGGGCTGCCGATCGGCTACGGCGTCATGCTGGTTGAAGGCTTCCTCTCGACCATCGTCGTTATCGCGGTGGCGGGCTGGGGCATGGCTGTCATGACCGAAGCCGGTCAGACGCTTACGGTTGCCGGCTGGGCTACCGAGTATACACCGGCGCAGGCTGCTACCTATCCGGGCGCGGCGATGTTCTCTGAAACCTGGGCCGCCATGATCGGTGACACCTGGCTCGGTTTCATCCCGGCTGCATTCCTGCGGATTATCGCCGGTATGTGGGTGTCCTCGTTCGCGTTGACGACTCTGGACAGCACCAACCGGTTGGGACGCTACTGTCTGGTGGAGATTCTTGCGCCGTTGAAGAGTCGTGCCGAAGGGGCGTATCGGTTCCTGACCAACCGCTGGATCGCTTCAATTATTCCGGCTGGTATCGGAATCTGGCTCGGCTGGAGCGGCACGCAGGCGCTGTTGTGGCCGTCGTTCGGCAGTGCTAACCAGCTGATCGCGGCGATTGCATTGCTGACCGGGACGGCATGGGTGTCAAAGCGGCTGAAGACCAAAGCCACCTACGCATTCGTACCGGCGATGTTGCTCTGGATCACGGTTACCGCCGCAATGATCTGGTATCTGGCGGTAGTGATCCCGGTAACCTGGGCGGCTGATGCTGCTACCGGTGGTACGGTTGCGTTTATCGTTGCCGCGATGTTGATTATCAACTTCGTGTTCATCATCGATTTCTTCAAAACGCGCAATCTGCCGGCGGCTGGGTTCGAGCCGCAGCAGGAGTAGGCGTACGGACGGCTTAGGAGTCTGATGCATGAGAGGCGAAGGCGAACAGACAAGAGGCATACGGCGTGCCCTCCGGGCCGTCAAGGGATTCTTCACGACAATGGATCAGGCGCACCGCAATCGCGCGGTGGGCATGACGGAGTGTGAAGTGCGCGAGCTGGAGAACATGTTCGTCCTTCTGCTGATGGGTTCGTTTGCGGGAGTACCGGCTCCGCCGTCGTTTATCTCGGCGGAGCTTCTCCCTTACCTAGAGCATGAGATCAAGGTCGTAAACCGGCGCGCCGAGTCCGCCTCGGACGCCTTGGCCGAGCTCGCAGGCTGCCTGGACGTTACCTGAGTTATCGTCATCTTGTGAGAGAGAACCAATGAAAACACTGTTCTTCACTGGGAAAGGCGGGGTGGGGAAGTCTACCCTTGCGGCCACCTGCGCGTGGCAGTTGTCGGAGAAGGGGTTGAAGGTGCTACTGGTCTCGTTGGACCCGGCACACAACGTGGGCGATATCTTCGCGACGAAGGTGACCCACTCCAAGAAACGGTTCACGCGCCGGCTCTATCTGCAGGAAGCCGACCTGGAGAAAGCAGCGGCAGCCTACATCGAGCAGAACATCGACGTGCTAACCGAGGTCTACAGCTATACGCGGGCGTTCAACTTCGACATGTACTTCAAGGTCCTGCGGTACTCGCCGGGGGTTGAGGAGTACGCTTCGCTAACGATTATGGAAGAGATCCTGCGCCGCGAGACCGGGTTTGATTTCATTGTCTTTGATACACCCCCGACCGGGCTGACCCTGCGAATTCTGGCGTTGCCGAACATCTCGATCACCTGGGTGGATAGACTGCGCCGGATTCGGCGGCAGATTCTCGAGAAGCGGTATACCGTGCACAATATCACCGGTAAGTACAATGAGAAAGGCTACACGCTGCCCTACGAGGAAAAAGACGACGGGGTGATGAAGAAGCTCAACGAGATCTGGCAACGCTACGTCAATGTGTACAAGGTACTGAAGGGTCCGGAAAACAGCGTTGCAGTGGTGTTCAATCCTGATTACCTATCCCTGCGTGAGTCGCAGCGCATTATTGCCGGACTGAAGGATCTACAGCTCCCGCTGCGCGCCGCGTTCAACAACAAATACGAAGATCGGTTGGCTGCAACTGCCGACGAAGTCGAACAGGAGTTGTTTCCTAACGGCGTGAATGATATTCTTGTCTCGCGCGTGCCGCTGCAGGGTGCAAACCGGGACAGCGCATATCGGATGCAGTTTGACGTCACCAAGGCGTTTTACTAGGAGCAGACGGTGTTAGGCGGGACAGCGGTTACCGAACAGCCGGTATTCTATTTGTTCATTGCGGCTACGATTCTCCTCACCCTCGGCTACAGCTGGGGCCGGCGGCGCAATCGGCGGATTACACGTGCCACCTTCGGCGCGATTACCGAGGTGCTACGGCCGAAAGATCAGCAGTTTACCAATATCGGCGGGCTTACCGGGTACCATGCCAACTTCATCCCGCATAAGAACCGCTATGTCAAGCAGGTGGATGCAACGCTGACCTTGCTGCCGCGGCAATCGTGGCTGTGGTATCCCTTCTCACGCCTGACACGGCGCTTCGACCGGCTGTTTCTCTCGTTTCACCTGACGCCCCGGGCCTCAGGGGCGCTTGAGGAGGGCCACCTCATCGATAAATCGTACTCGGGGTTCGGCGGTGCAAAGATCGACAATGCCGAGCGGCTCGAATGCGAACGGCTGGACTGGGGTGGGCGAACCTTCTTTCTGTACTACGCAAATGCCTGGGTAAAAGAGCAGCTTGAATACTGCCGTAAGCAGCTCGGTGAGCATCCTGGGCCGTTGCGGCATGTTGCGCTCGTTCCCGAACGCGACCGGCTGTTTGTCTTTCTGATACCGCGGCCGGCTGAAGTGAAGCCGGTGGTCAAAACTCTCAACGAGTGGTTCATGAATCTGGTGGCGGAACCCGCGAAGCCATAGTCCCTCCTCTGTTGTGCTTCCGATCACGAATAATTCCTCTGTCGTGGTTTCTCAGAATTGACGGGCCCGGGATCTGGGTCTACCATTTTGTTAGGAACCTCAGTCTTTCTTGAGGATCTTTTTCACAAGGCCATATCCAGGTTTCTCAGAAGCGAGACGGAAGGAGGGAAGCATGACTACAATTATCGTGATTGTAGGCGCGCTCGTCTACGCTGGATTGTACATGGTGTACGGGCGCAAAATGGAGCAGGACGTTGTCAA
>PUPD01000164.1 GCA_003552985.1 Spirochaetaceae bacterium
CGCGACCGGTTCAAGGACGTGCTCGAAGAGTTTGTTCGCCGCTTCGAGATAGACCTGCTTCTGCCGCAAAATGCGATCACAATTCCGCTCAACCTTCCGTTCGGGATGGCGTTGACCGAGTACATCGCCGAAACCGGCATTACCACGATCGCACACCACCACGATTTCTTCTGGGAGCGGAAACGGTTTCTGAGTAACGGTGTGTGGGACATTCTCAACGGCTGCTATCCACCGCACCTGCCTTCGATCACACATGTGGTGATCAACTCCTCAGCCCAAAACCAGTTGGCACTTCGCACCGGCATCGGCGCAACGCTCATTCCAAACGTGATGCGCTTCGAGGAGCCGCCCCGGCCGCCGGACGAATACACCGCCGATGTCCGCACCGCCCTCGGCATCGACAACGATGAGCTCTTGATTCTGCAGCCTACGCGAGTGGTACAGCGCAAGGGCATTGAACACGCCGTCGAGCTCGTCGCCCGGCTCGGTCGCAAAGCGACGCTCGTGATATCGCACGCCTCCGGCGATGAAGGCTACGAGTACCAGGAGCGCGTGCGCGAATACGCCGAGCTGTTCGGGATCAGCACCCGCTTTGTGGACGACATCATCGGCGACAAGCGCGGGCGTACCACTGATGGGCGCAAGATCTACTCGTTGCAGGACGTCTATCCTTATGCGGACCTCGTCACCTACCCGTCGCTGTTCGAAGGGTTCGGCAACGCCTTCCTGGAGACGATCTACTTCCGCAAGCCGATTGTCGTCAACAACTACTCGATCTACAGCTACGACATCAAGCCGAAGGGGTTTCGCGTCATCGAAATCGACAACTTCGTATCAGACGATACGATCGCTAAGGTAAAACGGGTACTCGACGACGATGAATACCGGCGGCAGATGGTGGATTTCAACTACGCGCTCGGCTGCCGGTACTTCTCTTTTCACATCCTAGAGAACAAGCTGCTCTACCTTGTGAAAGCGCTCTTCGGCCGCGAGGAAGATGCCGGGGCGTGCCCCGACCCGGACGCGCCATAGGCAAAAGTCACGCCGGCCGGTCTACGCTTGGGTGTATGCAAGCCAGAGGATCTCGTAGGGGCCGAGGCCTATTGAGAGGCGGTTGCCACTTTCCCGGGTCGGATAGAGAACGTCGTTCGAGATCAACTCGCGGAATGTACGGTCGTCGCCGAGCTCGAGCGTGTTCTCGGCAAGCGTTATGACCGCCGAGTCGGGGCTGACGTTGTGCAGACATAATACCGCTTCGCGACCGTCGGAGCGAAGTACCGCAAACACCGCACCATCGCCGCCCAGGACCTCCTGTTCGGCGATGGGGGCCAGGGCGGCGTGAGCCGCACGCGCGCGCAACAGCGCCTTGTAGCCCTCAAACACCAACGCCCGCAACGTTCCCTCGGTCCCGAGCTCGTCAACGACGGTATCGTAGTTCGGCTTGGCGCGGTTGATCGCTCGGTTGTGACCGGTCTCGGCGACACCCGCCGCCCAGTTTTGCGACCCGATGAAGCTGTGAAGATAGATTCCGGGCACGCCCGCGAGCGCCAGCATGATGGCCTGCGAACACAGAAAGGCAGCCGCCCGCTGTTCCGCCGGCAGATTCGGATCGGCGACCGCGCTGAGATAGCTGACGTTAAGCTCATACGGAACCTCGCCCCGCGGTGTTGCCTTGTACGACACCAGCCCGCTGCGGGCCTGCACGGTGGCGATCAAGGTCCGCAGGCGTTCGTCAGAGAGGATACCGCGCGCGGGCTGAACGCCGACTCCGTCGTGGGAGGCAAGAAAGTTGAAGAATGCGGTATCGGTCTGTTGCCTCGGCAAGGTTGCGGCCCATTCGGTCAGACACTTCGCGTCTTCCTGCACGAATGCGTCGAGCGTCAGCGGCGGCAGAGAGAAGTTATAAACCATATGGGCTTCGTTGCGACCGTCGCCGAAATAGCTGAGGTTCTCCTCGTGCGGTACGTTGGTTTCGGTGATGATGAGCGCCCATGGGGCCAGCTCGTCCAGCACCGCCCGAATCAGCTGTACCACCGCGTGTGTCTTAGGATGATGAATGCACGGGGTCCCGAGCTCCTTCCACAGATAGGCGATCGCGTCCAACCGTACGATCTGCGCCCCCCGCTGCAGGTACAGCAGTAGGATATCAAGCATCTCCAGCAGGACCCGTGGATTGGCGTAATTGAGATCCACCTGGTCGGCGCTGAACGTGGTCCAGACCAGCTCAGGCCCGTGAGCGGTCTCGAACTGAGTCAGGAGCGGGAGCGCTCGCGGACGGACGACTGTCGAGGTGTCGGTCCCTTCCGGAACGGTAATGAAAAACTCGTCATACGGCGGCTCATCGCGCAGGAACGCTTGAAACCATTCGCTCTGCGCTGAGCAGTGGTTGAGCACAAGGTCAACCATGAGGATGAAGTCGGTCGCCAGACGTTCGATATCATCCCAGGTTCCGAGCGCAGGATCGATCCGACGATAGTCGATAACCGAGAACCCATCGTCGGATGAGTACGGCGAGAACGGCAGGACATGAACCCCTGAGACTGTGCCCTCAAGCTCATCCGCCAGAAAGCGGTGCAGAAACTGCAACGGCGGGCAGTCCGGCCCTTTGAGGTGATCGCCGTAAGCGATCATTACCGCATCACGATGATCCAGCCAGATCGCCGGCCGTGCAGCTCCTGAAGCAGACTCCGCGGTGCAGCTCGGCGGCGGGGTCAGCAGCTCGCGGTAGTGTTCAAGCAGCACTTCCAGCTCTGTCCTCGTCTGTTGCGAGACTTGATCACCGTATATTTCCGTCCACAGCTTGGTTATTCGTGCGTTCATAACTGCTCACTGTACGCCGAGCAGACCGCGGGGTTCAACCGGGCCGGACCGGGTGAGGCACGCGGCTCCGGGGGTTGCATGCCCGCGGCGGTTCCCCCAATACTTGGCGCATGCCGCACGCCGCGAATTCAATCGTCATTATGCACTACCATCTCAAGCCGGGAGGGGTGACCAGCGTAATCAGAGATGACCTCACCGCGCTGTTTCACCACGCGCCGTGGATGGACCGAGTCGCCCTGGCAACCGGCTCGGATGAAGGGCTCGAAACCTTCAGAGCGCGGTTTGCGCCGGAGCTTCAGTCGGGGCGGCTTGAGATCCGAGTTGTGCCGGAGCTCGATTACAACTCCGGCTGCCGGGACTCGGCACAGGAGAGCAGTGTCCGCGCCGCGCTTGCGGAGCTCCGCCGCGAAGGCGCTGTGTGGTGGGTTCACAACTACCACCTCGGTAAGAATCCGCTGTTCACAGAGGCACTGTTGGAGGTGATCGAACGCTATCCCGACCAGCGTGTGTTGCTGCAGATTCATGATTTCCCTGAATGCGGGCGCTACCATAATCTCGAGCTGCTACGGCGGTGCCTGACGCGCGATCCGTATCCTCAGAGCTGCAACGTGCGCTACTTGACGATCAACGCCCGGGATCACCGCCTCCTGCTCGCCGCCGGCGTTCCACCCTCGCTGGTCTGGACGCTTCACAATCCGGCTCCGGTGCGCGCGGATCTGCGAACGAATATCGACCGAACCGCAATCAGAGTAGCGCTTGCCTCAGCATTTGGAGGATCCGATGGTCAGTTTGACCCGCACCTGCCGACAGCAATCTATCCGGTTCGCACGATTCGCCGAAAGAACGCGTTCGAAGCGCTGCTCCTCAACCGCGTGGCGCAGACTGCACACAATCTGGTAATCACGCTCCCGGGCGTCTCAGAACCCGAGCGTCGCTACTCGCAGCTGGTGAAAACCGCGTACCGCGAAGGTCTGGTGACCGGCCTCTGGGGAGTCGGCGACAACCTTCAGAAAGCCGGTTTACAGTTCGACGAGTTAATCGCCGGGTCGGACCTGATTGTGTCCAGCTCGGTTCAGGAAGGGTTCGGATATCAGTTCATCACGCCGCTAACGCACAGGGTCGCGCTGTTCGCTCGCCGCCTCGATGTATTGCAGGCAACCGGGCAGCTGTTCGACGGCTTCCCGCACCACTTCTACGAGGAGGTTCGCGTACCCTGGAGCTCACGACGCAATCCGGAGCTCCACGCCCGCACCGCGCAGACCTACCAACAACGGTTCGAGACCATCGCCGCGGCGCTGCCCGGTGCCGTCAGCGGGAAACTCGAGCATGAGCTCACCCAACTGCTTACCGCCGCTACCGCTGAGTTCAGCTATCTCGCGCCGCTGCACCAATACCGGCTTGTGAAGGAGGCCGACGGCGATCACGGTTACCGGCGCGAGCTGCGCGGTCTCAACCGGACACTGGTGGAGAAGCTCGACGAACTGCCGCAAGCCGAGCCGCCGAGGGCCGACGAACCGCGCACCGCGCTGCTCTCCTCCTGGTTCGGGCTCGAGTCGGTTGCTCGCGGTATCGTGACCGTGCTCGAGTCATTCGAGAATCCGGGGCCCCAACCCGACGGCGAGTTCGATACCGAGGCCGGCGCTGCCCGGCGCTTCGCGCCTCCGGGGCAGATCGAGCTGAGACCGCTCCCCGGGACGACGGTCGGCGAGCGGCTTCTTTACGCCTTCGCACGCCTGGAACACCTGCGCTTGTTGTACGACTGAGCGACCGCACACAAACCGAACCAGCCGCACACAAACCGAACCGAATCGAATAAGTATCCTATTATCGGTATCAAAAGGTTGCGTTTTTGGCGTTCACCGGTTATAGTGGAGCCACACGTCTAAAGGATTTTCGTCATCTCTGTCGCAGGTCTGCGGATAGTGCTTGATGAAACCGTCCAAATCTTTTAAGGAGCGATAAGACACTATGTCAGACAAAAATATGGTAGTAGTAGACGGCAATACCGCGGTTGCTCACGTGGCGCACGCCACCAACGAGGTCATTGCAATCTATCCTATTACCCCCTCCTCACCCATGGGGGAGCTGTCGGATCAGTACTCGGCCGAGAAGCGACCCAATATCTGGGGAACGGTTCCTCACGTGGTGGAGATGCAGTCGGAAGCAGGCGCAGCCGGTTCGGTGCACGGCGCCCTTACCACCGGCGCGTTGACCACCACCTTCACATCGTCACAGGGACTCCTGCTGATGATTCCGAACATGTACAAGATCGCCGGCGAGCTGACGCCCACCGTGTTTCACATCGCCGCGCGTGCCGTATCGGCCCAGGCCTTGAGTATTTTCGGCGACCACAGCGATGTGATGGCCGCCCGGGCAACGGGCTTCGGCCTGTTGTCGTCCAACTCCATTCAGGAAACCATGGACATGGGCCTGATCGCCCAGGCGGCGACGCTCGAGTCACGAGTACCGTTCATCCACTTTTTCGACGGCTTCCGTAGCTCGCACGAGGTACAGAAGATCGAAGAGGTGCCCTACGAGGTCATGCGTAAGCTCATTAAGAGCGAGCATGTACACGCACACAGGAAGCGAGCGCTCAACCCTGAGAACCCGTCGATTCGCGGCACAAGCCAGAATCCGGATGTGTTCTTCGCTGCACGGGAGACGGTCAACAAATACTACAACGCGACCCCGGGTATCGTGCAGAAGACCATGGATGAGTTCGCATCGCTCACCGGACGGCAGTACAAACTTTTCGATTACGTCGGCGCGCCGGATGCCGAGCGTGTGGCGATTCTGATGGGCTCCGCCGCCGAGACCATGGAGGAGACGGTTCAGCATCTCGTCAGCCAGGGTGAGAAGGTCGGCATGATCAAGGTGCGGCTCTTCCGGCCGTTCGACACCAAAGCCCTGCTTGAGGCGCTTCCCAAGACCGTGAAGGCCGTCGCTGCGCTCGACCGCACCAAGGAGCCGGGGGCGCTCGGCGAGCCGCTGTACGAGGACGTGTGGTCCACAGTCTCCGAGGCTTTAGGGGCCGGCACCGCACCGTTCAGCACAGCTCCAAAGATCGTCGGCGGACGCTACGGACTCGGGTCGTGCGAGTTCACTCCGGCGATGTGCAAGGCCGTGTTTGATAACCTTGCCGCCGACAAGCCTAAGAACCACTTCACGGTCGGCATCAACGACGATGTCACGCAGACTTCGCTGCCGTACGATCCTTCCTTCTCGACCGAGCCTGACACCGTGCACCGCATGCTGTTCTACGGGCTTGGCGCGGACGGCACCGTAGGAGCCAACAAGAACTCGATCATAATCATCGGAGAGGCCACGGACAACTACGCCCAGGGCTATTTCGTGTATGACTCCAAGAAATCGGGGGCTACCACGGTCAGCCACCTGCGCTTCGGGAAAGACCCGATCAAGTCCACGTACCTGATCAACAAGGCAAACTTTCTCGCGTGTCACAAGTTCTCGTTCCTCGAAAAACTCGACATGCTCAGCAAGGTCGTAGACGGCGGCGTGTTCCTGCTGGCGGCACCGTTCGGTCCGGACGAAGTCTGGGATCACCTGCCTGTTGAGGTGCAGAAGCAGATCATCGACAAGAAGCTGCAGTTCTACGTGATCGATGCATTGAAGATCGCTGAAGAGATGGGCATGGGCAGTCGTATCAACGTGATCATGCAGACCGCATTCTTCAAGATCTCCGGTATTCTGCCGGAGGACGAAGCTGTCGCGCTGATTAAGAACGCGATTCAGAAAACCTACGGCACCAAAGGGCAGGACATCGTCGACAAGAACATCGCCACCGTGGAGCGCGCCCTTGCAAGCGTCCACCAAGTTGAGTATCCCAAGAGTGCCTCGAGCACAATCAGCATGGTGGAACCGGTTTCCAAAGACGCGCCCAAGTTCGTCCGCGAAGTTACCGGTGAAATCATTGCCGGCCGGGGCGATAAGCTGCCGGTATCCAAGCTGCCGGAGGACG
>PUPD01000036.1 GCA_003552985.1 Spirochaetaceae bacterium
CGGATGCGAGGCTTGCTTCGATCGCCCGGTCGAGTACGGCGTCATCCGGCGGCGCCTCGGCCCCGCCCCCAGCAAACACGACTCCGGCACTCGCGAAGAGCGCCACCAGAGCCAAAACCAATAACTTCCTATTCATTAGAACACCCCCTTTAAGGTATTGATTCTCGTTTCAATGAAACACACTGTTTACACCTGTTGCTTCATCAGGATTTTGCTTTCCCTGCCTTTGTCGAAACTATCCATCGGTAATGTCGGCGCGCACCTCCTTCTGTCTCTCTCTATGGAGTATGGTGAAGTATCGGGTCCTTGTAGTGTTCTTGCGTCGTGGAGGGCGGCAAGCTTACTGCTGCGCGCGCGACTGCCGTTTGTAAGCTAAACTGTCGGGAGGAGTGCTGATAGGCGGCAGGTCGCGGAATGTCTTTCACTATTGAGTGCTTTCCCGGGCTCTCATTGCCCCACCTTAAGCGCTTCAGATTACTGCGCCGTGTTGCCTGTGTCAAGCATCGCGGATCGCTGTTAAGGTTTGTTGTTTTACTATATGAACGCCTGTTCTTATCGTAAAACATATTTTATTTTGTCCGCAATCCGGCAAGCTGTCAAGTTTTTTTGTCAATTGATGCGATGACGGGTTAAGCGAGGCCGCCGGGCGCCGTGCGATCGCGCCCGTGCAAATCTCTGCTGCATCACGTTGCGTGCTGCGCAATTCCGTGCATGGTGTGCCAAAGCGTCCACCCCTACCGGGGGCGCTGAACCGAAGGAAACAGAGCAAATTGATTGGAACAAAACTTGCCAGCCGTAGGGTGCCCGTTAAGGGTTCGATGCGACGCATCGAAGGAAATCCATCGAGGTCAAACGGAGAATCTCATGTCTGAGCACACAGATCGCACGGGTGCGGTAGCCCGCGTGTCCACGCGGTTGCTCAACCGCGTCGAGCGCACCGGTAATCGGCTGCCTCACCCAATCATTCTGTTCTTTATTCTTGCCGCGTGACGGCATTCAGCGAATATTCGGTGAGGCGGTATCCAACTTCACCGGCTTCGCTCCGCTTGGTGTCGTCCTGGTCGCGATGTTGGGCGTCGGGGTTGCCGACAAGGGCGGACTTATCAAAGCGCTGCTCAAGAAGACCGTCCTCGGCGCACCGGACCGGTACATCACCGCGGTGGTGGTGTTTGCGGGTATTATGTCCAACGTAGCCAGTGACGCCGCTTATGTTGTCCTGGTCCCGCTGGGCGCGATCGTATTCGCCGCCAAGGGGCGCCACCCATTGGTCGGCCTGGCCGCAGCGTTCGCAGGTGTGTCGGGAGGCTTCAGCGCCAACCTGGTGTTATCGTCACTGGACCCACTTCTGGCCGGTCTGACTCAGGAAGCGGCGCAGATCATCAACCCCGAGTACACGGTCGACCCTTCGGTGAACCTCTATTTCATGATCGCCTCAACCGTAGTAGTCACGTTCCTGGGCACCTGGGTCACCGAGCGCATAGTGGCGCCGCGGTTCGGTGAGTACACCGGCGAATACCGTGAGGAGGTAGAAGCGCTCAGCGCCGAGGAGCGACGCGGATTGCGCGCGGCGTTGTTGGGATTTCTAGCATTCCTGGCTGTAGTTCTGCTCATGACCGTTCCCGAGAACGCTATTCTCCGAGGGGAAGAAGGCGAGTTGATTGGGGCGGCGACGCCGTTTGTCGCCGGGATGGTACCGTTGATCGCGGTGTTCTTCGTGATTCCGGGGTTGTGCTACGGCTACGCTTCGGGCTCGATCAAAAGCAGCAACGATGTGGCGCGCTTTGTGACGAGCACCATGGCCGACATGGGCGGCTACGTGGCACTCGCCTTCGCCGCCGGACAGTTCGTCGCCTACTTCAACTGGTCCAACCTCGGAACTATACTCGCCGTGGCGGGCGCAGATTTTCTACAGGCAATCGATTTCACTGGGTTGCCGTTGATCCTCGTCTTCATAATCGTTGCCGGCTTCGTCAACTTCTTCATCGGCAGCGCCTCAGCCAAGTGGGCGATCATGGCGCCGGTGTTCGTGCCGATGCTGATGCAGCTCGGCTACAGCCCTGAGTTCGCGCAGATGGCGTATCGTATCGGCGATTCGGTGACCAACATAATTACGCCCCTGATGCCATACTTTGCGATCATCATCGCGTTTGCCCAGAAATGGGATAAGAACGTCGGCATCGGCACCCTGATCGCGACGATGATTCCGTACTCGATCGTGTTCCTGGTCGGGTGGACGATCCTATTGGTGATCTGGTTCCTGTTCGGTCTGCCGATCGGTCCGGTCGGGACGATCTTCTACTAAGGCCGGCTTTGCTGCGGCGGCCCGCACTGCGTTGCAGCGGTGCGGGCCCATTGCTCTCTGACCAGAGTCTAACGCTGCTGCGATCCGAGAGTGAGATTGCGAATTGTGGTCTTTAGATCCTCGATCTCCTGTTTCTGTGCCGAGATCAGGGCGACCAGATCGCTGTCGCTGATGCCTTCCGGCATTGAGACGTCTCCGCCGACTGAGGCCTCGTCTTCGATCGGCTCGCCCGCGCGACGCTCAAAGTCGTTGGCGAGCTCAATCTGTGCCAGCTCGAACGAGTCTGAATACTCGTCGAGACTGAGCGGCATCTCGGGAAACCGCGGAGATTGCACCAGCTTCTGTGCGATACGGTTCAGCTGCGCCGCCATGAACGAGTCTTCGGCAGCTTCGATGAACGGTTTCTGTTCGCGCAACGAGCGGACCACGCGCTCGTCATGAAACAAGGTGCCGAGGCAACCAAGGTCGAGAGCGAGGTTGCGACTGGTAAGCTCGCGCAGTCCGTTGATAATCGTGAACTCCTCGGGGTTGCGCAACATATTGACCACGAGGAACGGCCGTATGTTCCGAACCACTTCTTCCGCGCGCGCGCCGTAGGTCTTACCGTACTTCGCAATCCGCTGAGTTATCTCGGTGAGCTTCGGTGTGGCGTTCGGCGTGGAATCGTTTTGAACCGATTTCAGGTACTCCGCGATTCGCTTCTCGTTTGCGAACCGGCGTTGCAGCTCTCGAAATACCGCGTTCTTCAGGAACCCATAGGCGTTGAGTACAGACGGCGACTGTGGGTTGGTTACCAGCACACCGCAGTTGGAGGCCAGGAAGAAATCCATCACGTTCTGGTGCGTCCCGGAGCCGAGGTCCATGAGCACGAAATCGACATCGAGCTTCTCGAGGTTGCGGATGAGTGTGCGGCGCTGCGAAACCATTATGCCGGCGGAGCCGGCGACGAGCACGTCACCGGGCACGAACCACAGGTTGGGGTGGTCGGTATCCTGGAGGATGCGGTCGAAGGTCAGCTCCTTCTGGTTCAGGTAATTGCCGATCCCGAGCCTCGTGTTCTTGAGCCCGAGATAGGTGTGCAGATTCGAGCCCCCCAGGTCCAGATCCGCCACGACGGTGCGTTTTCCGTACGCGGCGAGCAGGATGCCGAGGTTGGCCGTGAGCATTGACTTACCCACGCCGCCCTTGCCGCTGGCGATCGGAATAAGCTTTCGTCGCGACTGTTCACACAAAATCATCGCCCGATTCCCCTATATTGCACTGTTCTCACTTGTAGAGCGTAGCACGAATCTATAGAATTATAAAATACGATGATGTCCGTGGGGGAGCCCGTGGGGGATTTTTCGACGCAGCCACAAGCTAGAGTCTTCCGAATTGACGCTGAGTGCTACATCCTGTATTTGGGTAAGGACGGGACCGAGTACCGTCCATTCCTGCGAATCGGTAACACCTCAGACCTGCCGGCCGACTTGAAAGAGCTCGTCTATTCAATCGTAGTAACCGACGGAGTCACCGGCAGCCCGCTGGACGAAGCCCTCAATCTCGATCTCGCCCATACATCGGATTTTCGTTACATTGGCGACCCCAAAACCGTTGAACGTTTCAAGCGCTTTCTGAAGCACCTTGAAATACCCTCCAAGGGCTATCAACAGTACAGCGGTGATGTGCTCGAAGACAGCGGGTGTTTTGTCTACTTCTACCAGAACGGAAATATCAAGGTCCTGTTCGATCGCGTCGAGCTCTTTGACCTCAAGACGCGCGAGGTACACGACCAGCACTATCCACAGCGCGTCGATGCCATCAAGTCGGAGTTTGTACGCAACACGCTGCGCTACAGTCTCGATGCGCTCGACGAAGCGGGCCTATTTGTCCGCAACGGACACCTGTATCTCTACGGCGGGGGCGAGGTAGCTTCGGTCGACCTCCCGGCCGAATACTTTCGCGAGCTCGCCGAGCGGGGGCATGATCCGGACCACATCGATGTGATCGTGAGCGACGAGCCGAGTGAGGGGCTGATCCGTCTGTTCAAGCGCGCGGCACGCAAGGGCAAGCGAGTTCGGGTTCTCAGTAACTCGCCGGCCGACTTGCAGAATCTGGTCGAGTTGTTTACCGACGGCGGTGAGCTCGCGTTGACGGCCTCAGTCGAGGACCGTGGGGACGACGGCCGGCTTGACCTCGGCGAGCTCAGTGTTCGCGCACCCAAAGCCCTGAAGCCGGGCGGTGCCGGGCTTCAGTTTTCGTTCCACGGAACGCAGGGCCGGGTGAAGGCGCGGCCGGACAAACGCAGCTCGGGGCGCGGCACTCAACTGATCCTGACGCTCGAGAATCAGGGCCTGCAGCTGCCGGGTGGACGACAGCTCGTGTTGCTGGACGGTGTGCCGCACCGGCTCCGGGCGGGACAGCCTGCCCTGGATGAACTGGTGCGCGACTACTGGCCGGCACGGACGAACGGGCTGGGTGTCGGGTTGAGCGACGCGGCGCTCGCCCAGATCGAGGCTCTGGAGGAGTTGCGCGTGCCGCTCACTGCACAGTCGGGTGCCAAGAGCGAGTTCGACAAAACGCTCAAGACCTACCGGCAGGCGGCGGGCGCCGAGGTGAGCGAGTTCGAGCGAGAGCGTGTGGCTTTGGCGGTGCATAATGTCCGTGCCATTGCGCAGCTCGGGTTCGAGAGCGCAACGCCGCAGCATCGCAAGCGGTATGAGACGGTGCTCAAGCAGCTTCCCCCGCCGGCCGATCTTGAGATAGACGCTGATGAGCGTGCGACGTTCTACCTGCCGGGCGTGGTCGCCGATATCTACCTTGGTGCGGACCTCCCGGTGGTCTTATACCGGCCGCCGGAGCCGGCCACCACAACCGGGCTAAAACGCGCCCGTGATCTCGAACGGAGGATCAGCGAACAACGGGTTCCCGGCCCGGGGGAGTTCGGGCAGGAGCGCGGGCGCCTGGAGCGCCTGGTCGATGAGCTTGACCGCGAGCAGGCGGTCACCCTGCCGGAGGACGTGCGCGAGCGGGTTGCTCAGCAGGAAGCCCCGGATGACGAACGTACCGCAAGCGGTCGGCCGCTGACGGCGCGCGAGCGTCTGGAGCGGCGCGTAGCGCAGGAGCGCGAACAGCGTCGGGCCTCCGGACAGCCGGGAGCCGGGTCGGAGTCGCGCGAGGCGCGGGGCGCGCAACAGCGCGCCGCCGATTCGACACGTGTCAGCAGCGATGAGGAGCGCGAGCAGGCGAAGACGGCTGCCGGCACCGGCAGCGGGACCGCGGTGCCGGACACGCCGCCGCGGGCGCAGCCGCGCAGGGCCTATACTGCGAGCCGATTCCCGTGGCGTTCGGTTGGAATCGCGGCTGCGCTGCTGCTGATGGTGCTTGCAGCGCTCGCATTCGGGGGCTTGCTGCGCGGGCCGTTGCAGTGGGTTGCCGAGACGGTTCGCCCGGTTGAGGAAGCGCCTCCGGAGGACGTTCCGAACGACGTCGAACCGGATCCGGTTCCGCCGGCACGCGAGCCGGAGGATCCCGAGGTTGAAGAAGAGCCGGATGAGCCGCCCGAACCTGAGCCTGAGCCGGATGTGGCGATTGAACCGGAACCTGAGCCTGAGCCGGACGTGGCGATTGAACCGGAACCTGAGCTCGAGCCGGAACCCGAGCCGCCGGTGGAGCTCGATCCGGAGCTGATCGATGAGCGTCGAGAGCTGTTGGGCGATATCGGTCTGGAGCCGGAGACGCAGGAGCTCATCCTTGGGCCGCAAGGTATCGGGATTACGGTTGGAGACGTCTGGACGCTGGTCAACCTCATTGCCGAGGATAACGGGTACCGGCGACTGGATCATCCGAAAGGCGCCGAGGGCGCCGAGTTCGGACCGGATCCCGACTGGATTTTCCCGGGCAATCGGTTCATGCTGCCGGACGGAGCCGAGCTCGTGGTGGTTCCGGGCGATACGCTGTGGGGTATCAGCACCGAGTTCATCCGCGATAATCTTGACCGTGAAGTCGAAGTGCTTTTTAATGCACTATCGCAGTATCGGCAAGGGGAGGTTACAGCCGCGGAGACCGAGGAAACGTTACGACAGCTGGAAGGCGAGACCTTCAGCGAAAACTTGCGCGAAGTTGTGCGACGCAGCTTGGCGGAGATCACCGGTTCATAACCGGTTCCGGCCTTCCGCAGCCGGGCGGTATGGGCCGTATTCGTGGGAGTTTTTGCTGAAATCCGTCTATTGTCATTGTTATCGTGTAGCGATGTGCTATAATCTGTTGCAGATTTTTGGATAAACCCCCAATATTTGGTGAAGGAGTTTGATATGTCGGATCTACCCAGAAGCCCAAATGTATTTCACCCAAGGAAACCGTCGGCGGTTGGTTCGCGTAACAGCCTCGCGCAAGAGGGACGCAACCAG
>PUPD01000131.1 GCA_003552985.1 Spirochaetaceae bacterium
CGCACTGGCTCTCGAGAATGATGCTATAGTTGCAACGCGCGACGCGGATTTCTCCCGATTTCCCGGGATACGCGTTCTGAATCCGTTCTGAGCGAAGCGCATGCGGCGCCGCATACGACGGTGCAGACGGCGATGGCCCGGCCGCCGTCTTTGAGGCGGTAGACAGCGCTTCGCCGAGCACACTGTCGACAGGCGACCTTGCTCGTTTGGGTGTGTTAGCGCGCACGTGTTGAAACACGTGCTATCAGGAGGTGAACTACACGTGTGAAAGCATCAAAGCAGTCCAAACTCACTCTCGTCGTTGATCCCACGGTTGTAAGTCGTGCTAAATCCTACGCGTCGGCTCACAGCACATCGGTGTCAACGCTTGTGGAGTCGTTTCTGAATAATCTGACCGCTGAGGACGTCACGGCCACGAGCACTGATCCGGATTACTGGCCGCCGATTACTCGGTCGCTCTATGGAGCTCTGGCAGAACAGCGAGACGTTAATACGGACGACCTGAGGCGACGGCACCTAAGCGAAAAATACCTGCATGATTAGGGTGTTTCTATACTCCGACGTGATCCTCGATTTCCTGCTGCAGCGAGAACCTTTCGCCACAGCGGCTGGTGCGATCTTCGCCCGAGGAGAAGCCGGCAGCCTGAGAGGAGTTCTCCACCTGCTTCCGGTGGCAGCAGAACATGCGGACACCGCTCTGGCATCCAATCTCAAGGATGTCGAAGATTATGTGCAGTATACAGTCGCCGGCGCCGTTCGGTGAGCATCTTGGCCGCTTCCAGCGACGAGTGCAACGATGTAGTATGGCCGCATGGAAGCAAACACACCACCATCAGGAGCGGACCCGCACCAGCACACGGTGACTGAAGATCAACGGCTTTTCGAGAAGCAGTCCCCCGAACAGACAGTCTTCACAGACTCCGACCCGTGGCGAGTGCTCCGCATACAAGGAGAGTTCGTCGAAGGATTTGACCGCTTGGCGGGCCTGGGCCCCGCGGTGACGGTGTTCGGATCGGCACGAACGGCCCCGGACCATCCATGGTACCGCGCCGCCGTCGAGACCGCTCGGCTCCTGGCAGCTTCGGGCCTCGTTGTGATCACCGGCGGCGGGCCGGGCATCATGGAGGCCGGCAACCGGGGAGCTCGTGAGGCAGGGGGTGTCTCTGTCGGCCTCGGAATCGAGTTACCGTTCGAGCAGGGGATCAACTCGTACGTGGATACCGCCGTCAACTTCCGCTACTTCTTCGTGCGGAAGACGATGCTGGTTAAGTACGCCCAGGCGTTCGTCATTTTTCCGGGTGGGTTCGGAACGCTGGACGAGCTCTTCGAGTCGCTCACGCTCATCCAGACCGGCAAGATCTCTCACTTCCCGATCGTGCTCTACGGAAAAGAGTACTGGGACGGGCTGCTCGAGTGGGTCCGCAACACCATGCTCGCCGAGGGGACCATTTCAGCCGAAGACCTGGACCTCATCGCGATCAGCGACTCGCCCGAGGAGATTCGCGATATCGTGGTCGGTGCCATCTCCGACGGCAGGCAACTCGATGAGCGCGAGGAGGCTTCCCGGCGCGCGACCCGCAAGGCGTACGAGCAGCGCCAAGCGGGTGATTGACCACTGCGCCATCCGCGGTGGAAGCACGATATGCACGGCCGATCTCACGCATCGAAACAACCGTACCTGTCGGAACCAAAGCGCCCCATTTGCCGTTACCGTGGTCGCTCGCCGCGGCGGGCCGTTTCCGCGTCGGGTTAGGTGTGGAGCTCGGTGAGGTGCGACGGTGAACGCAGCTCGATGCTCTGTCCGTCGAACGTATCGCCGCCGGCGCCCAGGATGCGCGCAATGAAGGATCCGACGTCTTCAGCGGCAAGCGGGCTTCCCGGCTGTGTGGTTCGCCCACGGATGAACGCGTGACTGACGACAGCACGGCTTAAAATCCTCAGGGATGTCCTCCCCGGGCGGTGGCGGTGCTCAGGCACGAACGCGACATGATCCGCCACATGAGGATTTATTTCGCCCCGACAGAGTAGGTAAGCGGAATGCGCCGGCGGAACGCCCTAGCCATGGGCCTCGGGCCGACGCATTGCGAGGCAACTTGCGCCCTTGAAGCTGGGCGCGGCTTCGGCGGAGAATACTACCCATGGCACCACTGCTCGCTGCGTGGCGCGGGGTGTGGGAAGCACGCCGGCCGCTGCTCGCATGGAATCTCTCGTTCGTAGCGCTCTCGGTGTTCGTCCTGGCGCCTGTGGCTTCCGCGTTTCTGTCAGCTGGGTTCCTGCAGGGTGGAGACCGCGTCGTCGGCAACCTTGAGCTTCTGGAGTTCGCGACAACGCCGGCCGGAACCGCATGGCTCGCGCTGTCCGCGGTGTTCGCACTGATAACGGGAGTGATACGGTATACCGGGATTTCTCGTATCATCACCGATAGGGCCGAGGGTCACCGAGCTACGCCCTTCCGCACTGCGGTGGAAATAGCTGCCCGCACGCGAGTCATCGCGCAACTCTGCCTGGCGGCGGTTGGCGGCGCCGTACTCCTCGCTGCGCCGCTCGTTGCCGGACTGGCGGCTGTCTACGTCACCCTCCTCGGCCGCTTCGACATCAACTACTACCTGGCTGTGCGGCCCCCGGAGTGGACTCTAGCAATTGTTATAGCTGGGTTATGGACGCTTCTGTGGGTCGCGGTAGCGACCGTGCCGGTAGGACGCAGTCTGTTCGCGGTACCCATAGCGCTTGAGCGGGATGTGAGCGCCTGGAGCGCGCTCCGGACGTGCTGGGCACGACCGCGTGGGCCTTCACGGCGGGCTGTCGCGCTGGTGGGGCTCTCGCTGGCTGTTGGGGTCATCGGCCGGCTCTTGTTGGACTTGACGGTGGTCCTCGCCTCCCGGCAGGCGATTCTTTTCACCATGAGGCTGTCTCCCTGGGTGCGCCCGGTGGTGGCGGTAACCGGGCTTGCCGGGCTTGTCTCAGTCTCGGTATCCACCGTCGCTTCCATTGCCGTCCACTCGTTCGTGTGTGCAGTCGTCACGATCCTGCACCGGCAGGAGCTTGCTGAGAGCTCACTACCAACAGCGGCCGGGACGAGCAAGAACTCCATGGCTTTTGCCGCCGAGCTCACGCCCGGTGCCTCTATGCCGCCCGCTGCGGCGCGCCGCCGGCTGCCGTCCGGAAGGTTGCGGGCAGCTTATCGCTGGCTAAGGCCCCGGCGCGCAGGTGTCGTCCTCGTCGCCCTGTTTCTGATAGGGCTTTCCGCGGGCGCCCTTCTGGTACGTGCGGCCCCGGAGGTGCGCGCGGTCGCGGTTTCCGCCCACCGCGCCGGCCCGCCCCCGGCGCCGGAGAATACCCTCTCGGCGCTCGAGGCGGCCATAGCGGCCGGCGCCGAGCTCACCGAGATTGACGTTCAGCGGGCCGGCGACGGAACCCTCGTCGTTGTCCACGACGCGGATCTCATGCGGGTGGCGCGGGACCCGCGGCGCGTGGAGCAGCTGCGGCGTGATGATCTGGCCGCGATCATACAGTTCCCGGACGACGGTACTCCGCCGGCCGAGCGCCGGCTGCTCGCGCTCGACGAGCTTTTGGAGCGGGGTTCCGGCCGCATTCGGTTCATGATCGAGCTGAAGTACTACGGCTTTGACCCGCTGCTTACGGAAGACGTACTGCGGGAGGTGCGCGAGCGCGATTTGGAGGACCAGGTGGTGATCATGAGCTTGAGCCGGCGGGCGGTTGAACAAGTGCGACGGGTAGCGCCGGAGATCGAGGTCGGGTTTGTCTCGGCGGTGGCGGTAGGCGATCTGGGCAGACTCCCGGTGGACTTTCTGGCGGTCAACAGCCGGTTCGTCACCCCGCCGCTCATCCGCCGGGCGCGAGCGCGGGGAATCGAAGTACACGCCTGGACCGTGAACGACCCCGCGGCGATGGCAGCGCTCATTGTCCTGGGCATAGATGGGCTCATCACCGACGAGCCGGCGCGAGCGGTGCGCGTTCGAAACGAGATCTTGGAGCTCAGCGCGCTGGAGCGCGTGCTGCTGCGCTTCGGGATCGGCACGGTCGTGTACGACGAGCATCCGGACGACGACGGCCGGGAATCCGGATATTGAGTGTGGCGCAACACAGGCGTCGACCCCAGCGCTGGTGGCTGGACGTAGTGGGTTACAGGCGGCAGTGTTCTCCCCGGGCTTTGGCTTACCGGTGGTGCAGCGGGATCACGAAATCGTTGCGGATGGACCCGTCCTTGGCACTGTAATAGAAGACCCGTAGCACAAGCTCATCCGGAGCATCCACCGGCAGTTCCACCAGCTCCCGGAAATAGCCCCAGTCGCCCATGGCGCCGGTGGTGAACTCCTCAAGCAGCAGATCGCCGCCGGCAGACTCTACCCGGTAGTTCACCGTACCCTCGAAGACGTTGGAGATGCCGCGGAACAGGAAGCGGCTGGAAACCGTGCTGTCCGGCGCCGGGGCGAACACCTGAATGCCGTCGCGCCCGGCGACGATGGGCTGCAGATAGTCGATTCCCCGCAGGATGGGAATGTGCGGCCATTCGTCGACCGCGCTTCGAAACTCAACCTCCAGGTCGGTGGGTTCGGTGACTACCAGGTCGTAAGGGTAGGTCAGTGCCTGAGTGACCGGTTGATCGTCTTCCGGCTCGGTAAGCTCCACCGATACCTCCAACCGGTCGTCGTGTTCCTCGAGCTCGGTGATGGTGACGTCATAGCCGCCGGTGGGCTTTTCGCCGTAGGTCATGAGGATATAGCGGTAATCGCCGAAGATGCGGGACTGGCCGAGCATGATCTGCCGCGAGTTCTGCACCCATTTCTGCAGCTCGCTGGGGAGCTCAGCAAGGTCAGGACGGGCGACGCCCTCGCTGAGATTGAACGCCGGTGTCGCCGGGCCCGGTTCTCCTGAGCCGGGATCTCGGTCGGCGTCGCCACCAGGCGCCGAGCCACGCTCGCTGTTGGCCGCCGGGGCGGGTTCGATGTTGGCCGCCGGGGCGTCCTCTGGGTTGGTGTCCGGGTTGGTGTCGGGGAAGCAACCAGCCAGAGCGGGTGCCGAGAGCGCCAGGCAGAGGATAAGCGAAAGGGCGATGCGCCGCGGTCTGTTACGGGAGCGTGTGTAGGGCATCAGTCGTGTTTCTCCGCTAGTAGAATTACAGTACCACAGTACCATAACCAAGTACTTGCCGAGGTGCGTCCCGCAGGCTCCAGATTGAGAAGGGTGCAGCCAACTGCCGCCGAAGCCTGACGACCGAATAGCTTGCCGGGTATCAGAAACGGAGTTACTCTTTGAGGTAAGCTGAGATGGAGTACGACCGAAAAGCCGGAGTGAACTGGAAGTGCATATCAATCGTAATGCACCGGTTCGATCAATAGCTCAGATAGACGTTGCTGCGCCGGTGGAGCCATAAGGGAAGCGAGCGTGCACACACTAATCTGGTTTGGGATTCTCGTTTGCATCTCGCAGTCCGCCGTGCTCTCAGGTCTGAACCTGGCGTTCTTCAGCGTCAGTCGCCTACGTCTGGAAGTGGAGGCTGAGAAGGGCGATCCTGACGCCCGGCGCGTATTGGGCCTGCGCGAGAATGCGAACTTCCTGTTGGTGACAATACTGTGGGCCAATGTGGGGGTGAATGTGCTGCTGGCGCTGCTTTCGGAGTCAGTCCTAGCTGGAGTCGCAGCGTTCGCATTCTCAACGGTTCTGATTACCATCGTTGGCGAGATCCTGCCGCAGGCCTATTTCTCCCGCCGCGCGCTGCAGATATCGGCACGGCTTGCTCCGGTAATCCGCTTCTACCAGCTGCTGCTTTTTCCGATCGCCAGGCCCACGGCCCTGATTCTCGACCGGGTGCTCGGCCCTGAAGCGATCAGCTACTTCCGTGAAACCGACCTCCGTGAGCTCATCCGGCTGCATTCTCGGTCATCCGAAACCGATATCGGTAAAGTGGAAGGAACGGGCAGTCTCAATTTCCTGGCCATTGACGATGTCGCGGTTGCCGAAGAGGGTGAGGTGGTAGACCCGCAGAGCATCGTGCCGCTGGAGTTCCGGAACGGAAAGCCGGTCTTTCCCGCCATCTCCGCCTCGCCCGGCGATCCTTTCTTGCGCATGCTGGGCGCGTCGGGCAAGAAATGGGTCGTGCTCATTGATTGCGAAGGTGAGCCGCAGATGACGCTAAACGCCTCATCTTTCCTGCGCGAGGCCCTCTTCTCGCAGGGTGCACTGCGCCCGTATCACCATTGCCACCGGCCGATTGTCGTCCGCGACCCCGGAACGAAGATCGGCACTGTTCTGCCGCGATTGCGGGTGCACCCCCAGCACGCCCAGGATGACGTGATCGACCATGACATCATCCTCTACTGGGGCGCCGAGAAACGGGTGATCACCGGCTCGGATATCCTGGGCCGTCTGCTGCGTGGCATCGCACGGCGCGAACAGGCCTGAACCGGATGCCTCGCGGGCAGCGCAGCCCATTATCGGTTTCAGGCCCTCGCGGTCGCAGTCTTCCCAGGGACAAGTGTAGATCGTAGGGAGACGATGTAGGTTAACGATGTGCGGATTGCCGGCGGCCGGAGTCGAACCGGCACGGGGCGCGAACCCCGCCAGATTTTGAGTCTGGTGCGTCTACCAATTTCGCCACGCCGGCAAAACGTTGCCGTTGATTGTCTTGTAGCTTATACGCAGGAGTCGGATGCGTCAATCGGTGCATTATTGACGAAGGCCGGGCCACCGCTTAGTATGGCGCGCAAGCACCTGGGAGGGCTGACCCGATGCGCAGGACCGAACCACTTACCGTACACGGCAACTATCCATTCGATAAGCGCACGATTGGGGTCAATCCGAACGACGGTTTTGATTGGGGGCTCATGACAACCGAGCATTCGGTCGAGATATATGCCGGGTGGAGTCTTGACGAGTTTGCCAACGGCGCGGCCGAGGGAGTTGCCGGTGTGATACATTTAAAAAATGAATGCCGAGCTAACACCGTGGAGCTGAGCACGCGGACGGTGGAACGTCTGGGCAAACCTCGACAGATTGTGCTGGTGATGCAGGACGGGCGACTGCTGCTGCAGCCGGTGTAACATAGGGCTCACGTGAGCGCGCCGCGGCTGCGTGGGTACGCTCTGTTTGGTCTGTGAGAACGCAAGGCGTTAATGCGCACAAGACGATGGTTTCTCCGTAGCTTACTGATCTCATGCCTGCTGAGCGTAGTGCTGGCCTGTGCTTCCGCACCGGCCCCGGCGCGGTCTGATATCCCGGCCTTCCGATTTCGCGGTTTCGGCGATCGGTCCTCATCGTTGTATCTCTCGCTGCAGGCGGCGGAGCAGATCGATGATCTGTTTTCGCGTCTGGCGTTGTATAACCGGGTGGCCGAGGCCTACAGTCTGGCTGGGTACTGGGAGGAATCACTTGCGGTGCTCGAGCACCTTGAGCGAACGGCTGAAGCACTCGGGTCGGCGGAAGCGCGCGCCGACATCAAGATCGAAATGGCAAGACGCTACATTGCCAACGACGAAATAGAGACCGCCAACGACTTGCTGGAGTCGGCGCTGCGGCTCGCCGGGGAGCTCAATTCCGACTGGAATCGCGGCGTGATTATCGAGCGAGTCATCGACGCCAGCTTTGAGGCAGGCGAGGACAGCTTTGCGGTGCTGCAAAGCGCAGTCAACCGTACGCTAGTGATCGACGACCTGTGGACGCGAGTGAGCATCCTGACCAACACCGCCCGCCGCTACCAGCGCGCCGGGCTCGGGCAGTCTGTGAACGCCATGGTGCAGCAGGCCCTGCCGGCGGCCGGAAGTCTCGAGAATCCCTGGCAGCGCGCCCTGGCGTTCACCGAGATAGCGCTGATCTCGCGTTCCGGCGGCGGCGGAGAGCGCAACGCCGGCTCGAACGTACGGCGCGCGATTGCCGAGCTGGAAGCAGTTGAGGTTTTAGCGCTTTCAGAAGATGACGCGCGGCTGCTGTTGCGTGTGGCGTCGAACCTCTCGGAGCTGGAGCGGCACGACGAAGCAGTGGCGGCCTTGCGGCAAATCCCGTTTAACCACCTTCACGCGCGGGGCCTCGCCGATGTCGGGTCGGCATACGCGCGCCAAGGTTCCCGCAGCTCGGCGTTCGTACTGTTCTCGCAGGCGGTCCGTGAGGGTGAGCAGAGTGCCGATGCCTTCCGGCGCGCGGAAGTCTATGCTGAAGTTGCCCGCCGCTACCTGGAAATCGGTGAAGGGCAGCTCGCCGCCCTGAATGCAGATTTCGCCCGCACCACAGCCGCGGAGCTGGAGGACGAATACCAGAAGGCGGCCGTATTCGAGCAGATCATTCGGGTTTATATCGCCGAGAGCGAGATAGAGCTCGTGAGCGAGCTCGGTGAACAGTTGAGCGATCCGTTTCTGCGGGCTGGGATGCTGATCGCTATAGCACAGCAGTTGTACACGGCGAATCTACGCGCCGAGGCGGTGGACACGCTTGAGCGCGCGCTGGCGGCGGCCGAGGAATCGGAGTTCCTGCGGGATACGCTGCTGCGCCGGGTGGCCACGGCGTTTGGCGAGATGGAGCAGCTTGAGCGCGGATTTGAGATCGTCGAACAACTGGAGAGCGCTCACGATATCGCACGCGCTCTGGCCGATCTCGGCGCGATTGCCGCCGGTTCGCGAGACGGGCGACTGCCTCGCGACACGGAATCGTTGCGTCGCATTGAAGCACGTATCAGCGAGCTGTAAACCGCAGGCCGGCTGCGGGGCTGCTCCGGGCTGCGTGGCGTAGCCCGAGCCCGAGCCGCGTACCTGGATCGTGCGCGCGGGGTTACTCCGGGCCGATTTTGGTGCCGAAAAAGGACTGCCCGCGGAGAATCCGCGCGAGGTTGTCGATATTCCTCCCGCCGGCGACGATCACCGCAAGGCGCAGCTCGGCGGCTTTGCGGGTAGCTACCGGGTCAAACGGCAGGTTGCTGCCCGGTATCCAGTCGTCGCCGACCAGCTTCCGAAACTCGCTCCAGTTGACGCGCTCAAGGGGACGTGCGTCCTGTGAGGTCTTGGGATCCGCGGTGTAAACCTGTGCCACGTTCGAGAGGTTTACGACCGTTGCGGCTTGGAAATGCTCGGCCAGTAGCACCGCGTCATAGTCGGTGGAGAATCCCGGCTTCCAGCCGGCGGCAATCAGCACTCGGCCGGTCATCGCGCCGACCGCCGTGGGGTCAGTCACCACCTCGTCGAGGCAGTGTTCCGCGAACAACGCCTTCAAGAGCCGCGCGTTAAGGCGCGTGGCTGCGATCCCGATCCAGTCGGCTTCGTCGCGATTCCACTCGGCGTCGATCGTCTGATACGCCTGCTGGTAGATGCGGGCAGGGCCTCCGCCGCCGATTACCAGGACAACACGGTCGTCTGAGGAGCGCACATGGTTGCGAACGGTACTACAGAAGCGGGTCAGGAAGTCTGTATCGGGGCGATCGGGCGCCACGATCGAGCCGCCGAGCGAGAGAACATGGGTCATCAACGCGCTCCTTCCAACGTTGTGCCTCATCCTACGCGGTAAGGGACTGAGAATCAAGTCAGAACGGGCTCGCTCTGGGAAACCTCAGTCTGCGCTAGTATATTTAAGAGGTAGGGAGGATGGTCATGAGTGAAGACTTGACCGACTTTCTCCGTGGCTGGGAGTACGACCCAGAGCAGACCATGCGCATCATCCAGGCCGGCGACGGTCGCAAGGTGTTGCAGGTGCGGCTGCCTTTGGGGGTGGAGCAGTACGAGCTCGACGGGCGTCCCGACGGCGTGCGGCCGCGCGGGTATGAGACCGCGCTCGATGAGCTCGAGCACAAGCTCGAGCAGTACCGTTACGATTCGGGCAGCGCCGAGGCGTTTCGGATTGCACACGACGATGCTGTGCGACTGCAGAATGAGGGAGTTCTGTTCTACTATCGCTATCTCATGCTGTTTCAGATGAGTGATTTTGACCGCGTCGCGCGCGACACCGACCACAATCTGCGGCTCTGCCGATTGCTCGAACAGCACTGCGACAACGAGGAAGACCGTAATGCGGTGCTTCAGTTTCGACCGTATATCATTCGGATGAACGCGATGTCGCGGGCGATGATGTCGCTGAATGACGAGCTGCAGCAGGTCGCCGAGCATATCCTCAACAGCGCGATCGAGGAGATTGAGGCGTTGCCTGAGCTCGAAGCGCCGGCCTTTCAGTTCGAGCGAATTCGCTCGCTGAACTATCTGCGCTCAGCTACCAAACAGCTCAGTCAGGTGAGCCCGAGCCCGGTAGCGAAGCTCGAACGTGAGCTGAAAGAGGCGGTGGCCGAGGAGGATTATGAGCGAGCGGCGGAGTTGCGTGATAGAATACGAGAGATATCGGAATGAACCGTGACGGCTATCGCGATGGCGAGCGGGCTGTGTGGTGAAGCAGAGAAACTTGACAAAGCATTTGGATTCATTCAAGATAATCGCGAAACTCCGCGCAGAAGGTGTGTATCGTGTTAGTTTTCAAGAAAATAGCCATTTTGGCCACAGCATTGGTGTTCGTGAGCGGCGGTCTGTCGTTCGCTCAGGATCAGGACGAGGAACAGCTTCTCACCGCTACGCAGTTCTTCGACAGGATGGCTGAGGAATACGGCAGCATTCACGATTACGTTGCCGAGGTCTCGATTAAGTCTGAAGACGACGAGATGACCGGTACCCTGTACTACGCCGAGCCTGACAAAATACGCATCAACTTCACCAAGCCTGAGGGCCAGATACTGGTTTCGGACGGCGAGATGCTGAAGATTCACATTCCACAGTACAACGTAACGCTGCAACAGGAACTGCGTCGTCAAAACACTGTTGGCGGTGCTGAAGGCATGGCGGGTCTGGCCAGCGAGCGGGGGCTCAGCCTCCTGCGGCGAAACTACAGCATCGCCTACCAGCAGTCGCCGTCACCGGTTCAGCTGGATGATAACTCCGAGGAGATGGTGACGAAGCTGCGACTGAATTGGCGCTCGCCGAACGAAGGCTACCGCCAGCTCGTTATCTCGGTCGATGAGGACTACCGCATCCGCCGCATCGTCGGCGTGACTGCCAACTATCGTGAGATAACCTTTGACTTCCGCGATGTCCGCGTTAACGATAATATCCCGTCCAGTCGTTTCGACTACGAACCGCCCTCATCGGCAAACCGGTATCATAACTTCTTGTTCGATCGCGAAGGCTGAGACACCCGAAGGAACGGTATGGAGTCACTTGGCGGTAAACTGAGAAACCTGCGTGAGGAAAAGGGATACACACTCGAGCAAGTCGCGCGCGACACCCATATCGCCAAGCGATACATCACGGCTATTGAGGAAGAACAGTTCGACGATTTCCCTGCCGAGCCGTATCTGCTCGGTTTTCTGCGCAGCTACTGTGAGTTTCTTGACATCAATGCTGAAGAGATTGTGCAGCTGTACCGCAACATGAAGCTGCAGGAGCAGCCGCCGCCGATCGAACAGCTGGTCGCCCAGAAGCGGGGGCCTTCGATCGGGCTGATCCTCGGCATCATCGCCGGCGTGGCGGTGCTCGCCGGGATTGTTTTTTTGGTGGTGCAGTTGTTCTTTTCGGCAGATGCCGAAGGAGCCGAGGAGACGGCGGCGGTCGCGAGCGGAACCGAGTATGAGTTCGGGGAGGAGATCCTTGAGCAGCGGTTCCGCGTCGGGGACACAGTGGTAGTGCCGCTCAACGGCGGCCGGTTTCCGATTCAGATTACCGCAGTAGGCGAGGAAGTAGTACTTGCCACCGATGAGAGCGAGACCGTGGTGCGGCAGGAACGCGAGCACGCGTTGGATGTGAGCAACGACGGGCAGGCTGACGTCAGCGTGCTGCTGCGCGCGGTGGACGGCGCCGGTGAGTCGGCGGAGGCGGTGTTGCGTTTTGACCGCCTGGTAGCCTCGCCGGCGCGGTTCGCCGATATTCCCGAAGACGACCGGGCCGACGAGACGCTTCCCGAGGTAATCGGGCACACCACCATAGCTGAACGCGAGCTCGCCCCGGTTGAGATCGGCACCTATCCGTCACCTGATCCGTACGATTTCAGCGTGCGCTTCACCGCCCCGACGCTGTTCCGCTATCGGGACGAGGAGGCGGGCGAGAGCACCGAGCAGTTTTATAACGCCGGCGATACCGTCTCGAACCGTTTCGCCGGCCGCCTACGATTGTGGTCGTCGAACGCGGGCGCTACCCGCCTGACGGTAGCCGGCAACGAGATCGAGCTCGGTCAGCCCGGTGAGGTGACCGCGGGAGCGATCCGGTACGTCGATACCGACGACGGTCGCCATCGCCTCGAGCTGCTTCCGGTCTACTAATCCGCCCGCACGGCGATGAATCCGCGATGAGCCGGTCACGCCCCCCGATGCAGGAAATGCCGACCTATCTCCAGACGCTCAACCCGGAGCAGCGCAGCGCGGTTCTGCATCAAGGGGCGCCGTTGCTGATTCTTGCGGGCGCGGGCTCCGGCAAGACGCGCGTGATTACGGTAAAGATCGCCTATCTGGTGGACCGGATGGGCGTGGATCCTGCCTCGATCCTGGCGGTAACCTTCACCAACAAGGCCGCGCGCGAGATGCGCGACCGGGCGGCCTCGCTCAGCCCCGAGGCCGGCGGGGTGTTCATTCGCACGTTTCACTCCTTCGGTGCGTGGTTGGTGCGGCGTAATGCGTCGCTGCTGGGGTTGCCATCCGGGTTCACGATTTACGACGACGACGACCAGGTAAGTCTGCTCCGCACGCTCTATCCCGAGCACCAGCGGGGGACCCTTGCGCGCTGGGCGCGCCTGATATCGCGCGCCAAGGACTACGGCCTGCGCGCCGGCGACGATCTGGGCCGGATCAGCCGTGACCCGGAGTTCGCCCGGATCTATGGCGCGTACGAAGAGCGCTTGCGGGAGATCGGGAATCTGGATTTCGGCGACCTGATCCTCTATCCAATCGAGCTCCTGCGCGATCATTCTGAGGTGAGAGATCGTATTCGGGCTCGGTTCCGGGTGATCCTCGTCGACGAGTATCAGGATTCCAACGTGGCGCAGTATGAGCTCCTGCGGCAGCTGACCGACGAGCATACCTACCTCTGCGTGGTCGGCGACGACGATCAGTCGATCTATCGCTTTCGCGGCGCGGAGGTGCGCAACATCGTGACGTTTCCGGAGAGCTTCCCGGGAACCGAGGTTGTGCGGCTCGAGCAGAACTACCGGTCCACGCAGCCGATTCTGTCGCTGGCGGGCGCGGTGGTGGACAACAACGCAGACCGGCTCGGCAAGAAGCTGTGGACCGAGCGCGAGAGCGGCCCCACGCCGGTACTGGCGGCGCTTTCGGATCAGGATGCCGAGGTTCGGTTTTGTGTGCAGGTGCTGCGCGAGAACCGCTCGATTCCGCCCGGCGAAACCGCGATTCTCTACCGTACGAACGCTCAATCGCGGCTTTTCGAGACCGAGTTCCTCCGCGAAGGGATTCCCTACCGCGTCGTCGGCAGCGTTCGCTTCTACGAACGCGAAGAGATCAAGGACGCGGTCGCGTTTCTGAAGTTTCTGGCGAATCCCCGCGACGAGGTCGCCTTTCGGCGCATCGTGAACAAACCCTCGCGCGGTATCGGCCCGGCCAAGCTGGAGGCGATCTCGGAGATCGCCACCGGGCGCGGTGTTCCACTCGATGAGGCGGCTGCTGAAGCGGCGCGCGGGTTGCGCGGGAAGGCGCGCGCGGCGCTCGAAGGGTTCCTCGAGATGCTCGGCGATATCCGCCGCAGCTTCGGGGCGGCGAAACTCTCGGAGGTGGTTGAGCGGATCCTCGAGCAGTCCGGCCTCGGCGCGTATCACAGCGAGCATGATGAAGTCCGCGGCAGCCAGAAGCAGGAGAACCTCGAGGAGCTGCTCAATGCGGCCTCGCTCTATCCCGGAACCGAGGCCGGGTTGCTTGAGTTTCTGGAGATGCTAGAGCTCGATGCCGAACGCCAGGCGGAGCTTGCCGAGGACGGTGCCGACGCGGTGACCCTGATCACGATGCACAATACCAAAGGGCTTGAGTTCGACAGAGTCATCGTCACCGGCCTGGAGGACGGGCTGTTCCCGCGCAGTCAGGACGACCCGAACGAGCTCGAGGAGGAGCGCCGGCTGTTCTATGTGGCTCTGACGCGGGCACGGACCGAGCTGTACCTCACCACCTGCCGCTATAGGCGGGTGCACGGGCGGGTTCTGGAATGCGCGCCCTCGCGCTTCCTGCAGGAGGTCCCCGAAACGCTGTTCAGCTTTGCGGGTCCCGGCGACGGCGGGGACGGCGACGGCTCGGTGCACGGGTGGGGTGCGGGCGCCGGTGCGGGCGGCAGCGTGGGCGCAGGCGGAAGCGCCGCCGGACCTGCGCGGCTCGAGTTTCCACCTGGGACTGCCGTATACCATGACGAGTACGGCAGCGGCGTGGTATTCAAGGCATGGCGGGAAGCGCGCACCGAGGTCGTGATGGTGCGCTTTGAGACCGGACAGGTTGCCCGGTTTCTGCCGCGCTACTCGCAGCTCGAGCGCATAGGCGCCGATTACTGAACCGGGCAGAGTGGATAGAGAAAAACATGGGTGTAGCTGAACGACGAGCGCTGTTGCCGCCGATCCGGCGCGCGCGAGGGTTCTACCTCTACGATTACGACGGAAACCGCTATTTGGACTGCTGGCAGAACGGCGGTCGGGCCCTGTTGGGGCACAGCCCGAGGGGGTTGTCGACGCGGCTTAAGAATGTGCTCTCAACCGGGCTTCTGGCGGAGCTGCCTTCGGTGCACGGCCGGCGGCTCGAGCGGGCGCTGCTTCGGCTGCTGGGGCCCGACCCGGGGCCCGACCGCCGGGTGTACTGGTACCGCGACGAGGAGCGCGCGCGCCGCGCCGTGAGCGCGGGCTTTGGGGCGGACTCCCCGGTGACGCACGCATTCGGTCGTCCCTACGACCCGGCGGTGGGCGGTGTTTCGGCACGAGGCCCGGCCGCCGGCCCCGGCGCGGGGCGCGGCGGCCCGGTCAGCGGCGCCGCGCACGCCGCGGCGGCGGTAAGCGTCGCGCTCTGGCGCCCGTTCCTGCCGCCGCGGACCGCGGAGGCGGCAGAAGCCGCCTCCGCGCCGGTGCTACTGCCGGTGCTGCCGTTCCCGGGCGGTTTTGCGCCGCGGGTGGTGGCGGTTGCAAGCGAAGGGCCTGAGCTTCCTGAGTCCGACCCTGTGTCGCCGCTGCTGCTCGCGGGGTTGGAGCGGATGGTGTTGGCTCTCGGCGACGACCCTCGCAATGACGGTAGCCTGTGTTGGCCGGAGCCACAGTTGCCGCAGCGTAAGGGCAAGCGACGTGCTCCGGCGTGGGGAGAGCTCGAGTCTGCGCTCTGGCACCGGCGGGGGCCGTATCTGGCGTGGGCGGCCGACGAGGACGAGCTCGGCTATGACAGTGTGTTTCGCCGCTTCCTGGAGGCTGGATTCGTGCTCAGTCTTTGTCCTGATGAGCCGAGTATTATACCAGGGTGGTGTGCACACGGCGAGTTCGTACGTTTTCTCGCCGTCTGCCGCGCGATAGAAAACGGGTAAGGACCGCTTGATGGTAACCGAACAGGTGATTGTAGTTCTCGTGCGGCTTGGCATGGGGTCTATTGCGACGTTTTTGGCGATTCTGGTTTGGTCGCGCACACGCGACACCGCCTGGATTTTCGTGGTGATCGCGATGATTCTGCAGTACGGAGAGATTGTGTTCACCACCCTTGAGTTGTTCGGGCTGGCGCGCGGCGAGGTGGTAGTTACGGCGGGGGTGCCGCTCGTCGAGATCGTGCTCCACACGCTGCCGCTTCTTGCGCTCGCAGTTGCGTTCGCGATCGTCGTTGCCCGCAGGACCTGAACGCGCTCGACCGCAGCCGGCGCGCGGCCGAGCGCGCACGTGCGCCTAGAAAGCGCGGAAGCGCAGTTGACATCGCTCTCTAATCTATATAGTCTTGAGTCTCGACGGGATGTCGTTGGGCCTAGTGCGACGTCATAACCATATTGGCCTGGAGGAATTATGATAGCACTGCTGGTTGGAGTACTGTTCGTCGCGTTTGCCGCCTATGCGGTGCTCCCGATGGATTGGGCGCTCGGTTGGGGGCCGTCGGTCGTGGCGTTTCTCCGCGGCGGCGTGCCGATTCTGGCGGTGTTCGTAGGCTTGATCGCAATTCTGATCGGGATCGCGGACCTGAAGGACAAGGCGGAAGCGAAGAAGGAAGAGGCCCAGGAAGCGGCTGAACAGAAACCGGAATAGCACTTCGGTTTCCGCGGCTGCGCGCTGTTCTTTGGGGCTTACCTGCCGGTAGCGGGCCGGCAGCGGTCGCCCAACTGCGTGGCTTGTCGGCGTCTTGCCGGCCGGTCCGGTACTGGGGTCGATTACTGGGTGTTGACAAACCGGGCGAGTTCATGAAACCATGCAACTCCGCCTCGCCCATGGCTGCAGCAGGAAAGGTGTTGTCCCGGGCGCTTGACGCAAGCAAGCCAGAGTTTGCATGCTAGATAACAAGACGGAACCAAGATCACACGGAATCAAGATCAAAGAGACAACGATAAGGCGCATACGAACGATGAAAACGGTATTTGTCAACCCAACCAAGGTAGAACGCAAATGGCACGTAATCGATGCCGAAGGCAAGACGGTCGGCAAGGTGGCAACCAAGGCAGCCGCGCTCCTGCGCGGTAAGCACAAGACCTGCTACACGCCGCACCAGGAAGTCGGGGACTATGTCATCGTGATCAACGCCGACAAAGTACAGCTCACCGGCCGCAAGCCGGAGAACAAGCTCTACTATCGGCACAGTGGCTATCCGGGATCGTTGCGGGTGGAGAACTTCAACAAGATCATCCGTCGCAGACCCGAGTATCCGGTGGAGCATGCGGTGCGCGGGATGTTGCCGAAAAACCGCTTGGGGCGTAAGCTGTTCACCAATTTGCATGTGTACGCCGGCGGGTCGCATCCGCACCGGGCTCAGAAGCCTGAGCCTATTGAACTGTAACAACAAGAGAGGAGTTTCTACGTGGCAGCAGAAAACTTAGCAGTAGGCATCGGGCGGCGTAAAACCTCAGTCGCGCGGGTCTATCTTCGCCGCGGCGGCGGCGCGGTTACCGTGAATGGGCGTTCGGCGAACCAGTACTTCCCGAACCCGACGCACCTGTATATGGTGAACCAGCCGCTCGCGGTGACCGACTCTGAGGGCAGTTATGACATGGTGATCAACGTGCGTGGCGGCGGCCTTGCGGGCCAGGCCGGGGCTATACGGCACGGCATCGCGCGCGCACTTGCCGCGCACGAGCAGGAAAACCACAAGGCACTGCGTGCGAACGGGTTTCTCACGCGTGACCCGCGCATGGTGGAGCGCAAGAAGTATGGACAGCCGGGCGCACGGCGCAAGTTCCAGTTTTCCAAGCGATAGTCACACCATAGTCGGATTGCAGCAGCGAAGGCGCCGCTCGGACGAGTACAGAATGCTACTCGACAGCGGCGCTTCTTTTTTGGTGCACGGCGAGGTGGTTGCGCGCCTGCGGTTGTGCGAAGGGCAGGCGCTCGACGGGGTGGAGCTTGACCAGGTTATCCGTGCGAGCGAGCTCACCGCGGCGCGCGAGAAGGCGTTGGATCTTGCCGCCCGCCGGGAACACTCGCGGGCAGAGCTGGAGCGTAAGCTTCGTCGCAAGCGCTTCCCCGATGACGCGATTCGCAACGCGCTGCACGATCTGGAAGTACGCGGCATCATAGACGACCGGCGCTTCGCCCGCTTGTGGGTGGAGGCGCGGTTGCGAAAGCGGCCGGAGGGGCGCGTACAGCTGGTCGCCGGGCTCCTGCAGCGCGGAGTGTCGCGGGAGATAGCCGAGCATTCCGTCGCTGAGATCTACGCCGCACGGGAAACCCTGGTGGCGTCCGCGCTGCGGCGTGCCGCCGAGCGCAGCTGGCGTTCCTCAGGTGGGTCGACGGAAGCGGCGATCCGGCGGCTGGTGCGCCGGGGCTTTAGTTTTGCCGAGGCGCGTGAAGCGGTGCGGGCGCTGAACAATTTGGAAAAAAACGATTTTTCCTTCGAATAATCCATTGACATTCTGGATATAATTCATATACACTGGAAGGTAGTCTAGCGGATACGTAGTGAGGTATGAAGATGGCGAAGACAGACAAAAAAGTGCGGATATTCTCGGCCCTTGAGGTTGCGAACATCTGCGGCGTCGTCAATCAGACCGCGATCAATTGGATCAAGAACGGGTATCTTAAGGCGTTCACGACCCCGGGCGGGCAGTACCGTGTATACTCCGAAGATCTGGTGGAGTTCCTGCATTCTCGCGGAATGCGGCTTCCGCCGGAGCTGAAGGAGGTACTCGAACAGCAGAAGAGCATCGAGGTCGTGTTGATCGTTGACGACGACCAGGAGTTCAACAACACGCTCAAGCAGTTTCTCGAGAAGAAATATCCGGACTACACCTTCGAGCAGGCGTTCGACGGCTTTGAGGCCGGTAAGATGCTTGCTGAGTCGAAGCCGGATATGGTGCTGCTTGACGTTGATTTGCCCGGGATCGACGGGCGGAAGCTGTGTCAGAAGATCAAGGAAGACAGCCCGACGGTGAAGCCGATTGTGCTTGCGATCTCCGGCGTCTCGGATCCCGGCGTAGAGAACGAGATGATGGAAGCCGGGGCTGATGCGTTTCTTGCCAAGCCGCTGAAGATGGAAGAGCTCCCGCAGCTTATCGAGCAGCTCGCCGCGCAACGCTCGGTGTGAGCGAAGCGGACGTCCGGGGCGCCAGGGTGCGGCCGGTCTGAGACCGGCCGCCGGGGCAGAACCGCAGCCGGCAGTTCAGGTGTATGAGCGAAAGAAACTCGCAAAACACGGCGATTCACGCACGGATTCACGGGCGCGTGCAGGGTGTGGGCTTTCGCTTTTTTGTTCAGGCTCAGGCGCGCCGGCTCGGCGTCGCGGGGTGGGTGCGCAACGATTTCGACGGCTCGGTGGAGGTGACCTGCGAGGGGCCGGCCGACCGGGTGCAACGTTTCGTGAAGCGTCTGCATGAGGGGCCGCCCGGCGCCCGGGTGGATAGAGTTGACTTCACGAACATCGAGTATCAGGGAATCTATCGCAGCTTCAATATCGCCCCGTAGGCCGCCCACGCCCCGTGCGCGTAACCCGCGCTCGTAGCCCACGCGCAGACAAAAAAGGCCGCCGAGACGCGATTTCCACGACCGGCGGCCTATTGGCATTGTACGGCTCGCCCTTGCACCCTGAAGGCGGCGCTCTCCGGTAGGCGCTGCGCACCTGTGGGCGTCGCGCACCCTTAAGGCGGTGAGCAGGGGTCAGCGCGAGATCGAGTAGAAAGCCTTCATGCCGGGGAACTCGGCGTTGGATTCAAGCATGTCCTCGATGCGCATCAGCTGGTTGTACTTGGCAACACGGTCCGAGCGCGACATCGAGCCGGTCTTGATCTGCCCGGTTTCCAGCGCAACCACCAGATCGGCGATAAACGCATCTTCGGTCTCGCCGCTGCGGTGGCTCACGACCGCGGTATAACCGGCGCGCTTGGCCATCTCGACCGCTTCAAAGGTCTCGGTGAGGGTTCCAATCTGGTTTACCTTAATGAGGATGGAGTTGGCGATGCCGCGCTCAATGCCGGTGGCGAGCCGTTGGGTGTTGGTGACGAACAGGTCGTCGCCCACGAGCTGGCACCGGTCGCCGACCTTGTCGGTGAGCACCTTCCAGCCGTCCCAGTCGTCTTCGCTCATGCCGTCCTCGAGGGAGATAATCGGGAAGCGGTTGATCCAGTCGGCCCAGAACTCGGCCATCTCCTCCGAGCTGAGCTCGCGCCCGTCGCTTTTCTTGAAAACATACTTGCCCTTAGCCGTGTCGTAGAACTCGCTCGCGGCCGGGTCGAGCGCAATCATGACGTCGTCCACCATCTTGTAGCCGGCCTTCTCAACGGCTTCAACGATGACCTCAATCGCCTCCTCATTGCTCTTGAGGTTCGGCGCGAACCCGCCCTCATCGCCGACGGCGGTGCTGTAGCCGCGGCCTCCGAGCACCTTCTTGAGGCTGTGGAAGATCTCGGCGATCGAGCGAATAGCCTCGCGCACGCTCTCGGCCCCAACCGGCATCACCATGAACTCCTGAAAGTCCACCGAGTTGTCGGCATGCGAGCCGCCGTTGATGATGTTCGCCATCGGTAGCGGCAGCGTGGTAGCTTTGTAAGCTCCGAGGTACTTGAACAGCGGCAGCCCGAGCGAATCGGCGGCGGCACGAGCACAAGCCATCGAGACGCCGAGAATGGCGTTGGCGCCGAGCTTGCCTTTGTTCTCGGTTCCGTCGAGCTCGATCAGGGTGCGGTCCACGTCGACCTGATCGTAGGCGTCGAGCCCTTCCACTTCGGCGGCGATGATGTTGTTGACGTTCTCGACTGCGCGCTGCACACCCTTGCCGAGAAAGCGGTCCTTATCTCCGTCGCGCAGCTCCACCGCCTCGTGCTCGCCGGTTGAGGCGCCTGATGGGACCGCGGCGCGTCCGAGCGATCCGTCCTCGAGCACGACATCCACCTCTATTGTAGGGTTTCCCCGCGAATCCAGTATCTCTCGTGCTTCCACGTACTCGATCATACTCATCGTTTCAGTCTCCTATTCGTGTTAGTTTTATCGGCTTGGCCCGTACAGCGTATGCGCGGCCTCGGTCGCTGTCAAGCGGCTCCTTGACGACCGGTGGGGCTGAAACTACAATACGCCAACATGCGGCACAGCGCACTGTTCGCCACCACCTTGCGTCGCGCTCCGCACGGCTCCAAAGTACCGAGCTTTCGGCTTCTGGCGCGGGGCGGCTACCTCAGGCAAACCGGGCCGGGGCTGTTCGCCTTCCTGCCGCTGGGCATGCGCGTGATACGAAATCTCAAAGCCATTATCCGCGAAGAGATGGAAGTGCTCGGCGGTCAGGAGCTCCTTGCCCCGGTTGTGAGCCCAGCCGAGACCTGGCAGCGTAGCGGGCGTGATCGACTGATCGGCGCGCACATGGCGGGCTTTCGTGACCGCTTCGGTCGCAGTCTGGTGCTTTCGCCCACGCATGAGGAGGTGATGGTGGAGCTTGTGCGCTCCTCAGTGGCGAGTTACCGGCAGCTACCGCTGTTCATGTATCAGATCCAGACCAAGTTTCGCGATGAGGAGCGAGCGCGCGGCGGCCTGATCCGGGCGCGCGAGTTCCTAATGAAGGACGGCTACTCCTTCCATCGTACCTTTGCGGACCTCAACAACTTTTTCCCCAAGGTGTTCGCGGCCTACCGGCGCATCTTCGAGCGCTGCGGCCTGAAGGTGGTCGCCGCCGAGGCCGGCGTGGGCTACATGGGCGGTGAGAAGTCGTACGAGTTTCTGCTTCCGTGCGACTCAGGCGAGGATGCGGTTATCAGCTGTCCCGAGTGCGGGTATACCGCCAACAGCGAGGTAGCGTTCGGCAATATCGATGTGACGGCCGAGATCCCGGCGGCTATGAAACGGGTTGCGACGCCGGGGTGCCGCACCGTCGCGCAGCTCGCCAAGCAGTTGCAGATGCCGTTGAGCAAGATCGCGAAGTCGATGGTGTTCTCTGCCGAAAGCGGGCCGGTGCTCGCTGTGGTACGCGCGGACCACGACGTGAGTCTCGAGAAGCTTGCGCAACTGCTGCACGAGCCGGTGCACGGGGCGGCCTCGAAGGAGGAGCTTGAGCTCTACGGGCTGATCCCCGGATATTTGTCTCCGATTGGGCTCAACGGCGAGGTGAGTGGCCTGGATATGAATCTTCGTATCGTGATCGACGAGTCCGTAGCGAACACGCCGAATCTCGTCTACGGCTCGAACGAAGACGGTTACCATTACGTAAACGTGAACTTCGGGCGCGATTACGACGCCCGGATCGTTGCAGATATCTCGCGCATCACCGCCGGCCACACCTGCTTCTACTGCGAAACGCCGCTTGAACGGGTGCGCGCGATTGAGCTCGGCAATATCTTCCGCCTCGGCGATTACTACACTCGCCGCATGAACCTTACGCTGCACGACGAGCACGGCAGAAGCATTCACCCGCAGATGGGCTCCTACGGCATCGGGCTCGGCCGGCTGATGGCGGCGGTCGTGGAGCAGCACCACGACGAGGACGGGATCGTCTGGCCGGCGGAGCTTGCTCCCTATCAGGTGTATCTGATGGCGATCGGCAAGTCGGCTTCAATCAAGCAGCGCGCCGAGCAGCTATACCGCAGGCTCGGCGATCTGGCATTGTTTGACGACCGCAACGACTCGGTGAGCGTGAAGTTCAAGGACGCCGACCTGATGGGCATCCCCTACCGGGTGGTGATCTCCTCGACCACGCTCAGCGACGGCATGGTTGAGGTTCGCGAGCGCGCCGGCGGCACCACCTACCGCGTCAGCGAGGATCAGTTTGTGGGGAAGCTTGCCGGTGAGACGGGCTGCGGGGAGGTCGAGTGATGAAGTTCGACCTGACGAAGGAACTGATCGATCAGATCATCTACGGCATGGAGGATCAGGAGCAGGAGTACTACATCGATCTGCAGCGCGGAGAGGTGGTTCCCGAGCACGAGATCGAGGAACCGGATGAAGAGCGCTACGTCCTGATTCCTGACTGGCGTCCGGTGGACGGATACAACCTGATGGAGCGCTTCCTGCAGCAACTGCGAAACCCCATCTACCGGGAACAGCTGCGGAGCATTCTTGCTTCCGGCCAGCGCGTCTTCCGCCGCTTCAAAGACACCGTCAAGCAGCGGCCCGAGATCGAGCGCATGTGGTACCACTACAAAGACCGCGAGATGCACCGCCGGGTGTACGAATGGTACAACGATCTGCGCGAAACATGGGGGTTGGATCCGGTGGAGCCGGTCTATAACGAAACACAGGACCTCGTGCAGGTGGATTTTGAGGTGCGCGAAGTCGCCGCCGGCGAGGTGCCGGACATCCTCGAGCTCGACCGGGCATCGTTTTCGGAGATGCTGCCCGAGGCCTCTCCGCAGTACGTGCATCAGCTCTATGTTCGCCGGCGTGCCGGGATCCCGCTGCCGAGCGACCCGGAGTCGCGCCTGATGCGGGCGTATACCGCCGGAGGCGACCCGGCCGGGTTCCTGTGGGCGGTTGAGTATCCCGAGACCCGAGTAGCGCTGGTGGCGCAGCTGCGGGTTGAACCTGAGTACCGTGGTCTCGGCGTTGCGCGCGTGCTGCTTGAGCGCTACATTCGCGCTGCCCACGAGGCCGGACTGGTGGACCTGGAGCTGGAGCTCTCCGGCGCCGCGCGCGGCATGGGTGACGCGCTGTCGCGCCTCGGGTTCGAGCCCGTCAGCGAGACCTACGCGCTTGATATCAACCGCTGGGCGCGTGACGAGCTCGGGGACTGAGCCTTTGGGCCGCGAGCTGTTGGGGCGCGCCGTGCTACTAAAGCCGGGCGCGCCACGGATGCGGGTTTCCTACTGAGGCTGCTGTCCTACTGAGGCGGGCTGTCAAGCAGCCGTTCGCGGGCCTCCTCGGCGCGCGCGTGCAGCTCATCGAGCTTGCCCCCTACCGCGTCGGCCGCAAACTGCTTGGGGTCAACCCCCTCCGGTGCGGCTCCGCGCGCACCGTCACGGAAACTCTTGCAGTCCATGACCTCGCTCGCGTAGTAAAGCAACAGGTCGCGGTTCGGCATGTCGGCGGTCATGTCTTCCTCGGGGCTCACATGGAGTAAGTTGCCGGCGATTCCGATCATCACCATATGGTCGAACGACTTCAGGTAGCTATCGATCTCCTTCACCGGCCGTTTGGTCTCCGGCTTGCCGGGGCGGTAGCGGGTGCCCGCCGGGAAGACCAGGACAATTCGCCCGTTGTACTTGTGACGAATCATCTCGCGCAGTGCAGCGCGATTGAGCTCGCGGGCACGCTTAGTCTCTTTCTGTTGCTCAGCAGGGTCGGCGATGGACTCGATCGCGCGCGAGGGGTAGATCACGATCCGCGGATAGGACTCGGCGAAGGCGAGCACGAAGCGGTTGGAGATGTTGAGCTTGAGCCCGGCGATCGCAATAATGCGCTCGGCGACCTCGGAGCCGAGCCCGCCCTCTTTCTGCAGCAGGTAGTACAGGCCCGGGATATCGAAATTGCTGTAGTGCTCCATCAACAACAGACAGGCTTTGCCCTCATCCGACACTTGGCGGAGCTTGTCAAGATTTTCGAAGTTTTCAATTCGGCTGCGAGGGTCAATCAGGTCGTCGATGATGCGGTTGACGAGCTCGCGGTTCTTCCGGTTGCCTTCCTGGAAGACATGCTCCTCGGTAACATGCTCCGGCTGCTGCGAGTTGGCAACCATCTCGCGCGCAATATCTGTGTACATCTCCCTGATTGAGCTCACGTCGAAGTCCTCCCCCTCAGTTCTCGCCCTGCAGTTCGGCTACACACCGCTACCACAGTGTCTCGACTATCGGCTCAGAGTAGCGGCGAACATTACCCGTTGTCAAGAAAACGCCGGGGCGCGGGCGGGGCGGCCGAGCCGGGCGAGGCAGATCCCGGTACTTCGGCGCGCTGCTGCGCCCCTGCAGGGGCGGGCTTACCGGACCGTGAACCCTTCGGTATCGGCAGCCCGGGCAAGACCGCGATCGCGACACACAAACTCAAGCGGCCTATTCTCCGCGGTGACCACGGCCGCAGCCAATTGAAGCGAGTCGGCTGCACGCAG
>PUPD01000056.1 GCA_003552985.1 Spirochaetaceae bacterium
CCGGTGCAACCGGCCGATACGCGGAAACCGAAAGCGGTTCCAGCCCCGTGTACTCGGCGGCTCCAATCCAGACCGGACCCACGGTCTCCTCGCCGCCGGCATTGACAACGCGCACGAATGCAGCGTCGTCCGGAGCAGCGTCACCATAGAGTCCGTTGCCGGCAAGAACCTGCGGCACCGCCGCCAGCAACAGAACCGCGGCGAGCAGCGCCGCACCCGCCGGCAGCAGCAGCGCGTGTCGCAGATGCGTTCGTCGACTCATACTTTCCTGCATCACTATCTGGTATACCGCAAATCTCTCAAAATTTCACCCGGCTTGACAATCCGGCGCTCCTGCAGCACTTATGTACAGACAGGATTGGCGATGTCGTATAGGGCCTCGGTTCGTTTTATCGTTATCACAACTCTACTGGTCTGGGCAACCGCGGTGGAGCTCCCCGCAGCGGCGGGGTCGCTCGTTACCGTCGATCATGAGCGCCGCTACACCCGCGCGGAGGTAGACCGGTACGCCGACCGGCTGTTCAACCAACAGAGCACGCCGAGTGCGCGCTATGACGTAGACGTGTTCCGGATGGAGCTCTACAGCACCGACCTCGAGGGCGAGGATACGGTCGTCACGACGCAGCTGTTCGTGCCCCGGCTGGGCTCGGTGGGAGCGACGCGGCGCGGACCGCTGTACGTCTTCGCGGCCGGTACAACCGGCCTTACCGACGCATGCCGCACCTCACGCGAATACGAGGCCGGGGTGAACTGGGGTCTGTATCGGCATCATATGCTCGCGCACGCCGGCCAGGGATCGATCGGGGTGCTTCCCGACTATATGCATTTCGGCGACCCCGACCGCCTGCAGCCTTACTTCATCGCCGAGGCGGGGGGGCGTATCCTGCTCGACAGCATCCGGGCGGTACTGGCATACCTCGACAGCCCCGCTTCCGAGGTCCGAATACGCCCCGCAGGGACGTTCCTCGCCGGATTCTCTCAGGGCGGCCACGCCGCTTTTGCCGCGGCCGACATCCGCGACGACTACGCGCCCGAGGTCGAGCTGTCGGGCATCATCGGCTACGGCCCGACCACCAGCATAGAGGATGTGTTTCGAGAGTTCTCGGTGGTGGCACCGGCGATCATCTATACCTATGCCGAGCATTACGGGCGCGACCGCTTCGATCCGGCTGAGATGCTCGCCGATCGCTGGCTCGACAGCCTGGAGCGGGACGTGACGCGGCAATGCATCCTCGGCTACCAATCGTATTACCCCTGGGGTCCGCACACCCTGTTCAGACCGGAGTTCACCTCGGCGCTCGTCAACCGCCGTTTGGAGAGCGAGTATCCCGAGATCTACGCTGTCCTTGCCGAACAGCAGACCGGCCTCACCGGACACGGCGTTCCGGCCTTCATCCTGCAGGGCACCAATGACGTGGTCATCGACGAGGGCGACCAGACACGGTTCGTCACCGCACTGCGTGAACGCGGCAGCAACGTGCGCTACCGGCTTTTTCAGAACTCACCCCACGACACGCGTCAGATTGGATTCTTCGAGGTTGTGAACTGGATGCGCGAACAGGCCCAACGGAACTGAGCCGTGAGCCGCCCGACACCAAGTCAAGCAGGAGAGAGGTATCGATGAAAAGAGCTGTTTTTGTTATGGGCGCCGCTGCGGTGGCATGGGCTGCCCTTTTGCTGAATACTCCGCCGGCCGTCTCGGCGGCCGAACCCGGAACGCTTCTCGAGGTGGAGTCTTCCGGACGCTTCACGCTGGAGGAGATCGAACAGGAAGTTGGAGTCCTGTTCGAGGGCTTCGATGCTCCGCAGCCGCACTATGAGGTCGACCGTCATGTAGTCCGCTACCGGTCCAGCGATTTCGACGGAACGCCCGCCGAGATAGTCGCACAGCTTTTTGTGCCGGTCATCCGAGAGCCGACCGAAAATCCAGTGCTGGTGTTCGGGTCCGGCACCACCGGGGTGGCCGAGCACTGCGCCCCGATACTAGAGAATCCCGAAAAGAATCGCTGGGGTAACTACCTCGCCAATATGCTCGGTTACGCCACCGAAGGCTTCATCGCGATCTTCCCGGATTACCTCGGCTTCGGCGATCCCGACACGCCGCAGCGGTACTTCAGCAAGGCCGCCGAGGGGCACGTGTTGCTCGATGCGATACGCGCCGTGCACGCGTTCTTTGAGCACGAAGACCTCGCCTGCCTGCGCTGCACCGCGGTGCGGCCGTCACGGACCCACTTTGCCGCCGGATACTCGCAGGGCGGTCACGCCGCGCATGCGGCTGCGGATCTGCGTGAGGAGTACGCCCCCGAGATCACGCTGGCCGGTCTCATCGGCTTCGGGCAGACCAACAACGTCGCCACGCTGATGCGCGAGATGGCCTACTACACACCCTACATAATCTACGCCTACGCCGAGATGTACGGCTACGACGAGATCGACCCCGCAAAGTACCTGCAGGAGGAGTGGCTGCCCACCTTTGAGGAAGACGTCAACCGCCTCTGCGTGGAGGAGTTTCAGTTCTACTATCCGCGCGACGGCAAGGAGCTGTACACCGAAGAGTTCTATCGCGCGCTGCACAACGATGCGCTCCAGGAACAGTTCCCGGCGATGGCGAAGCGCCTGGAGGAAAACCTCGCCGGGTATTCCGGACACGGGGTGCCGTCCCTGGTTCTGCACGGCGAGCATGACATCATCATCACCACCCCCGAGCAGGACGTGTTCGTCGCCGACCTATGTGCACTCGGGACCCCGGTTCGCTACGAAGTCATGCCCGGGGCTCGCCACCGCGACACACGTCCGGCCGGCTTCCGGCGGTCGGTGGAGTGGATGCGGCATATCGACGCCGGCGGCAACCCACCCGACGACTGTGAGGAGCTGTAGCGCGGATGTAGCGGCAGACCCAGGCGGCCCGGCGCGCCTCACGAGCATGGGTCGCCCTTAATCGGAATGGAGGCCGCGGGGGAGCAACTGCTGCCGGCTGCGCCGCGCGAGCGTCACCAGCGAGATCGTGTTGATCGCGATGTGCAGCAGCACCGCCGACACGATATCGCCTGAAAGCTCAGCCAGAGCCGCCAGCGCGATCCCCATGACGAGAGCGTACAGCGGCCAGAGGCGCAGGCGCTTCGTGGCCGGAAAATGAACCGCCGCAAACAGCAGCGTCGCAATCGCAGGCCCCACCACCGGTTGCAGCGCCCCGCGAAAGAGCATCTCCTCGGCAACTCCGCTGATCACGGCAAGCAGCACGCAGGTTCGCAACGGCACGCCTCGGAATACACCGGCCACCTCGTTGAACAGGTCGCGAATATGCCTGCTCGAGCGCGTGCCCCAGCGCAACAGCGCCACCTGTAGAACCAGCGCCAGCGCAAACACCGCTGCCTCGGCTGCAGGCGCGGGCCTGGGCCAGACCGGCGGCGGGAGCGGCCGGCCGGTCGTTGCGTAATGCAGCCCCCCTCCCAAAGCGAACATGAGACCGTAGAACAGGGCCGCCGGGCGTATGAGGGAGCTGCGTTTAGCGGGCCGGTTCGCGGTCATGGTGTCCATACTGCGCGTGCCGTGCCGGTTCGTCAACTGCCGCCTGCAACCGAGACGTCGAGACGCCGCGACTGCGACCTTGTCGACGGCGCCGGCATCGAGTAGACTCAGAGGTCGACGCGGCACCGACCGCCGCCGGGCCCCAAGCCCGTACTCCCCGGAAAGGATCGCAGTATGAAGCAGCAGCTACGCAGTACCACCTCTACCGCCGGCCGCCGCATGGCCGGCGCCCGCAGCCTCTGGCGCGCAAACGGGATGCGCGAGGAGCAGTTCGGCCGTCCAATCGTCGCGATCGCAAACTCGTTCACGCAGTTCGTCCCCGGTCATGTGCATCTGCACCGGGCCGGCCAGCTGGTCAAGCAGCGCATAGAAGAGCACGGCATGTTCGCCGCTGAGTTCAACACCATTGCGATCGACGACGGGATCGCGATGGGGCACGACGGAATGCTGTACTCGCTGCCGTCGCGCGAGCTTATCGCCGACAGTGTCGAGTACATGTGCAACGCTCACTGTGTCGACGCCCTGGTCTGCATCAGCAACTGCGACAAGATCACGCCGGGGATGATGATGGCCGCGATGCGGCTGAACATACCGACGATTTTCGTCTCCGGCGGCCCGATGGAAGCGGGACGCGTCGGCGACAAGCGCTACGATCTGATCGATGCGATGGTTCTGGCGGCCGATCCGCGGGCCAGCGAGGAGGATGTGGCTGAGATCGAGCAAGCGGCCTGCCCAACCTGTGGCTCCTGCTCGGGGATGTTCACCGCCAACTCGATGAACTGTCTGAACGAGGCGATCGGGCTCGCGCTTGCCGGCAACGGCACCGTGGTAGCCACCCATGCTACCCGCACGCGATTGTTCGAGCAGGCGGCAGACCGCATTGTAACGCTGGCACGCGCGTACTACGAACAGGGCGACGGATCGGTCTTGCCGCGCTCCATCGCGACGCGCGCGGCGTTTCTCAACGCCATGACCCTCGATATCGCGATGGGCGGCTCAACCAATACCGTCCTGCATCTGCTCGCGATTGCGCGCGAGGGCGAGGTCGCATTCACGATGGAGGATATCGACCGGCTCTCGCACAGCACTCCGTGCCTCTGCAAGGTGGCGCCGAGCTCGGCATACCACGTTGAAGACGTTAACCGCGCCGGTGGTATCCTCGGCATTATGGCTGAGCTCAACCGGCTCGGCAAGCTCGACGCCGGTGTCCGGCGCGTCGACGGCCTTACCCTCGGGGAAGCGCTCGAGCGCTACGATCTCTGCGTTCAACCGCACGAGGAGGCGCTCGAGATCTACAGCGCCGCCCCGGGAGGCGTGCGCGGCAATCTTGAGCTCGGCTCGCAGTCCGCCCGCTATCAGGAGCTGGACACCGACCGCGCCTCGGGCTGTATCCGTGACGGCGCGCACGCCTACGCGCCGGACGGCGGGCTCGCAGTCCTCACCGGGAACATCGCCCGCAACGGCTGTATCGTCAAGACCGCCGGGGTCGCCGCCGAGGTGCTGCGGTTCGGCGGTACGGCCCGGGTGTTCCACTCCCAGGACAGCGCATGTGACGCCATCCTCGACGGAGGCATCCGCCCTGGGGATGTGGTCGTGATCGCGTACGAAGGGCCCAAGGGCGGCCCCGGCATGCAGGAGATGCTCTACCCCACGAGCTACATCAAGGCGATGGGCCTCGGCGGCGACTGCGCGCTGATTACCGACGGCCGTTTCTCCGGCGGCACCTCCGGGCTTTCGATCGGGCACATCTCCCCGGAGGCCGCCTCCGGTGGTGAGATCGCGCTCATTCAGGACGGCGACCGCATTGAGATCAGCATTCCCGAACGCAGCATCAGCCTGCAGGTTTCGGCGGAAGAGCTTGAGTCACGTCGCCGCGCCGAGGAACAACGCGGCCAGGCGGCGTTCACCCCGCGGCGAGAACGCCACGTTTCGGCCGCGCTTCGCGCCTACGCGGTGCTCGCAACCAGCGCCGATAAGGGCGCGGTGCGGGCGATCTGAGCGCACCGTCCGCGAGCCGCACCGGGATCAACAACTCCTGTCGAGATCTCGGCGCACGCCGCAAGGCGTACCTCCTGAGGGTCCGTCCCTACGCGCGGGCGTCGTCCAGACGCTGCGCCGGGTACTCGTTACGGAAGCTGTGGATGACTTCACGGGGGATAGCGATACGCACCGGGCTTCCCGGCTCCAGCCGGCGACGCGCGAATGCATCGGCCGCGAGCTCCACCTCCAGGCGCTCACCGGCCGAAACCGGCTGCGCAAGGAGCTCGTAGCGGGCGCCGGTACTCTGCACGCGCTGAACGACAGCCGGAATGAGCTCAACCGCCCCGCGCTTCTCGCCGCGTACTTCGCCGCTCGCCGACACCAGATCGATTCTGGAAGGCCGGATGCAGAGCGTCACCGGAGTTCCCGCCGGGTAGTCTGCCGGGATCGCCAGCGTCAGGCCCGCTTCGGTTCGCACCGTACTCCCGGAGCCGCCGGCCTGCACCGTGCCGTTCAGAATGTTGCGCGTGCCGACGATGCGTGCCACCCGGTGCGAGATCGGGCGCCGGAAGACATCGTCGGTTGAGCCGATCTGGAGCAGCTTGCCCTGCTCCAGCACCGCCATCCGATCAGACAACGCGTAGGCCTCCTCGATCGCGTGCGTGATCAGGACGATCGGAATCCGGTACCGCTCATGGATCTCCCGGACCAGACGCAGCAGCCGCGTTCGCACCGTAGCGTCGACCGCGGAAAACGGCTCATCGAGCAACAGAATACGCGGCCGCGGTGCCAGCGCCCGGGCGAGCGCCACCCGCTGCTGCTGTCCACCGGACAGCTCATACGGCAACCGTTGCTCGAGCCCTTCCAGTCGCATGTCGGACAGCAACGAGCGCACCCGCACCTCGCGCTCCTCCGCGGCGAGCCGGTGCAACCCGAACTCTACGTTGGCGCGGACGCTCAGATGCGGAAACAGGGCGTAGTTTTGAAATACGATTCCGACACGACGTTTCTGCGGCCTCAGCTTCGTCCGGCTCTCGGCCTCGAACCAGGTCTCATCGTCGAACACGATGCTTCCTGAATCCGGGCCTACCAGCCCGGCAATTGCGGCGATGGTCAGCGTCTTGCCGGCTCCCGAGGGCCCAAGCAACGCCAGAACCTCGTTCTGCATCGAAAAGCGCACGTCGAGGGTGAACTCATCAAGCCCGAGGAGAAAATCGGCGCGCAGCATCGCTACGCCTCCTTCGTTCCGCCGCGATCCCGCGCGGGCTTATAGGCAGCGCGATCCCGGCGCAGCCCCCTATCGTCGCCCACCCGGCGGCTCCGGTTCCGACCCGGCCGGCGGCGCGCACGCCGTCCGTTCGGGCCTCTGGCACCGGCCGTCACACCACCCGCGCCGGGAAGCTCCGGACCGGTCAATCGATTCAACAGCACGATCACTACGATTGAGATCGCCGTGAGAATCAACACCAGCGCGTTCGCCCGTGCCATCTCCTGCGCCTGCACCGCATCATAGATGGCTATCGCCATCGTCTGGGTCCGCCCCGGAATGTTTCCCGCTACCAGCAAGGTGGCCCCGAACTCCCCGAGCGCACGCGCCCAGCACAGCACCACGCCGGCTAGCACCCCGCGCCAGGCCAGCGGCAGTACCACGCGGAAGAAGATGTACGGCTCAGAGCGTCCCAGCGTTCGTGCCGCCCCCAGGTACGCGGGATCCACCTGTTCGATCGCGCCGCGCGCGGCACGCACGAACAGCGGCATTGCGGCCACCACCGCGGCGATCACCGCCGCCTGCCAGGTGAACACAAGCCGGACGCCGAGTGTTTGCTCGAGCCAGGTACCGACCACTCCGCGCCGCCCGATCACGAGCAGCAGGTAGTAGCCCAACACCGAGGGGGGCAGTACTACCGGCAACGTGATAACCGCGTCAAGCAGTTCGCGCCCCGGAAAGCGCCGATTGGCAAGGAGCCAGGCCGGCAGAATGCCGAGCAGCACCGCGGTAAGTGTGGCAATGCTCGAGACGCGGAGCGACAGAAAAACGGGGGTGAGATCGATAGTGCTGCTCATCAAGGTCTGCCTTGAACGAGATTGTAGCCGAACCGCGTCGGAAACGCAAAACGCGATTCAGAGCGCCGGCAACCCGAACTCGTGTTGCTTCAGAATCTCCCGACCGGTGCTGCCGGTGACGAAATCGAGAAACGCCTCGGCGCGCTCACGGTGGGCGCCCTCGGCCAGGACCAGCGCGGTCTGCTCGAGCGGTTGGTGCAGCTCGGTATCGAGCCGTCGACCCGCCAACCCTTCAGTGCGCCCAAGGAATGCCAGCGCAACCAGACCGGCGTCGGCATTCCCGGTCTCCACCAGCCGCATAGCATCCATGACGTTCTCGCCGTACACCAGGCGGTCGGATAGCGCTGCATGAATCCCCAGCGACTCAAACGCCTCGCGCGCGGCACGCCCGTAGGGTGCGTGAGCGGGGTTTGCAATCGCCACCGCCTCGTACCCCGCATCGGTCAGCTCCCCCAGCTCCGGTACCGGCTCTCCGGCCGGTACGACGAGAGCGAGATAGCCGAACGCGTACGTCGCCGGGGCTCCGGCACCAAAGCCCCGCTCCACCAGCCGGTCGACATAGGACCGGTCGGCGGAAAAGAACAGATCGAACGGCGCGCCGTTCTCGATCTGCTGCGTCAGAAGCCCGGTCGAGCCGAAGTTGTACACAACCCGAATGCCGGTCTCCCGCATGAACTCCTCGCCGATCTCGCCGAACGCAAACCGCAGATCGGCGGCTGCCGCCACCAGAAGCTCCTTCGGAGCACCGTTCCGTTCCTCCGACGGGGCCGCGGCGGCCGGGACCGTCCCCGGGAGCGCGAGCTGCAGCAGCAGAACCGCCGCGACCGTGAGGCAGAGCGTTCGGCCCGCAGTCGCGCGGCGGCGCCGTGCGGATACTCGGAAGCTTCGACAATAGGCGTGAGCGCTCATAGCGACCATGGTACACCGATCACGGCAGCGACAAAAGAGGCTGATGTGATAGACTCGGAGCGTGAAACAGAGAGCATACGGTCGAAAAACAGGCAGCAGAATACTGCTCGGCGTCGCCGTGATCGCCGCGGGAATACTCGGCACGGCGCTTACAAGCGGGTTCGGGTATCCAAGAACGGCGCAAACGCCGCTCCCGGAGTTTTCCGAGACGACGGTCGAGGGGAGTCGCGAACAGGCGCTCGACGCCTACTATCGCGGCGAGCCCGAACAGGCGCTCGCGAAGTATCTTACGATAATAGAGCGCGATCCCGAAGACCGCGACGCGCGCGAACAGACGATCTGGCTGTTGCGGGAGCTCGGCAGACCTGAAGAAGCGCTCTGGCACGCGAATCGCCTCGTCGAACACCACTCCGGCGACGACTTCATACGCCTGCAGGCGGTCGTGGCTGCACTGGCGAACGAGCATGAGCAAGCGCGCGAGGCACCGACCGCCATGGGGTCAAACGGCCCGGCCGCTGAGGTGCAGTTCTACGTCGGTCTGTCTGCGTTCGTCGCGGGCGAGTACGAGACCGGCGAGGAGCTGCTTGAGAAATCCCGCTCGGATCGCAGCCTCCGCGCCCAGGCTAAGTGGGTATTGAGCCGAATAGCCGAATCCCGCGGGGAGTACGAGCGCGGAGTAGAGCTGCTTGAGAAAGCCCGCCGCGAAGAACCGAATCTGACGGCCAGCCTCATACCGCTGGCCGAGGCGCTTCTCGCGCTCGATGACACCGAGCATGCCCATGACATCCTCAACAGGGCCGAGCTGAGCCTACCCTTGAGCGACACCGCGCGCCGGTTGAACGCAGAGCTCGTCGCCGAGCATCCGGAGCTCAAGACAGCCCAGGTCGAGCGTCGTGAGCAGCGTATCGCTGAGCTGGACCCCCAACCGGCGACCGAGATGGCGCCGGCGCGCGAGACAATCCCGCAGGTACGGATCGGCCTCGCCGAGAACCTCGAGTACATGGATATGAAGACCAGCGGGCCGTTCGTTGTGGTCGGCGAGGACGGGGAACCCATGGCCCGCGGCTCCGGCGGTACCGTTGTGCGTCTCGCCTGGCAGGGTCCCGAATTGAAGCTCTCGCTCGAATACGACGGCCGGGTTACCCCGATTGTCGGCTCAGAGCCGCTCCGGATCGAGTATCTGGACCCCGACGCCACCACCGCAATTTTTGAGTTCGCTTTCGGTAGTGGACAATACTCAGCGGGTCGTGAGGACCGCCGTTATCGAGGCAGCCTCGAGATCTTTCCCACCGCCGGCGGCAACGGTATCACCGTAGTGAACGAGGTCAATGTCGAGGAGTATCTCTACTCGGTGGTCCCGTCCGAGATGCCCTCCTCGTGGCCGATGGAAGCCTTGAAGGCGCAGGCGGTTGCGGCACGGTCCTACACCCTTGCCGGCCTGGGCCGGTTCGCCGATCAGGGCTTTGATCTGTTCGGATCGGTGCGGTCGGCCTTCTACCGCGGTGTGGAGGGCGAGTCCTCGAGAGCTGTGGAGGCGGTTCGGTCTACCCAGGGGAAGGTCCTTATGGCAGGCGACCGGCCGCTAAACGCGGTGTATTCAGCTAACGCAGGCGGACATACCGAGGACGCCCGGATTGTGTGGGGCTCGGACAGCACCCTCGTGGGTGTGGCCGACCCGGCAACGATCCGTTGGCGGGAAGATCGGCTGGAACAGCGCCATGAGACGATCGCGACCGACCGGCACGGACTGCCGCAGCGCGGTGAAGCCGCTCTGCCGCCGGCGGCGCTGCAGGAATGGCTCCGGACGCGGCCGGAGAGCTTCAGCGGCTCGCGCTTCGCCTCTTACCATGCGTATCGCTGGCGGCTCCTCGTAGCCCGCGAGGAGATCGAGCAGCGGCTCGAGGCAAACGATGAAGGCATCGGCTCGCTGCAAGCCGTGATTCCGCGCGGGCGCGGCGAAGGAGGGCGCGTCAAAGAGGTTGAGCTGCGCGGTAGTGAGGGACGGCGTACCCTGAGCGGCGACCGAATTCGCCACCGGCTCGGGGGGCTACGCAGCACCTTGTTCGTCGTCGATCCTATCTACAACGATGCAGGCGAACCGGAGTTCTTCCTCTTCGCCGGCGGGGGATGGGGCCATGGCGTCGGCATGTGCCAGACCGGCGCCGCCGCTATGGGCGAGATCGGCTATCCCTACCAGGCGATTCTGGCGCACTACTATCCCCGCGCGCGCCTCGAAGCGCGCTACCCTGCTCAGAATCCTTGATGGAACCGGACTGAGCGCGTAGATTAAGAACACGTAGATAACAGGACGCTGTTTACACTCGTGACGGAACGAGTGCGCCGGGGAGGCACTGCTCCCCCGGGTGCTCCAATCGTAGGAAACAGGAGAAGGATCAATGAGTACAGGAGTGTGCGCGATAGTAGGTGTGGGACCCGCAATGGGCCGGGCTATCGCTAAGACTTTCGCCGATGAAGGGTTGAATCTTGCATTGCTGGCCCGTGATGCGAATCGGATCGAACAGTACGCGGCTGAGATTAGAGCAAGCGGCGCTAGTGTCCATGCACTGAGCATGGACACCACCGACCGGCAATCGGTTGAAACCGCGTTCGGCGAGGTTCGCGCCCAGCTGGGCGAGCCGGATATATTGGTTTACAACCCCGCGGTGCTCAAGAAGGAGGCGCCGAGCGAGCTCGAGCCGGACGCATTGACCGAGACGCTCGGCATCATGCTGTTCGGAGCCATGCATTGCGTGCGTACGGTGCTGCCGGGTATGCGGCGCCGCGGATCGGGGACCATTCTTTTCACCGGAGGCGGATTCGCGATCGATCCATCAACAACCTACGGTTCGCACTCAATCGGCAAGGCGGCCCTGCGCAACTATGCCCATAGCCTCTTCCTGGAGCTGCGAGATGAAGGTATCCACGCCGGTACGGTCACGATCACCCGACCGGTGGAGGAGTCCGGGGATCGTACCGCCGAGGCAGTGGCAGGGCGATATCTGGAGTTATACAAGCAGGATCGCGCCGACTGGAACTGGGAGATTATCAAATAGGTAGACAACCAGGCTCAACTGGGCACCCGCGTGCCGGCACCGGAGCTGAGCTTGCGCGGGTTCACTGAGATGGTGTAGTTACCGGCCGGCATAGCCACAACCGGCCGGCGCGAGTGCGCCGACCGGCTCGTTTCGGAGATTCTTAACTGGTCAAACCCGCCTTGATCCGGCGGCGCGGAATTACTCCTGCGACGGCAGCACCTGCTGCAGAATGATACCGGCGACCGCCGCCAACACCATGGCGCTGAGCTCCAGCCCTTCGAAGACCTCGAGTGAGGCCCCGCCGACGCCGATGATCAGCACAACGCTTGCGATGATCAGATTGCGCGGCTTGAGCAGGCTGACCTGTCCTTCAACAAGGGTCCGAATACCGACACCGGCGATCATACCGTAGAGCAGGATCGAGACACCGCCGATTACCGGACCGGGAATCGAGGTGATGAAAGCCTCAACCTTGGGGATAAACGCCATGACGATCGCCCACACCGCACCCATACTAACCACGAAGGTGGCATGGACGCGCGTAATCGCGAGAACACCGATATTCTCGCCGTAGGTGGTAAGTGAAGGCCCGCCCAACAGACCGGAGATGATGGTAGCCACACCGCCACCGTACAGGGTGGGGTCAATACCCGGATCAACGCGCGTGTCACGCCCGATTGTATTACCGATCGCGAGAATATCACCGATATGCTCGATGATCGACACGATCGCGGCCGGGGTGACGATCAGGAGAATCTGCCACTCAAAGCGCGGCAGCGTGAACCCGGGGAGTCCCACGAATCCGGCTTCGGCGATTCCGCTGAAATCGACAAGGCCGGCCACACTAGCCACGACGTAGCCGATGATCAGACCGCCGAGGATCGGGATAACCTTGATGATGCCCTTGCCGAACATCGTAATCCCGATGGCGGCCAGCAGGGTAACGAGCGCGATTCCCCAGTTGCCCCCCGCCATGTCCATCGCCACCGGCGCGAGACCCAACCCAATGACCATAATGATCGGCCCGGTCACAATCGGCGGGAAGATCTTAGCTACGCGGTCGGGGCCGATCGCCTGTACGATCAGGCCGACAATGATGTAGACCACACCGGCGCCGATGATACCGGCCTGCGCGTGCTGCAGGCTCAAGGTCTCGGCGGCAATCAACAGCGGTGCGATGAACGCGAAAGAAGAACCCAAAAAGCCGGGAACACGGCCTTTGGTGAAGAAGTGGAAGATCAGAGTCCCCACACCAACCGCAAATAGTGTCGCCGAGACGTTAAGCCCGGTGATCACCGGAACCAGTACGGTTGCGCCCAGCATCGCCATCGTATGCTGGAGCCCGATCAGAACCTTCTGCGGCGTTGAGAAGCGATAAGAGATATCCCTGCCCTCACGGAACTCCTCTTCGAAGTCCTTCCCCTGTCCTGGGCCGGTATTTCTCGGATCATCGGACATAGCAAACCCCTTCTACGCTAAGAATGCGAAATGAAGCCCGGTACCAACGGTACCTGGTTGGACTTTGCCGTATACTCACCCGACGCTTGCCGATCTGTCAATGATTAACTACGCTTAGCAATGGAGATAATCGGGAGGATATGATGAGTTGTCCGATTCTGGATGGAATACGCGTGCTAGATCTGACACAGGCCCTGGCAGGGCCATACTGCACTCAGCTACTCGGTGATTTCGGCGCCGAGATCATCAAGATCGAGCGGCCGGGAAGCGGCGATCAGGCCCGCGGCTGGGGCCCTCCGTTTCAAAACGACGAGAGCACTTACTTTCTGGGAACCAACCGGAACAAGCGCAGTTTAACGCTCGACCTGAAGCAGGAACGCGCTCGCAGGGTGCTCGGTGAGCTGATCGATCGCGCCGACGTGCTGGTTCACACCATCCCCAGGGCCTCCGCGCGGACTGCACTCGGCATCGACGCCGAAACAGTGACCGCGCGCAATCCGGCATTGATCTGGGTTTCGATCACCGGCTTCGGTCTTTCCGGACCGGAAGCCGAGAAACCGGGCTACGACGTCATCGCGCAGGCGATGAGCGGAACCATGGCGCTGACCGGCGAACCTCATGACCCGCCGATGCGGTTCCCGACCCCTATGGCCGATATCACCACCGGCATGTACGCGGCGATGGCTACGCTCGCCGCGCTGTACGAGCGGCAAAGCAGCGGTCGAGGTCAGGTGATCGATCTCGCCCTCCTCGACTGTCAGAGCACCTGGCTCGCAAACGTCGCCTCAGCGTTTCTCGCGACCGGCGAGCCGCCCAACAAGCGCGGCAACGCCCACCCGAACATCGCTCCGTACCAACCGTTCCGGGCCGCCGACGGTTGGTTCATTCTGGCGGCGGGAACCGAGGCGCAGTGGCAACGGCTAGTGGAGTTGCTCGAGAGCCACTATCCCGGGGCGGGACGGGAGCTCGGGGGCACAGGCGGCCCGTTTTCGACCAACGCCGAGCGGGTCGCGAACCGAGAGGACCTCGAGCGCCGGCTCACCGCCTATTTCCGGGAACGGCCGGTTACCGATTGGATTACGACGTTCGAGCAGGTTGGGATTCCCTGCGGACCGATCCATAGCCCCGAAGAGACGTTGCAGCATCCGCAGCTCGTACAGCGCGGTATGATCAGCGAGCTGCAACACAGTACCGCCGGAACCGTACGCTCGCTCGGAAACCCGATGCACCTGCAGCGGACGCCGCCCGCCGCCGTGCGAGCGGCGCCGACGCTCGGCGAGCATACCGATGTCATCCTTGCCGAGCTCGGATACTCCAACGAGGCGATCGCCGGGATGCGTCGTGATGGAATCGTGTGAGAGCTACGCCGCGGGCCGGAACGGGCCAAGCGCGGCTTCAATCGCAGACGCCACGCCGATAAGGTGCTCGTCGTTCTGGTAGTATCCGGCGATCTGCAGTCCCAACGGCAGCCCCAGCGGTCCGAGCTCGCAGGGCACCGTCACGGTAGGCAGCCCGAAGAACGTCCACGGCAGATTCAAAATCGGGCTTCCGGTGGCTTCGATTCCTGCCGGCGCTTCTCCGACGCTCGCCGGCGAAAGCACTACCGACACCCCGGCCTGCCTCATTGTCTGCTGTACGCGCGGGCGCACGCTCTCGGCGTCCCGCCGCGCCTCCTCGGCGCGCGCTTCGGTAACCGCTCGGCCCTTCTTGATCAGCTCCTTGCTTTTGTCGGAGTAGAGTGAGCCGTACTCGGCATACCACTGCTCGTGCAACTGTGCAAACTCGCGAGCGATAAGATCCAGATGCAGCGCGTTTATCTCGTCGATATTGGGGAACAGGGCCAGGCGTTTGACACCAAAGCCGGCCGCTGCAATACGCTCGGCAGCGGTAATCACGGCCCGGCGTGCGGATTCTTCAGCCTGCTCGACGTAGGCATCCTCCAACAGCCCGACGCTCAGGGTGCGCTTTGCGTTCGGTTTGCGTGGGCTCCAGTTGTCGCAGACAACCACCGCACCGGTCGCCACCGAAGAAACCGTGGCGGCGAACAACCCGACCTGGTCCATCGTGCGCGAGAAAGGAACGATTCCATCGGTCGGAATGCGTCCCAGGCTGGGCTTGAAACCGACAATCCCGCAGAACGCCGCCGGGCGGGTCACCGAGCCGATCGTCTGGGTACCCAACGCCAGCGGGGTAAGCCCTGCCGCAACCGCCGCGGCGGAGCCGCTGCTCGAACCGCCCGGTGTATGCTCGAGATTCCACGGATTGCGAGTTGGGCCTGGTGAGAAGTAGGCAAACTCGGTGGTGACGGTCTTGCCGAGCACCAGAGCGCCGGCGCGCCGCAAACGGTTTACCACCTCCGCCTGACTCCCGGCAAACGCTTCCGGCGGAAGGTGTGACCCGGCTTTGGTGGGCAGCCCCTCGACATGGAAGAGATCCTTCACTCCCACGAGCGCGCCGACCAGCGGAGGCCGCCGTTTTCCGCCGCCTGAGCCGGCTTCCCCAGCAGCCGCGGCTACTGCAGCCGGGAATGCCTGCCGCAACTCCCCGAGCTCACGCAGCAGACGCTCACGGCGCGATTCTTCCGGCAGAAACGCGCGTACCCGCTCGTCCAGGTCGGCAAGTCGGGCAAGCCGGGCATCCAGATACTCCTCAAACGACCGGCACCTCGTCCGTAGATCGTCGAGCTCTGCGCTCAGATCACGAGGCGCCGCATCGCTCATATGACCCCCTCTTCACGCAGCGCCCGGATCTCGGCCGTGCTGTAACCAAGGGCTCGAAGCACACCTTCGGTGTGTTCACCTAGCTCCGGAACCGCCGGGCGTTTATCCTCCTCGGGAATGGTGCTCATTTTGATTGGATTACCGGCGATTCGTACCACGCCCGCGCGCGCGTCCTCGACATCCACGATCATGTTTCGCGCTCGCACCTGCGGGTCGTCGAGAATCTTCTCCATATCGTTGATGCGGCTGCACGGAAGGCCGGCGTCTTCAAGCAGGGTTAGCCACTCATCAGCCGGACGCGTCGTGAAGACACGCTCGAGAATCTGGTTGAGCTCGGCGAGATTCTCGGTCCGCAGCCGGTTGGTGGTGAAACGCTCGTCCTCAGCCAGCGCATCCTCGCCAATTGCCGCGCAGAACCGTTGCCAAAGTTGGTCATTGCCGATCGCTATGACGATATACTCATCGGCGCATCGATACGCCTGGAACGGCGAAATCGTGGGGTGACGGTTGCCGAGCGGCTCGGGACTCTTGCCTTCCACCTGGAAGCGGGCCAACGCATTCTCGAGGATCGCGACCTGGCAATCCAGCATCGCCACATCCACCTTCTGCCCGCGACCGGTCTGGGCGCGCTGATACAACGCCGAAGAGATCCCGATCGCGGTGAACAACGAGGCGGTGATGTCGCCGATTGAAACGCCGACCCGCGTCGGCGGCCCGTCCGGCCAGCCGGTCACGCTCATCAGCCCGCCGCCGGCCTGAGCGAGGATGTCGTAAGCCGGTCGTTGCGAATACGGCCCGGAGTGTCCGTACCCGGAGGAGGCGGCGTAGATGATATGCGGGAACTCCTGAGACATGGTCTCGTACCCGAATCCGAGCTTCTCCATTACGCCCGGCCGGAAGTTCTCCACGACCACGTCGTACTCGGCGAGCAGTTTGCGCAAAACCGCCTTCCCGCGCTCATCCTTGAGATTCAGCGTCATACTGCGTTTGCCGCGATTGATGCTGATGAAATAGAGGCTGCGCCCGTCTTTGAACGGTCCGAAGCTGCGTGAGTCATCGCCGGTGCCCGGCACCTCGATCTTCAGGACCTCGGCTCCGAGGTCCTGAAGAATCATGGTGCAGAACGGACCGGCCAGCACGCGCGTGAGGTCAAGAACCTTTACCCCTGCCAGCGGTTTCTCCATGCCGTACCTTTCTCTTTAGCGCTTGCGCGCTTCATCGATGAGCCACTGACTGCCGGCGCGTGCTACGTCGCCGTACTTCGTGAGTTCGCACTTGGCCTTCTTGGCCATCAATTCGTCGTACTCGTCGTCTTCCACAAACGCTACAATACGAGCGATGCTCGACTCGCCGTCGACGAAGCGCCATGGGAAGCACCCGATCTTCACGCGGCGGTTAAGCAGCAGGTCGATATCACCGCCGACGCACTCGGCGTGGATGATCCCGTGGTTGAACATCTCGATGTGCATCAGTTGGTATTTGTCCGGCGTGAACACATCCTCGAGCCCTTTGCCGAACGTCTTCTGGAAATGCGCGTCACACTCTTTGGCCTGCGCCGGCATCCAGTCGCGGATTTTGGTATTCATCGGGTGGTCGGCACTGCCGCAATCGACGCCGATCCAGCGCAGTTTCTTGCGCTTGCACCACTCGGCAAACTCGCGATCCGGCCCCGGGTGCTTGATCATATAGCGCACCTCATCGGCACCGGGCTGATCCCAGCCGTACTGATGATAGCCGGTTGAGATGATCAGAATATCACCCTCGCGGACCTCAACGCGGTCCTCCACCATCTTGGAGGTGTAGATATCGTAGTCACCGGCCGCATCCGACAGGTCGACGATCACGCCGTCGTGACAGAGGAAATCCATATCCAGGCTGGCGATATCCTTCCCAGGGGTATAGAAATGGATTTCACCGTCGAGATGCGTACCCACGTGATTCGAATGCTTGACCAGCTGTCCGTTGGCCCCGTTCGGCGCCAGTCGCTTGAAATACTTCATCTCGAGGGGCTCGTAGGTCGGCCAGGCTGGTGTTCCAATGCCCAACGGGATCGTCAGATCGATGATCTTCATGCTCTCACTCCTTACTGCTGAAATGGTATGCTTGCATGTATGCTGTATGCGCTTACGCGCCGTACCGCTCCACGAATGCCTCAAACGCGTCACGGAAACAGTTCTCCGGGGGACGCACGAGCCCGGCCCCAACCATGCCTACTCCGGGATCCTTATGCGCGATGCCGGTGTTGATCGCCGGCAGCGTGCCGGTCTCAACGACTTTGCGCAGGTCGATCCCGGTGGGAGTACCGCGAAAGTCCATCGCCGGGATCTGATAGGTGTCGTTCTCAGCGACCGTGATATCATACATTCGACGTGTGAAGGTAATGGCATCCTGCGGCGTGCCGCCGACAAACTTCACGATCGCCGGAGCGGCGGCCATCGCGAAACCGCCTATGCCGGTGGTCTCGGTTATGACCGAGTCTCCGATATCGCGAGCGGCGTCGGCGGCGCTGAAACCGGGCAGATAAAGCCCGTCGACCACCGACGCCGGCCCGGTGAACCACCGGTCTCCGAGACCGGAGACGCGGATTCCGAACTCGGTACCGTTGCGCGCCATAGCCACGATCAGCGAGCTGCCCTCTATATCGCGCGCCGGATCCACCGAGCTTTTGCTCGCCGGCATGGTTATGTTCAGCGTGAAATGGTCGTTCTCGTGCATGAACGCGAGTATGCGCGACAGCTTCTCCTTCGGTTCATCGAGCATCACCAGGTAGGGAGCAAGCTCGCGAATCATCAGGCTGGTCCCCGCTCGCAGCCGGTTGTGACCTTCATCGCCCATCTGCAGCATCTGAGCGACGATGTTCTTGATGTCCACCGGCCCCCGCAGTTGCAGCGCTTTGCGCAGGATCGGCGCCAGATCCTCCGCCATCCAGTTTAGGCGGTTGATAACCTCATCGGAATACGCGCCGTAGCGCAACACTTTGCCGAGTCCCTCGTTGAGCGTGCAGTAGGCTTTGTTTCCGAAAGTTGTGTTCTCCACGATCCAGACCGGCATGCTCGCGGTAACTACGCCGGCCATCGGCCCGACTGCATCGTGATGATGGCACGGGTCGAAGGTGATCTCACCTGAGGCGGCGAGCTCTTCGGCCTCGGCGGCATCCCGGGCAAGGCCTTCGTAGATCAGCCCGCCGATCACCGCACCGCGCAGCGGCCCGGCCATGTTCTCCCAGGCGACCGGCGGCCCAGCGTGCAGAACCAGCTTCTTGTGCATTCCCGGAACCACGTCGGCTGCGATTCCGATATCGACGAGCGTCGGTTTCGCATGCATGATGCGCGCCACCGCCTCGGCGTTCGCGGACTCGATATCGAGCGCGGTGTTGGCTTCCAGCCGATCGAACAGCGCCAACAGGCGCGCGTCCCCGCCTGCCGGAGGCTTCCAGTCTACCTGCTGCGTCTGCACTCTCAGCTCAGCGAGGTTATCGGCAAACGTTTCGAGTCCCATATTGATTACTTTGAGCTCCTGCTTGAAGAGCTCGGTTATCTTGTCGGTCTTCATTTCGATGCCCTCCGTGCCATGATGCGCTCCACCAGCTTCGCCGCCTGATAGTTGGACGGCATCACCACGCACCCCGCCGACTTGAGCTTGCGGCGTTGGTCGTGAACGTTCTGACTGTCGCCCTCGGTACCGGTTACCGAACCCACGATCGCAAGATAGCCGCCGCGCTCACGCGCGCGTGACTTCGCCGCCTGCAGGACGTCGAGCATCGCTCCGGCCGGGTCGGGATGCGAGCTGTAACCGATTACGCAGTCGATGAGAAGCACCGCCACCTCCGGATCCTCCATCTCCAGCTCGATCCGCTCGGTACGGATCGACGCGTCGATCATCGGGTGCGGGCGCCCGACCGTGAATACATCCTCGCCGAGATCGACGATCGTATGCCCCTGTGAACGGTGCGGGTCGGGAAGCTCGAACGCCGGGTCAACCGGATCGAGCGAGTACACGCCGCCGAGCGGCTCGTGCAGCGCAAACACCGCTTCGTCGGTAAGCGTCCCGCCGGTGAAGAGACCGCGTACGAACTGCTGCTGAGGCGCCATCCCGGCGGTCTCACGCTCAACGAGCGCTGCGATCTCCTCCTCCGGCAGTTCGAACTCCTGCGCGGTGTAACGCTCACCGCGCGAGAGCGCGACAGCCATCCGCGCAGTCTCTTCCAGGCTTTTCGCGTAGTGAATGTTCTCTTCACCCGCTGCGCTTTCGGCGCCGATAAAGTGAACCACGCACGGTTTGCCTGCGGTTTCGAAGGTCTTCATCACGTTCGGGATTACCGCTTTGGCCGGCGGCTTGGAGATCACCGCGATCACCTTGGTTTCCGGGTCCTGCGCAAGTGCCTCTACCGCCATGCGCACCATGATCCCGCCGACGCGCTTGTCCTTGAGGTCACGTCCTCCGGTGCCGATCCCTTGGGAGACGCCTCCTCCGGCCTTCTCGATACTGCAGGCGACCTCCTGCAGCCCGGTTCCGGCCGCCGACACGAGCCCGATCGCGCCGCGGCGGACTACGTTCGCGAAACAGATCGGCATGCCGTTGATCATCGCGGTCCCGCAGTCCGGCCCCATCATTAGCAGCCCGCGCTCCTGCGCCAGCTTCTTGAGCTCGATCTCGGTCTCGATCGGCACGTTGTCGGAAAACAGCATCACGTGCCGGTCGACCTGCAGCGCCTTGCGCGCCTCGCGCCCGGCGTACTGACCCGGCAGCGAGATGATCACCAGATTAGCATCCGGCATGACTTTGACGGCCGACTCAAAGCCGGTCGGCCGATAGGCGGTTTGGCCGTCAGCCGAGCTTTTCTTACGTAACAGCTCGTTGACTTTGCTTTCGGCGCTGATCAGTACTTCTTCCGATTCACCTTCGAGTGCGATGATGAGATCATTCGGCCCGGCGGCACGCAACTCATCGGAATCGAGCCCCATGTCCTTGATCAGCGTGAGGTTCACCTCGGTCCCCATCGCCACAACCGCCTCACCAACCCCGTCGATCTTCTTGATCTCGGCGCTGATCGACATCAGCACCACGGAGTCGTAATAGGAATCCTTTCGCACTATTATTCTCTTCAAAGCAACGGCCTCCCCATGGGCAGTGTCTTGGTTCTATGATACCGGAAACCCGGAGCGCCGAACGGAACAGATGGCTGCTCCGGCATTATGACGGCGCGAGGTACATGTCGAAAAGGGGTAATCACAAGCTATACCCAGTTTCGACGCTTGTCAAACCGGCACAGGACCGAACGGAGCGACTCGTGCGCGGTGTAGCCCCCACAGGAGACCGACGAGGGCGTCGGTCCCGGAACTGTGACCGTACTCGAGCGCGCGTAGCACGGTCGACCGGAATCCTCGCGTGACCGTGGCTCGCGTGACTGCCCCTCGCGTGACCGTCGCGCCTCCGCCCGATCGCTCCGCGCCCGGCGCAGCGGCCGGCATAGCCGTGAGTTGCGCACCGACCGCCGTGAGATAAGCTGGGAACATGCCTGCAAGCGCCAGACGAAGCATCGTGGCGCCGACCACGGTGGTGCTTTCGGTTTGAGTAAGCCGTCGGGACACCGCGTCCCGGTCGATCAGCGCCGCCCCCCCAATCTCCTCCGCCGCGAGCATACCCGTCAGAAAATCGTCACCGGCGGGAGTAAGCCCCCCTCCGAGCCCGACGAGCTTTTCATATTCTGTGGTTGCGCGTCGCTTATCCTCAACGCTCAGCAGCCGGGCGGCGAAAGTGCTAAAGACGTTCCCTCGGCGCCGATCGAGCAGCCCTAGCAGCCCGCCGTCCCGTCCGTGCTCGCGCACCATCTCGAACATGGCGGCTATCAGAGCTGGGGGCGGCGGCACCGGCGAGCTCTCTCCCATCTGCGCAGACCGGCGGGGGGTTACCGGAGCGGCCGGGAGGTGCCCATAGTACCATGGCGCGCCGGCAAAATCGATCTCCCCGCCCGATACTGCCGTGAGCTCTGCAGAACGCCACCACGGATGTCCGCCGACCCGGGCTCGCCCGTCCCACGCGGAGACCGTCGTCCCCGTTCTCAGTTCGTGCGGCAGAGCCGGTAGCAACAGCGTGCGGGCACTCATCGCCTCCCGGCGCGTAACCAGCGCCATGATCAGCGACTCTCCGGTTACTACTATGTTAACGGCGTGCTCAAAGCGGGCGATCACCGTCCCGCTGAACGTAAGTGGGACCATCGCCCCGCGTTCGAGTGCAGTCAGCTCGCTATCACTGAACCCGCGCGATCGCTGTCCGGAGTCGTTTCGCTCGTGCATGGTCAGACGTAGTATACCTCATCTCCCCGCGGTAGTTGAGTGCATGACCTAGGTTTGACTTGGATGCAGTTCGCAATTATTCTTGAATCTATCACGCAAGGGGGCTGCGATGGACAAGCAGGAACAGCATCCTGGACGGCAATACACGGCAATCGGGCGGAGCCTCGCCCGCAAGGACGCCCCTGACAAACTGCATGGACGCACCCGTTACACCGCCGACCACCCCTTGCCGGGCATGCTGCATGCAGCCCTCGTAACCAGCCCGGTAGCGCACGCGATCATCGGTAAGGTCGACACTACGGCAGCACGCGCCCACCCCGGCGTGCGCGGCGTGTTTACCGGCGCCGACTTTCCGCTCCTGGTCGGCCTCTACCTCGGCGACAAGCCGCCGCTCGCGCGCGACCGGGTCCGCTACTTCGGCGAACCGGTGGCCGCGGTTGTTGCCGACGACGAGCGTACCGCGCACGCCGCCGCCGCACTTGTCCGGATCGGTTACGACGAACAGCCGGCGGTGTGCTCGCCGCGCGAAGCGCTGCAGCCGGACGCACCGATACTGCATCCCGAGATGGACCGGTACCTCCACATCCCGGCGATACTGCCCGAACCCGGCACCAATGTCGGCAACCGCACCAAGATCCGCAAAGGCGATGCCGATGCCGCGTTCGCGGAGGCGGAGGTCGTGGTCGAAGGAAGCTACAGCTTCCCACCCGCCGATCACGCCGCTATGGAGCCGCGAGTTGCGACCGCCGAGATCCGCGCCGACGGCCGGATCATCATCCGCAGCTCCACGCAGTCACCGTACGGGGTGCGGGGAATCATGAGCCGCTGCCTCGGTATCCCGCCCGGCAAGCTCACGATTGCGGTAGCCGAGATCGGGGGCGGCTTCGGCGGGAAAGCCGGCGTACAGCTCGAGCCGCTCGCCTACCTGCTTTCGCGCGAGCTCGGCGGCCGGCCGGTTCGAGTTGCCAACACCCGCGAACAGGACATGGTGAGCTCGCCGGGCGCACCCGGTCTGCAGTCTCGGGTTCGTTTCGGGGCGCGGCGCGACGGCACGATCATCGCCGCCGAGATCGAGTTCCTGTTCGACTCCGGCGGCTACGCCGACTACGCCGTTAACGTCAGTCGAGCCGCAGGCTACTCCTGCACCGGCCCGTACCGCATCCCCAACGTAAAGGCCGACTCGCTTTCGGTCTATACCAACCATCCTTTTGCTACCGCCTATCGCGGTTTCGGACATATCGAGATGAGCTACTCGGTAGAGCGCACCATGGAGCTCCTCGCGGAGAAGCTCCAGATCGATCCGGTACGGCTTCGACGCATGAATGCGGTTAAGCCGGGGGACACCAGCCCCAGCCAGGACGTTCTCGATCCGAACACCGGCGATCTCCTCGCCTGCATCGACAAGGTTGCAGAGGCGGTGCAGTGGGAACAGGGAGCGTTCAGGCGACTCGACGAGCACACGGTCCGAACCAAGGGCGTAAGCTGCTTCTGGAAGGCGCCTGCGATTCCAACCTTCACCGACGCCGGCGCCCTGATCACCTTCAATGAGGACGGAAGTCTCAATCTCATCACCGGAGCGGTGGAGATCGGTCAGGGGATCTATACCGGCCTCGCGCAGCTCGTGGCCGAGAAGCTGCAGATGGACCCCGAGCAGATCCATGTTGTCTCGGAGGTTATGACCGACCGTTCAACACACGACTGGACGACCGCGGCGAGCCGCACGCTGTACATGTGCGGGCGCGCGGCGCTGGGGGCGGTGGATGACGCCGTGGCGCAGATCAAGCGCGTCGCCTCCGCCGCATTGCGCTGTCCCGAAGAAGACCTTGAGGTTGCCGGTGGGCGCGTATTCCTGCGTGACGACCCGGAAAAGGGGCTCAGCCTGGCCGAGGTCGCCAACGGGTACGTCTATCCGAACGGCAACGCCATCGGCGGGCCGGTCATAGGACGCGGCAAGTACATCGCCCGTCACCTGACGCACCTGGATCCCGAAACCGGCGAAGGACGCCCAGGACTGGAGTGGACTCTCGGGGCCGAGGGGGTTGAGGTCGAGGTCAATCTGCGCGACGGAAGCTTTCGGATAGTGAGGGCGGCATGTGCGATGGACGTTGGGAAGGTTATCAATCCGGCTCTGGCTCGCGGCCAGATCGTGGGCGCGATGGCGATGGGTATCGGCTACACCACCCGCGAAGCTTTTGCGTTTGACTCGCGCGAGCGCGTGCTCAACAACAAGCTCCGCGATTACAAGCTCCTGC
>PUPD01000077.1 GCA_003552985.1 Spirochaetaceae bacterium
GCGCTACCAGCAGATGAAGCGGCACAAAGGTTCGGGGCGGAGCATCATTGCGGGAGCACGCTCGCTCAGTGAAATCATATGGCACATGCTCACAAACGAGCAGCCGTTTGACGAAGCGAGGATGACCAATCCCGAGATCAGACGGAAGGCAACGGAGATGCAGGCGGCCGCATCAGAGGCCGCGTAGACACCAAGTGAGCCTGAGTTAGGACTCACGGTTGACTTTTTATAGGAGCAAGGGGTGTCACGTGTGATCCTGCGAGTGATTGTGCGTGTGACCTTGGGTGTGATCTTGCGTGTGATCGGCAGGCAGACTGCCGCCGGAAGGCCGCTCGCGCTCGGCGCGGGCCTGAATCTCGGGGAACTCGTAGATCATCATCCCCCGGTCGTCGACCTCCATTCGCACACGTGCGTTGTCCACAAGGCCCTGCAGCAGCTCCTCGGCCTCGTCCACGCTGAGACCGGTTTCAATCACAATATCCGAAACCGTAACCCGGCCCCCGAGGCGGTAGGCCAGCTTGAACACCCGTGACTGCAGCACAGCCGGGTGGTACAATGCCGGGTCCTGATGGCCGCGGTACAGAAGCTCATCCTCAAGGTACCCGGTACGCTCGGGACGGTGCTGCGCGGTGTAGAACAGACTCATCCCCGCACGAACCGCCAGTACGGTCAGAAGCAGCGGAAACAGGAATAGAAACGGTCCAAACATATACACGGGCGATACCCCCAACACAGAAAGTATACTACGAGCCGGGAGTGAACGCAAAACCCCCTGCGAGTATCTTCACCTTATCTTAGCACACCGCCGAACCGTATTTTCGGGCGGGTACACAGCTTGAGGTCGGTAAGGCTACCAGGCGGCACGCTACCGCGCGGGTATCTTGCCCGGAGTAAGCCCCCCGTCGGGGTCGGCGCCGGAGAGTGCCGCACGGAAGCGTGTGTAGAGCCGGCGGTAGGCGTGATAGCTCGCACTGTAGCGCACGTGTTCTTGGGGGTCAGGCTCGTAGCGCTGTTTGATCTTCACGAGCTCCTCAGAGGCCTCGGTCACCGCTGCAAACTCACCCAAGCCCGTGAGCGCCGCACAAGCGTCGCCCATGAGCTCAGCATCCTCCACCTTAGGAACCTCCAGCGGCACGCCGACGATATCGCTTTTCATCTGGTTCCAGACCTCGTTCTTGGCCTGCCCACCACACGCCGTCAGCGCCTCAACCTCACAGCCGTGGTCGGAGAGAATCTCAACCGCTTCACGCACCGCAAATCCAATGGAATCCACCACTGCGCGCCCCATTTCGGCCGCGCCGTGCTGAGCCCCGAGCTCGATAAACATCCCGTGGCTGAACTCCCAGGCCGCCCCCTGATGCATCGACGGAAAGAACCAGGGCGCCTCGGCGCGATGCGCAACGCGCCTGATCTCGGTGAGCATCTGGTCGTACGGCAACCCTTGCTGACCGGAGATGCGTCTGAACCATTCAAACAGCAGCCCGGTTGATGAGAGAATGCCGGCGACGTTATAGAGACCGGGTACCACGTGGGGCAGGCACCGAATCTGCGGCTCCGCCACCGGAACGGCCGAGCAGTGATTGATGCCTTCCGAGGTGCCTGCGCGATCGCAGGTGCGTCCGGGTGCGATGGTCCTGGTGCCGAGCAAGCTGATCAGAAAATCATGGCCCGCCGCCACCACCGGCAGGTCTGCGGCAAGCCCCAAGAACTGCGCTGCAGCCTTCTGCACCCGCCCGATCCGTTCGCCGAGCCTGATGAACGGCGGGAACCGGGCGGCGTCGAGCCCCTCGGCTTCGATCTGTTCCTTCGTCCAGATGAAGCGGCTGAACTCTTCACTCTGCGTGATCGTGACCGCCTCGCCGGTGAGGAAGAACGAGATATATTCCGGGCATGACAGAAACAGATGCGTGCGCTCGAACAGCTGTGGGTGCCGATTCCGATACCAGACGACCTTGGGCAGGAAATACGACTCACCCGACGTGGGCACCGACTCGTGGGTTTCCAGCCACATGAGCGCGTGCGACAACGGTTCCCCTTCACGGTCGACCGGGATGACCGTAGGGCCGTGCCCGCTCACCGCAACCGCCGCGAGGCGGGCGGCGGCGTCCGCCGGCATGCGATCGAGCATTATCTGCAGCACCCGCAGCCAGGTGTGCGGGTACCAGCGCGCGCGTTCGTGCTGGTGTGCCAGGATCCGCTCGCGGTCCCACCATAGGAGGTCGCCGGATGCGTCTATGCAGCCAAGCTTGATTGAGGTGGTCCCGAGATCAATGCTGAGCACCACAGGGGTTGTAAGACGATCTGCGCCCAATTCACGTTCCGGTTCTCTGTGAGGTAAGGCCGCCTACGCGGCTGTGCAACGCTACCATAGCCACCGGTAGCGGTCAAGATTGAACAAGATGACCGGTTGGGTGTAGGATTGCGTCACGATATACGGAGGATGTACTAGTGAAGCAACGCCCATCTGCCGCAACAACGCTCAAGTTGGCGGTCGCAGCACTGCTCGCGGTGGCTTTCGCCGTGGCCTGCGCTCCCGAAGAAGACACCGAGGTGAGATACTCAATCGCGGTATTCGTTCCCGGCGTGGTCGAGGGGAGCCCCACCTACGAAATGCTGGTTGAAGGGGTTCGCAGAGCAGCGGATGAGAGCGACGGCGTCGCGGTGCGCGTGATTGAAGGCGGGTTTAATCAGGCCGAGTGGAGCGAAGGGTTGACTTCGCTGAGCGCCACCGGTGAGTACGACCTCATCGTGAGCTCAAACCCCTCGCTGCCGGAGATCGCGACCGAGGTAGCCGAGAGCTTCCCGGATCAGCGGTTTCTCATCCTCGACGGCTACGGGCGCAATCATGAGAGCATGGCCACGGTTCTGTTCAATCAGCGCGAGCAGGCGTTCTTAAACGGTTACTTCGCCGGGCTCGTAACCACGCATGCTGAGCTCGAGCACGTCCGTGATGCGAATCGAATCGGACTGCTTGCCGGACAGGAGTACCCCATCATGAACGAGGTGATCCGGCCGGCCTTTGCGCTCGGCGCCCAAACGGTGGATCCGGATATAGAGGTTGATTTCAGGGTGCTCGGCAATTGGTACGACGCCGGCACGGCACAGGAGCTCGCCGGCAGCATGATCGACCGTGGCGCCGATGTCATTCTCACGATTGCCGGCGGGGGGAATCAGGGTGTGATCGCGGCGGCGAAAGAGCGCGGCGGCTACGTCCTGTGGTTTGACTCTCCCGGTTACGACCACGAGCCCGGAGTCGTCCTCGGGAGCTCAATTATACGGCTGGACACTATCGCCTACGAACGGACGCTCGAAGGCATCGAGGGCGCCCTGAGCTTCGGAGTATCCGAGGTGGTTGGGGTGCGCGAAGGCTACGTGGATTTCGATACCGAGCATTCACTCTATCAACGCCACGTACCCTCCGATATTCGCGCCGAGATGGAAGAGATCATCGACCGGCTGCGAACCGCTGATGTTGAGCTCGAAATGCCCCGCCTCTGAGCCGTACGTGTGGGATACGTGAGAGGTACGGTTAACGGTTGACGGTGAATACCCAGCTGAACGAGCCGCCGCTTGTGGAGCTCCGCAACATCACCAAGTGTTTCCCCGAGAACGAGGTCTGGGCCAACCGCGAGGTCAGCCTGACGATTCGCCGGGGCGAGATACAGGCGCTGGTGGGCGAAAACGGCGCCGGGAAGTCCACCGTGATGCACGTCCTCGCCGGCGCTCTGGCGTCCGACTCCGGCCGAATTCTGCTTGACGGCCGCGAAGTCCGGTTTGAGCACCCGCGCGACGCCATCGACGCCGGAATCCTCATGGTGCACCAACACCCTCAGTTCGTCCCTGAGCTCCGCGTGTGGGAAAACCTGATCCTGGGGATCGAGCCGCGCGGCATGCTCGGTACGATTGACCGGAACGCGGCGGTGGCGCGCATCACCGAGCTCGCTACCCGGTATCACATGCCGATCAATCCAAACCATCGCATCGAGTACCTGGCCTCTAGTCAGGTGCATCTCGCCGCGATCCTCGGCGCATTACTCCGTGATCCGCAGGTTCTGATTCTCGACGAGCCGACCGCCCCGTGCAGCGACCACGAAGTGGAGCTGCTGTTCAACCTGCTGCGCAGTCTCGCCGAGCAGGGCCGTGCCTTGATCCTCATCACCCACAAGCTGCGCGAAGTTTTTGCGATCGCCGACCGCGTGACCGTGATGCGCCACGGCGTCAACGTGGCCGAACGCGCGATTTCGGAGACCACGATCCCGGAGCTCTCTACTCTGATGGTTGGGGAGGACTGCCAGGTAGACAGCGACGATCTACGCCTGCTGCATGCCTACCGCGAACCGCCGGCGTCGGACGCGGCTTCCGATGCGGCGGCGCAGAATGTCCGGGAGACCGCACCGCAAGGGCCGCCGCTGTTTTCGATACGCAACGTTTCGCTCTATGAGGGTCACCTCCCGCTCCTCAGCGAGGTGAGCCTTTCGGTACGCAGCGGCACTATCCTTGGAATCACCGGTATCCGCGAAAACGGACTCGAGTACCTCGAGGACGTGATCTCCGGCTCTACCATCCCCGACTCGGGAGAGGTCGTGATCGACGAGAAGCGCATCACCGAGTTCTCGCCGCGGCGTTTCCGCCGGCTGGGGATCGCCTATGTGCCGACCGACCGGCTGATCCGCGGAGCGAGTATGGATGCAAGCGTGCAGGACAACCTGATTCTTTTACGGCGCAAGGGGCTGCAACGCCGCGGGGTGTTCAACCGCAAGAGCCTCGACGGGTTCTCCGATCAACTGAAGGAGCGCTTCGGCATCAGCGCGTCTCTGAAGCAACCGCTGCGAAGGCTCTCGGGCGGCAACATCCAGAAGGTAATCCTCTCGCGCGAGCTTTCGATTGGAGCTCGCGTAGTCATCTTCTCCGAACCGAGCTGGGGGCTTGATTTTCGCAGCAAGCAGTTCGTGTATCGCGAGATTCGAAGGCTGCGCGACGCCGGGACCGCGATCATCCTCATCTCGGCCGATATCGATGAAATTCTCAGTCTGAGCGACGAGATCGCAGTGATGTTCCGCGGCAGCGTCGCAACCGAGCTCCGCGGCAGCGCGCGTACACGCGAGAAGATCGCCGAGTATATGCTCGGCCTGGAGCAAGCGCTCGACGCTGAAGCAGATGAGGTCTCTCCATGAACCGCAGCAGTCCGCGCGGAAGCCTAGCGGGAATCGCAGCAGCGCTTGTCGCCGCGGTGCTGGTGACTATCGTGCTGCTGGTTCTTGGAAGCCGCACGCCCGCCGCTGCAATCCGCTCCTTCTTCTGGGGCCCGTTCAGCAGTACCTACTACTTCGGCAACATGATCAACGCCTTCACCGTGCTGGTACTGACCGGTTTGGGCGCTGCGCTCGCCTTCCGGGCCGGTGTGTTCAACCTCGGCGGCGAAGGCCAGGTGTACACCGCCGCGATCGTGACCGCGGTGGCGGCGAACGCCGTGCCGCAGTTGACCGCCGCCGGTGGTATCGCGTTTGCGCTCGGCGCCGGCGTGTTCGCCGCCGCCGTGATGGCGGGGCTTTCGGGGCTGTTCCGTTTTCTGTGGGATACCGACGAGCTGATCACCTCGTTTCTGATCGCGTCGGCCTCGATCCCGATCATCGATTACATGATCGTCGGCCCGCTGAACGATCCGGCAAGCAACCTGCTTACCACCCCGCGGATTCCCGAAGCGTTTCGGCTGTTGCGAATCCTCCCGCCCTCGCGGCTTCACATCGGTATCATGGTTGCGGTGCTGCTCGCCGCACTGGCATTCTTCCTGCTGTTCTATACCGTCCGCGGGTACGAATGGCGGTTAACCGGTCTCAACCGAGAGTTTGCACGCTACGGCGGTGTGAACACCGGCATGTACATCCTCTTTCCGATGTTGATCTCCGGCGGCCTGCACGGCGCAGCCGGCGCCTTCCACGTGCTGGGAACGCACCACGCGGCGCTCGTCGGCTTCTCGGCCGGGCTGGGGTGGAACGGGCTTGCGGTGGCTCTGATCGGCCGGAGCCACCCGCTGGGGGTGCTTCCCGCGGCACTCGTGTTTGCGTATCTGCAGACCGGCTCCCGTACCGCGATATTGCATACCGAGTTCACGATTGAGCTCGCCACGATCATCCAGGCGGTCATTTTTTTCGTCATCACCGCGCAGTATCTGCCGCAGGTCTTCCCGCGCGCGGCGCGGAAGATTGCGCCGGAGGAGAAGGAGGACGGCTCATGATTGCCAACAGCCTTGGAATCATGGCGCCGATTTTGATCGCGGCGCTCGGCGGCCTCATCTCCGAGCGTGCCGGAGTGCTCAATATCTCACTCGAGGGGCTGATGCTCACCGGCGCGTTTGCCTCGGTGGTGGTCACCGCCGCCTCCGGAAGCATCGTTCTGGGCCTGTTAGCCGGCGTGCTCGCCGGTGCGTTTCTCGCGTTCATGTTCAGCATCATCAGCATCGATTTCGGCTCGAACATCTTCATCACCGGCCTGGGGATCAACCTGCTTGCTGCCGGCGGGATACCGTTCATCTCCAACCAGATGTTCGGCACCAAGGGGGTGCTGCGCTTTGCCGATATCGCCCTCCTGCCGCGGGTCGTGTTCCCGTTCGATTTCCGGATTCCGTTGCTGCACGACCTGCTGTTCGGTCACCAGATCGGCGTGTATATCGGTATTGCTCTGACCGCCCTGGTCTGGCTGGGGCTCTATCGGACGAGCTTCGGGCTACGGATCCGCTCGGTAGGCGCCAACCCCGAGGCGCTCCGCCTGCGCGGGCTTTCACCGGAACGGTACCGTCGGATTGCGATCATCCTCTCGGGAATCGGAGCCGGCCTCGGCGGCGGCCTCCTGGCGTTGCGGTTGGGCGTGTACCTGCCGAACATCACATCGGGACGCGGCTGGATTGCGCTCGTGGCGATTTTCCTCGGCTACCGCCGCCCGGTCGGCGTACTCATCGCCGCCTTTGTGTTTGCCTTCGCTGAGACGGTTTCGATGGCCGCTCAGGGCATCGTGGCCGTCCCCAACACGGTTCTGCTGAGCCTCCCGTATATCTTGACCGTGATCGCGATGGTGGTATACTCGGCCGCACGAGCGGGCGGCAACCGCCGCGCACGCTCCCCGCGCTGAGCCTCGAGCAGCGAAGCCCCTCAGCCACTAAGCCGCTAAGCCCCGTCGGGCGGGCCGGGGCACTTTGTGCTGAGCCTGCGCTCAGGCGCCCTCAGAGAGGAGAGACCGAGACAGCAAAACCAGCGCAATCGTCGGTCGGCAAGAGCTCCTGCCGCGTTGCTTTTACCGGACCCATGAAGGTTTGACACAAGAGCAGAACGAGCTATCATTACCAGTATCGCATATGAGTGGAGTTGCTCCTATGACACGCTATCCCTTCGGGAATGATCCGGCAAAAGTCGAACGCTACAAGGCATTTTGGGCGTATTCATCTCACGAAGACCCTCCCACCTCACCTAAGCAGGACGGCGACGGCAGAACGCATTCCGTTCAGTCGGACCGGCCGATTATCGGTTTCACAAAGGTGGGATGGTTTCCGGTCGAATATTTTACGGCATGCAGGAGCTGGCAAATAAATGAGATTGTGACCCTGGATATGATCCGTCCCGAGGACTGGCTCGATGATACTGAGAAACTCCTTGTAGAAGGAGAAGAGATCGAGGACGATATCCTCCGGGGCGTCTGTCCGACCCAAGTGGCGTTTCCCGCGTTTCTACCGGCCGCGTTAGGGAACACTGTTAGGGTGTTGCCGCAAAGCGTCCTGGCCGAGGAGAGAAAGCTCTCCTGGGACGAGGCCCTGTCGGTCGAGTTGGAACCGGACAATCCGTGGCTTGCAAAATATCTGGATTTCGCTTCGGCGCTGGCGAACCGTGCGGCAGGCAGGTATCCAGTCAGCCACAACGCCGAACTGGGGCCTATCGATCTGCATGCGGTCCTGCGCGGCCACAATGAAAGTTTGATCGATCTGCTTGACAATCCCGAAAACTCCTTCCGCCTTCTGGAGAAGCTGGGAAAGATATTCATCCGGTTTACCGAAGCGGTATGGGAACGCATACCGCTCTATCACGACGGGTACTTCGATTCCCAGTATCAGGTGTGGGCGCCCGGTCCGATCGCACGTTTACAGGAAGATGCCACCGCCTCAGTTTCTCCCGCGCTTTACCGTTCTTTGGTGCAGCCGGTGGACCATATGATCGCCGAACATTTTCCCTGCAGTTTCATACATCTTCATTCCACATCGATGCATCTTCTCGATGCGTTTTTGGAAATTGAACCGCTTCGCTGTTTCGAGATCAATATCGAAAAGTTCAACATTCCGGTCGATGGGATGATACCGTTTTTCAAAGCGGTCCAGGACGCCCGCAGGTCCCTTATCGTTCGCGGTTCGTTTACTGAAGCCGAGCTGAGGAATGTTCTCGACTCACTTTCGCCGGAGGGCCTCTACATTCACATCATCGTAGAGGAGATGCGAGAAACAGATCGGCTTGCGACTGTCGCGGGCTTGTGAACCGGGTCGCGCCGAGCACTCACTCCTGAGGGCTGTAGAGCGGAAGCTCGCGACCGAGGAGGTCTCTGGTACGGGCGGCGAGCACCTGCCGTTCGCCCTCAGCCCAGGCGCGCAGCGCCGCAAGCCGCTCGCGCGGGACCGCGAGGGAGAGGTTCCCAGGGCTGCCTTCGGCACTGCGTGCGGCGATGAGTTCGGCCGGGTCGCGCCGACCGGCCGCCTGCGGGTTCTCGCCAACTTTGCGATAGGCATCACGGAAGCTGTCGCCCGCGCGCACGTACTCGAGCGCCAGGTCGGTGGCGAACACCTCGGGAGTAAAAGCGTCACGCAACCGCTCAGGGTGCACCGTGAGCCGCTCCACCGTAAGCGCAACTACTTGCACACTGTCGAGTGCCGTCGCGCAGCCGGCAAGCAGAGGTTGCTTGGTCTCCTGGAAGTCGCGGTTGTAACCTGAAGGCAATGAGCGCACGACGTTCTTCACCTGCGCCGCCCAGCCCGAGAGCATGCCCGCCTTGGCCCTAACGAGCTCAAGCCCGTCGGGGTTGCGTTTCTGCGGCATGATGCTTGAGCCCGAGCACAGCTCCTCGGGCAGGCTGAAGTAACCGAACTCCGGCAACGAGAACAGGATCAGGTCGGTCGCGAGCTTGTTGAGCGTCAGGCCGAGCTGATCGAGCAGGTCGAGCACCAGCGACTCGATGCGTCCGCGCGAGTTGTTGACGTACAGCACATTGTTCTGCACGCGCGCGAAACCGAGGAGCTCGGCGACGCGGGCGCGATTGAGCGGCAACGGCACTCCGTAGCTTGCCGCCGCGCCGAGCGGGGACTGATCTACAAGGGCGTATACGGTCTGCAGGAGCTGCAGAAGATCGACAAGCTCTTCGCCGTAGGAGGCCATCCATAGCCCCACGGTGCTCGGCATGGCGGGTTGCATGTGAGTGCGCCCTACCATCGGGAGGTCGGCGTGACGCTCGGCGCGGTCGAACATCAGCTCCGCGCAGGCGCCGGCGGTGTCACCAAGGATGGCAAGATACGCCTTGAGATACAGTCTGATCGCGGTAATGACCTGATCATTGCGCGAGCGCCCGGTGTGGATCTTCTTGCCGGGCTCCCCGAGGCGCTCGGTGAGGCGATTCTCTATCGCGGTATGGCCGTCCTCGTCTGCGCGCGAAATCGCAAAGCGCCCTTCGGCAGCCTCGCCGGCGATTGCGCCGAGCTCGCGCTCGAGTACCGCTGCTTCCTCGCCGCCGATCAGGCCGACTTCAGCCAGCATGCGCGCGTGCGCCGCGCTCGCCGCACAGTCAGCGACCAGCAACTGCCGGTCAAGGGCATAGTCCTCGCCGACCGTGAACCGTTCTACGAGCTCGTCGAGCTTATACTGCTTCTGCCAGAGTTTTGCCACCACCGCTCCCCTTTTGCGCTTTCGGCGCCCGCGGACGGGGGCGCCGCCATCCGGGCGCCAGTATTACGCGTTTTGGGCGGCGAGCTCAACCCCCGAGCTCTCGGCGGTAAACTCAAGCCCGTCGGCGCTCAGCGAGACCCGAATGGCGCTCCCCTCGGGAAGCGTGCCGCTCAGCATCTCTTTCGCAAGCGGGTTCTGCAGATGCGTCTGAATTGCGCGTTTCAGCGGGCGCGCACCGAATGCCGGGTCAAAGCCGACGTCGGCGAGGTACTGCTTGGCCTGCGGCTCGAGCCTGATGGTGAGCTTCTTCTCGGCGAGCCGCCGCGCCACACGTCCGATCTCCAGATCGACGATCTTGAAGATCTCGTCCTTCCCGAGACGATGGAAGGTGATGATCTCATCGAGCCGGTTGAGAAACTCCGGCTTGAAGGTGGCATGCAGCAGCTGATCGATCTGCGGCTTGATCTCGCGGAGCTCGGCCGTCTGAAGGATCAGATCGCTGCCGAGATTGCTCGTCATAATGATGAGGGTGTTGCGGAAGTCCACCACCCGTCCCTGACCGTCGGTGAGGCGCCCTTCGTCGAGCAGCTGCAGCAACACGTTGAATACGTCCGGATGCGCCTTCTCGATCTCGTCGAACAGGATAACCGAGTACGGTCGCCGTCGGACCACTTCGGTGAGCTGACCGCCCTGGTCATACCCAACGTAGCCGGGCGGCGCGCCGATGAGCCGCGAGACACTGTGCTTCTCCATATACTCGCTCATATCTATCCGCGTGAGTGCCTTCTCATCGTCGAACAGGAACTCCGCCAGCGTCTTTGCCGTCTCGGTCTTGCCCACGCCGGTGGGTCCTATAAACAGGAACGTACCGGTCGGCCGGTTGATATCAGAGATGCCGCTCTTGTTTCGTCGAATGGCATCCGAGACCGCCTGAATAGCGCGGTTCTGACCGACAACCCGCCGCCCGAGGATGCTCTCGAGCTCGAGCAGCTTCTCCTTCTCCGACGCCAGCATCTTGGAGACCGGTATACCGGTCCACGACGAGACCACTTCAGCGATGTCCTCGTCTGAAACCTCCTCGCGCAACAGCGCCTGCTCGCCCTGCATCTCCTCGATCTCCGTGCTCTTTGCCTCGAGCTCACGCTTGGCTTCAGGAATAAGACCGTAGCGAATCTCAGAGGCGCGCTCTAGGTTGCCCTCGCGCTCCATCTGCGCCTCTTCGCGGCTGAGGTTCTCGAGACGCTGTTTGAGCTCGCGAATCTCATCGATCACCTGCTTCTCGTTTTGCCACTGAAGCTTCATTGCGTTGTGCCGCTGCTCCAGCTGCTCGAGCTCGCGGTTGAGGTTTTCAAGCCGCTCACGCGATGCCGGGTCGGTCTCTTTCTGCAGCGCCTGCTTCTCCATATTGAGTTGCAGGATCCGACGGTCCAGCTGATCGAGCTCGGTCGGCTGGCTCTCAATCTCCATCTTGAGCCGACTCGCCGCTTCATCGACAAGGTCTATCGCCTTGTCCGGCAGAAAGCGCGAGGTGATGTAGCGATCCGAAAGCGTTGCCGCCGCTATCAGCGCTTCGTCGCGGATGCGCACGCCGTGATGCACCTCATAGCGCTCCTGTAACCCGCGGAGAATCGCAATGGTGCTTTCAACCGAAGGCTCGCCGGTGAACACGGTCTGAAACCGGCGCTCGAACGCCGGATCAACCTCGATGTGCTTCCGGTACTCATCGAGCGTGGTGGCACCAATGGTGCGAAGCTCACCGCGTGCAAGCGTGGGCTTAAGCAGGTTGGAGGCATCCACCGCACCCTCGGCCGCACCGGCTCCCACCACGGTGTGGAGCTCATCGATAAAGAGCACGATCTGCCCGTCGGACTCGGTGATCTCCTTGATCACCGCTTTCAGCCGATCCTCGAACTCGCCGCGGAACTTAGTTCCGGCGACCAGCGCGCCGAGGTCCAGCTGCAGCAACCGCTTGTCCTTGAGCGACTCCGGCACATCACCCTCGACGATGCGGCGGGCGAGCCCTTCGGCGATCGCAGTCTTCCCGACTCCCGGGTCACCGATCAGCACCGGGTTGTTCTTGGTACGGCGCGAAAGCACCTGCATTACGCGCCGAATCTCCTCGTCGCGCCCAATAACCGGGTCCAGTTTCTCGCGCCGAGCGAGCCCGGTAAGATCAATACAGTACTTGTCGAGCGCCTGATAGCGGTTCTCCGGGTTCTGATCGGTCACGCGCTGGTTGCCGCGGATGCTCTTCAGCGCGCCGAGAATCGCATCGCGGGTGACGCCCTTGCTCTTGAGCAGATCGGTAGTCTTTCCCTCCTCTTCCAGAGTCGAGATAAGAATATGCTCGGTGCTGACATACTCATCATGGAGCTGCACCGCCTGCTGTTCGGCCTTCGACAGTATGCGCCCGAGCTTTGCCGAAAGCTGCAGTTGCGCCGAGTCGCCGTAAACCTTGGGCTTGCTTTCGAGCATGCGGCGCAGCTCGCCTTCGACCTCGTTCGGGGAAACACCGAGCCGCTGCAACAACGGCGGAATAACCCCGTCGGTCTGCTGCAGCATAGCCACCAGCAGATGCTCGACCTCGAGGTTCGTGTGATCGTATTTATGTGCCACCGAAGTGGCGTTTTGCAGCGCTTCCTGCGCCTTTACCGTCATACGTCCGTAATCCATAGAGGACCTCTTAGTGCCTTTTATTCTATTTACCCGGGTGCTTGTCTATAATATAGTGATCAAACCGGCGATCACCAAGTTTCGTTGTATTCACATGGGGGGAGCACGCATGGACCAGCAACCGCCGCAACTGCAGAACAAAGTGATTATCATGAACGGGTTTTCAAACGACGAAATTGCCAGGATCATGGCAGCGGTCAAGCCGCTGTTCGACCATCCGCGCGATCTGATCTTCGCCAAAACCACCAGGCATTCGGTTGAGATGAAGCTCAAGGACCTGATCGTCGATATTTCGGAGGATCACGAATACCTGAAAAGGAACCCGCCCACCAGAGAGCAGCGTGACGCGCATGCCGCGCGTCGGACCCGGACAGTAGACTCCGAGGACCAGGAGTGAAACACCAGGAGCTCTCGCTGCGCGCTCGGCCGGCACTGGCCGCGCTGGAGCGGTATCACCCCGGCAAGAAGATCCCGGGGACAGTCAAGCTTTCATCGAACGAGAATCCGCTTGGCCCTTCGCCGCGGGCGGTGGAGGCTGTTCAGGCTGCGATCGCCGGGCTCGAACGCTACCCCGACGGCAGCGCCCTCACGTTGCGCGCGGCGCTCGCCGAGCGTTTCAACGTTTCACCCGACGAGGTGCTGGTCGGAAACGGCTCGGATGAGCTCATGATGCTCGCCGCCGGTGCCTACATAGACCCGGGCATGAACGCAATCGTCGGCGCGCACACCTTCTCGCAGTACGCATTCGTCACCCGCGTGTTCGGCGGTGAGGTGCGGGTAGCGGCAATGCCCGACGGCTGTTTCAACCTGGAAGCCATGCGGCAGCGGGTGGATGCGCACACTCGGCTGTTCTTTCTCTGCAATCCCAACAACCCCACCGGTCGCTACATCGCCGGGACTGACCTTGTAGAGCTGATGCGCATGCTGCCGCCGCACGTTCTTGTAGTACTCGATGAGGCCTACGCCGATTACGCCGAAGCGCACGACTTCCCCGACGGTATTCAACTACTTAAGCACTTTCCCAATCTGCTCGTGCTGCGCACCTACTCCAAGATCTACGGCCTGGCCGGGCTGCGCCTCGGCTATGGTTTCGGCCCTCCCGAGGTCATCGACGCGCTTGCGCGCGTGAAGCAGCCGTTCAGCGTCGGCAACCTTGCACAGGCCGGTGGGCTCGCGGCGCTGCAGGATGAGGAGTTCATCCGACGTTCACTCGAGACCAACCGCGTCGGAAAGAAGCTGATGTACAGCGAGCTGCAACGCCTTGGGTACGAGTTCTACCCCACCGAGGGGAACTTCATCTGTGTGCTGTTGCAGGGGCCGGCTGAGATCGCGTTCGAGGTCCTGCATCAACACGGCGTATCGGTGCGTGCTCTCGGCTCGTTCGGTCTTCCCCACGCGCTGCGCATTACAATCGGCACCGAAGAACAGAACCGCATGGTTGTCTCCGGGCTCGAGGCTCTGCGGAAGCGGATGGGCTGAGCGTGATGGTGCTTGTCGCTCCGGCCAACCTGTTGCTTGCCTACGGCCCGCCGTTAGCACTGCTGGCAGCCTTGCGCCGGGCGGCAATTCTGAGCGAAAGCAATCCGCGCATCGTCACCCACGGCTTTCTTGCCGGCATACCGGCGGTACTGCCCGCGGTCGCCGCGCTTGCGGCCGTGGCGTATCTGACCGCTTATCTCCCCGGCCTGCACCTGCCCGGCTCGCATCCCCCGGGAGTACCGCGGCTGCTGTGGCGCAGTTTCGGCCTCTCAGCCGGAATAGAGGAGCTTAGCAAGCTCGCTGCGCTTGCCGTGATCGTGCGACTGCACCGCTCCAACCTCACCGCAGGTGTGATTGTGCTCGCCGGCGCGGCCGCCGGCGCGGGCTTCGCCTTCGTGGAGAACAGCCTCTACCTGATCGATATGCCGCGCATCATCGGCCTCAGGCTGCTCACCGCCGGCTTGCTGCACGTGGCCGCCGCCGCGATCTCAGGCTATGGCATCGCGCTCGTCGCCTACCGCTACGGCGGTATGCTGCCCTGGGTGGTCTGCGCCATCTTGCTTCACGGAGCTTACAACCTGTTGATAGATCTCGGCGGGCTTGCTGCGCTTTGGGCTCCACTGGTACCGGTGCTGGCTGCCCTCGTCGCCTGGTCGCGCTACAATCGGGCCGTGCAGTTCCGCCTGCCGGGACGCCGCACCCGGGCCTACCCTGACAGCTGACCTGTAGCCTGCCCCACCCCACCCGCGGCTCGGCTCAGCCCGGTGAGCCGAGCAGATGATTGCGCACGAACTCCGCCGTGGCGACCGCGTCGCGTTTGGCAAGCAAGGCCTCGACCGCGTCCATGCCGACATGGTCAAGAATCGCTTCCAGCTTCTGGAGGTACAGGATACTTGCGTGAATCGCCCCTTGAGCATTCTCTCGATAGGGATACTGATCCATTGAGTACCACCCTGAGTAGCCGGTGGTGCGCAACCAATAGAGCATCTCAAAATGCTCAACGGTTCGCACCGAGCCCACGATCATATCATCGTCCCAGAAGCCGTAGTTGTCGTTGAAATGCATGTGAAACAACCGGTTGTCGAACATCGAGAGCAGCGTCACCACCTCGCCCACGTTCTCGTAAGCCACAAAGGCGTGTCCGCTGTCTATCGTAAGCCCAACATTCGGCGACCCGATTGCCTGCACGAAGAGGAGCGTATCCGCCGCCCGCGCGAGATAGCTATGCGTGCGAGGCTCCTTGACTTTGTATTCCAGCGCCAGCCGCACTCCTTTTTTTTGTGCATACTGCGCGGAGGCTTTCAGCCCCTCCAGCAGCCATTGGCGCTCTTCGCGATAATTCGCCGCCAGGGGATAGTCGTATCCGTCCTGTCCCGGCCAGATGTTGAGGAGATCGCATCCCACCTCGCATGCCAGATCTACCAGCTCCTTGGTGTAGCTTACGGCACGCTCACGCACCGACGCGTCCGGCGCACTGTAACTCCCCCGCCCCCAGATCCGGGTGCTGAACAAATCGGGTATGATTGAAACGCACTGCAGCCCGTGCTTCTCAAGCTTGTTCTTGACTTCCTTCCAGTTGTCCGCGTCGATGTCCCATGTACCGACAAGCTCGATCCCGGAAACCTCCGGCATCTCGCCAACCTGCTGCCAGAGCTGCTCTTTACTGAGATCACTCTTGTAGCCTCCCGACAAGAAGCGATCACAGGTGTTGCCAAGATTACCCAGAATCACCGCATACTTAGCCGACACTGTTTACCCCCTTACTGTGTGATTGCTTACAGCGTCCTACTACCGTTTGAAGAGCGAACGGTTGAGAATGATCACCGCTATAAGGATGAGCCCCCAGGAAGCCGTAGCCAGGTGGCTGCTGAAACCAAGCAGGTTAAAGCTGGTACTGACAACCTGCAGGACAGCTACTGCGAGCAGCACGCCGATTGCCTTACCCACGCCTCCGGAAGGACTGATGCCCCCGAGCACGCAGGCGAGCACGGTCAGCAGCAAATAACCTTCACTGTAGCGCGCCTGCGCGGCGTTGAACCGAGTGATCAACACCAGCGCCGCTACCGACGAAAAGAAACCTGACAGGACGAACGTGCGAAATATCACCGCCCGATTGTTGATTCCCGAAAAGAGCGTCGCCACATCGTTGGAACCCAACATATAGACACTGATCCCGAAACGCGTGCGACTAAGGAGCACCATCATGAACGCGAGACATACCAGAAAGATGATGAGCGGCACAGGAATTAGGCCGAGCACACGCCCCTGCCCGATCATTAAGAACGAGGTGGGAAAACCGGCGATGGTGCGCCCGCGGGTGAACACCAGGACGATACCCTGTATGAAGATCATCGTACCCAGCGTCGCGATGATGGACGGCACCCATAGGATAGCGATGATGAACGCGTTGAACACTCCGCACAACAGCCCTACCATGAGAGCGGCGATAATAGCCACAGGAACAGCGTACCATCCGGTGAGGCCCTGCACCAGCGTGGCGCTCACCACGCCACTCAACGTTGCGACAGAGACCAAGGACAGGTCCGGTCCGCCGGTTAGCAGAGGTCCCATCTGCGCCAGTGACAAGAGCGCGATGAGCGGGAACTGAAACCCCATACTGATCAATACCGACGGGGTCAACAGTCTGCCGTTGGTGAGCACCCCCATGATAAGGGCGACTACCACGAGCAGCGCGCCTACGAGATACAACTGACTGTTCTCAGATTCAACAAGCGTGCGCTGTAGTCTCATAGTGATATCCCCGGATTTCGCGTGCGTAGCTGGCTCTGCACTGCGTTGATACTCGCGGCAACGATGATGACGAATCCGAATGTGACTTGGTGCCAATAAGACGACAGACCGATAAGTATGACGCCGTTCCTGATAATACCGATTAGAAAAACCCCCAACACTGTGCCCAGAACCGAGCCTTTGCCGCCGAAGATGCTCGCGCCCCCGAGAATAACGGCGGCGACGACCTCCAGTTCTCTTCCGACAATAGCGTTCGGCTCAACCATCTGATTCTGCGCAGTGTGAATAAAGGCGGCAATGCCGGCGAGCGCTCCGGTAAACCCGTACACAAACAGGTGTATCCGGAAGATATTGAACCCCGACCGCCGTGCGGCCTCAAGGTTGCCGCCGATCGCGAAAACCCTGCGTCCAATGCGGGTGTGCTGCAGGATGAACCAAGTCAGCACCGCGGTCAGCAGCCAGATCACCACAAACACGGACAGCCCGTAGGTTCTGCCCGTAGCACTGGTGATTGTGAACACCTGCACGCGGGCGAACTCAGAGAAGCTCATTGGGAAACCGTAGATCCAGCGCCCGCCGGTGATAAAGATCAACAGGCCGTGAAACGCGTTGAGCGTTGCAATCGTTATGATGACCGGATGCACACGAGAGTAGGACACAATCCAGGCGTTGATTGCACCGAGCAGTATCCCGATTGGGATCGGAATCAGAAACGCAAGTAGAACGCTGTCCACCGAGTGTGTGGTTACGATCACTGCCATGATGTATTGCGCGATCGTAGCGACCGCCGTAAACGACACATCAATCCCGCCGGAGATGAGTACCGGAAGGAGTCCAAGCGCGAATATGCCGAGGAACGCGTTGCGCCGCAGGATGTCGAACACGTTCTGCAGCGTGAGAAACTCCGGGTTCAAAAAGGTGATCAATGCTCCAACCATTACGATAACGACGGCCAGATAGAGCTCACTGGTCTGTACTAGACGGTCCCAAACTGAGGATTTCATACCGTAATTTCCTGTTCATGACGGATCATTGCCCGCAAGGTTTCCTCATCGAGGTCGCCCGTTTCGTACGGTCCATACACGTTTCCGTCACGCATGATCAAGGTACGCGGACAGTTTTCAAGTATTTCCGACTCCTCATCAGAGATCAGCAAAACCGCAATCCCCTGCTCGGCAAGCTGTGCAATTATCCGCCGGATCCCAGCCTTTGCACCGACATCCACCCCGTTTGTGGGGCTGTCGAGAATCAGGCACTTGGGGCCGGTCCGCACCCATTTCCCGAGCACCACCTTCTGCTGATTGCCACCCGAGAGCGCCCGTGCCGGAGGCTTCACCCCCGGAGCAACCACGTGGAAATCCTTAACCACCGTCTCGGCGAGCTTGCGTCTTTTTCCAGGATCGGCCAGGCGCCAACGACCGAGGATCTGAGCCAGGTTGGTGATTACGGTATTGTTCTCGATGCTCTGATCGAGCACAAGCCCTTCAAGCAGGCGATTCTCTGGCAGGTAACCAATGCCTAGACGGATTGCTTCGCGGTTGTTGTGAATCTGCACCGCCTTACCCTGGACGAGGATCGTTCCGCTATCGGGAGGATCAAGCCCGAAGAGGCTGAGCGCTACCTCGGTCCGGCCTGCGCCGCGCGGCCCGATAAGACCCAGAATCTCGCCGCTTCGCAACGAGAAGCTCACGTCCTTATACCGCCCTTCCCTGGTAAGGGCTTCGGTTCGTAAGACCTCGGTTTCAGGCCGTGTGTAGTCCTGCGGCCGCCCGGAGGTCACATCCTTGCCGGTCATGAGGCGAACGATCGTATTCCGGTCCAGCTCCCCGGCGGCATAGGTCCCGACCTTGGCACCGTCGCGCAGGATGGTCACTCGCTCCCCTATCTCGAGAATCTCGTCAAGCCGGTGGCTGATAAACAGCACCGAGACCCCTCGGTCGGCCAGCTTCCGCAGGAATGAAAACAGCCGCTGCGTCTCGTAGTGGGTCAAAGCCGCAGTCGGTTCGTCCATTATCAGAATGACCGCCTCGCTTGCGATTGATCGGCAGATCGCCACCAACTGCTGATCGGCCACCGAGAGCTCGCGCACCGGCTTCTGCAGATCCAGCTCAATATCGAGCTCACGCACCACACGCCGGGCAATCTCATAGGTCTCCCGCCATCCGACAAGCCGCAGCCCATAGCCGGCATACTTGTGCGCGGCGATGTTCTCAGCAACGCTGAGGTTGGGGAACAGCGAGAGATCCTGGTGGACTACATGAATGCCGTATTGCAGTGCCGCGTACGGAGTCAGGTGCGTCAGCTTTGCATCCGAGACGAAGACCTCAGTGCCTTCATCCGGCTGCACCACGCCGGTAATAATCTTCACGAGCGTGCTCTTGCCTGAACCGTTTTCACCGATCAGACAATGGATCTCACCGGCGACCATGTCAAACTCCACAGTTCGCAGTGCATGCACGCCGCCGTAGTGCTTGTTTGCGTTACGAACTGCCAACACGGGCACCTCGTCGCGCCTCCCTTCGGCCGATGCCAAGAATCAACCTCCTGCCGTCTCAGAGTATGAAAGTGAAGCATGCGGTCGCCGACGGCATTACCCCTCCGGCGACCGCCGTGAAAGCTCGTCAGAGCTTCCGTTAGCAAGGGAGCTTATCTGCAGCTAAGACGCCGCAAATAAGCCTGAGAAACCTGCGCTCTAGAAGCCGAGCTCCCGAGCTGTCTGCGCATCGTACATCTGAGCAGCCGCCTCGACGAAGAGCGTGTTGCCGGTAATGCCGATCGGGCCGAGGCCGGGGATGTCCATCCCTTCGACGATTTCCTCACCTTCGATCATCTGCAGCGCAATGTACACCAGGCCATAACCAGCATCCGCCGGATCCCATAACTGCGCGTACTTGACCGAACCGCGATCCAGGTACGATGCAACCGTTCCGGGAAGCGCGCTTCCGCCGATCCAGAGCTCATCGGCGATGCCGAGCTCTTCGACCGCCTGTGCGCCTCCGATGGGACCAAGACTTCCCCAACCGATCACTGCGCGCAGCCTGTCCCCATAGGTCCGATGCAGGTCTAACACCGCATCACGCGAGTCCTCTACGCTCTCGGCGGTCGGAAGCCGGTCAGTTATGACGCGGATGAACGGATACTCGGACTCCATGTACTCAGTCGCGACGTCCGCCCAGTAGTTGTGCAACGGAACCTCGAGACTGCCAACCAGATGAACGATACCGGCAGGATTGTCTTCATCGTAGCGGTCAATTTCGCCGGTCTCCTGCAGGTACTCCACGAACGCCTCGATCGGAGCGCGGCCGTAGGCATCGCTGTCGATCGTCTCGAAGTTCCAATCGACCATCTGGTCTTCAAACGGGTTCTCATGCGTAAGCACGATGATCCCGGCCTCCCGCGCACGGCGAACCACCGGCTCCATAGCGAGCGGATCGTTTGGTACAACAGCGATTGCATCCACCCCGCGCTCGATCAGGTCCTCGATGATCTCCACCTGCGGCGCAGCTTCGGCATCTGCAGGACCCATCATGTAGGCATTGACGCCGAACTCGTCAGCCGCACGCCGTATACCCTCTTCCATCCGCGCGAACCACGGAATTCCCTCGATCTTGACCACAACGGCGATCTCGGCTGCATCCGGATCCACCTCAGCTCGTCCGCCGGCGAACACCGGACCCACAAGCAGCACAAGCCCCACAAGCCCCACCATACACAACACTAACGTACGTTTCATGGCCCTCTCCTTATTCAGTATCTAACAGACTATAATCGGAGTCTGCACAAGCTGTCAACGAAATCCAAACGTCCAGTGAAGCTATCCTTACTTAAGAAAACAGTTCCTGTTTGTTCGCTTGTTTTTTACTTGCCAGATATCGATTTTTGACTGATAATTATCAAAAATTGAATGCAGTGGGAGGCTCTCGCATGACACACGCATTGTCGGTTGATCTCGGCACCACCGCGCTAAAGGCGGTTATCGCCGACCAGTCCGGAGGGACCGTAGCGTCGGTCAGTGAAGGTTACTCCACCTTCGGAGAACGCGAGGGCTACGCTGAGCAGGATCCGCAGGCCTGGTGGGAGGCCTTCTGCCGCGCGTGCCGGCAACTCAATGACCGCGAGCCCGACGCGTTTGAGGATCTCGCGTTCGTCGTGTTCTGCGGGCAGATGCACACGCATGTCTATCTGAATGCCGAGGGCGTCCCGTTGCGCTCAGCAATCACTTGGATGGACCAGCGCTCGGCCGAGATCGCGCAAGATTTGGCGGCCGACCCTGAGACCGGCCCGCTCATCAAGCGCGAAGCGGCAAACCGCGTCACGCCGACCTACACAGCTCCCAATCTGCGGTGGGTGAGGCGCCATGATCCCGATACCTGGACGCAAACTCGTGCCGTACTGGTTGCCAAGGACTATCTGAAGTACCGCCTAACCGGCACAATGGTAACCGACCCTTCGGAAGCCGCAGGCACGCTGCTGTTCAATGTCGCGCGGCAGGAATGGTCGCCGGCACTGCTTGATCTGTTTGCAGTCGACAAGGCGATGCTGCCTGAGATAGCGCCTGCCGGCGCGATCATCGGCAACATCACTCCCCCGGCGGCGGACCAAACCGGGATTGCCGCGGGCGTTCCGGTGATCAACGGCGCGACCGACAACTCAACCGCCGCCCTCGGTGCCGGAGTAACCGAAGCGGGCGATGCCACGCTCATAATCGGAACTGCCGGCGTCGTTTCGGTCTGCTCCGAACAGCCGATCCCCGATCCCAACGACGCGGTAGTGTGCTGGAACTACGCACTCCCCGACTGCTGGATCAACCTCGGCGTCATGCAAACCGCCGGCGAATCGCTCAACTGGTTTCGTCGCGCCTTTGACGCGGAGAGCGCCGGCCAGGGCGAGGATGTCTTTTCCACCTACAACGAGCTCGTAGGTTCTGTCCCCGACGGATCGGACGGCCTGTTCTTCCTGCCGTATCTGAACGGTGAGCGCACGCCGCATTGGGACAGCAACGCACGCGGCGTCTTCTTCGGCGCCGGGCTGGGAACGCGCAAAGCCCATTTTGTCAAAGCGGTGATGGAGGGCGTGGCAATGGCGCTCCGCAACAACGCCGAGACGGTTGAAGCGCTTGGGCAGCCGGTCCGAGAGGTACGGGCAATCGGCGGCGGACTCCAGAGTCGGCCGTGGCTGGAGATACTCAGCCGGGTACTGGAGAAGCCGATTCGCCTGATCCGCTCGGTTGAGCCACCGGTGCGCGGCAACATCGCCCTCGGCCGAACCGCGCTCGGTGAGATCAGCAACCCGCGCGAGCTGGTGAGAACGGAACACGACAGTGAATGTCTCGCGGCGCCCGGAACGCATGGCTACGATGGGCGCTACGAGGTTTTTCTTGAGCTCTACCGGCAGCTCAGGCCGGTATTCGAACAGCGGGCTCGCCTCTACCGCCGGTGAGCCGCGTCGAGACAACACGGAGGAAACAACCCGATGGCCAGGATAGACAATGCAATCAAAGATCTGATCGTAGAGACCGGGCGCAACATGATCACCACCGGTATGACGGTAGGAACATGGGGCAACATAAGCGTACGCGACCCCGAGCACGGGCACATGTATATCAGCCCCAGCGGCATGAATTACGATTCCATAAAACGACGCCATGTCGTGGTACTCGACCTTGAGCTCAATCATATCGACGGTGAGTTCGAGCCCTCGGTCGAGAAACACATGCATGCCGAAGCCTACCGAGCGCGAGCTGACGTCCATGCGGTTGTTCACACCCATCCGATATATTCAAGCGTATTCGGAGTGGTGGAGATGCCTTTGCCGGCAGTCAGCGAGGACTTTGCCCAGATTGTGGGGGCCTCGGTTTCGGTGGCCTTGCCCTATGAGCTTCCGGGAACGCCCGAGCTCGGGCGCGTGGCAGCACAAGCGCTCGGCAGCAACAGCGCGGTGATTCTTCCACGCCACGGTGCGCTCTCGGTGGGACCGACGATGGAGATGGCGCTCAAGGTGAGTCGGGTGCTCGAGAAGAACGCTCAGATCTATCTGTATGCGAGGCTCCTGGGCGAACCGAAGCTGTTCGCACCCGGAGAGATCGAGACGATGCAGTCTTTCATGCAGGAGCACTACGGCAGAAAGAATCGCGAGATGAGCGCATCACACCGACCGTGATGCACGTGTTGGGTCCGTAATAATAGAGGGCGACCATGGCCACTAGACTCGAGCGAGTAGAGAACACACTTGCATACCTTATGGACCGCGGCTCGGCATCGGTATCCGAGCTCGCCGAGCATTTCCAGGTTTCAGAGGTTACCATTCGGCGTGACCTCGACCATCTGGCGCGGCGCAGCCAGGTACGGTTGTTTCGCGGCGGTGCGGTCTACACTGGGCGCGACTCCACCGGTGCCGCCCGAGGCTCAAATAGCTACCGGTTCGGCACCGCAGCCGAGAAGCATGTTGAGGAGAAGCAGCGCATTGCCCGCTATGCTGCAACGCTCATAGAGCCCGGCAACGTGGTGTTCCTCGACGCCGGCTCGACGACCGAACACCTCGCACGCGAGCTCACCCTTGCAGCGGACCTGACCGTTGTCTGCTACAGCGCGAGCACTCTTTATCCACTCGTGTCCAACTCCGACCATACCATCATCATGCTCGGCGGCGTGTACCATCGGGACCCCGACGTCTTTGAGAGCGACGAGGCTCTAGGGCTGCTACGGAGAACCCGCATCACCAAGGCTTTTATCTCGGCCAACGGCATCGATTTCGATCTCGGAGTGACCTGCTCGAACTCGTTTGAGGTCGGTATCAAGCGGGGTGCCATACAGTCCAGCCTCGAACGCTATCTGTTAGTGGACTCAAGTAAGTTCCGCATGATCGAAAGTGCCTACTTTGCCGACGTCGCCGAGTTTACCGCAGTCATAACCGACTCTACCCTTCCCCAAGAGCTCGCCGAGACACTCGAGGCCCGCGGCGTCAGCATTCACCGGGTGTAGTACCGCACCACGCCTGCAACACACCCCCTTGACGCTTTCGCGGCGATTGTGTAAGTTACCCGTACAACGACGCAGGGTAGAGCAGTTGGCAGCTCGTCGGGCTCATAACCCGGAGGTCGCAGGTTCGAGTCCTGCCCCTGCTAAACAGTAAGTCGTTCTAATAGAACGGTTTACAAAGAATTGCTACCGGA
>PUPD01000128.1 GCA_003552985.1 Spirochaetaceae bacterium
ACCTAATCATTCACGAGGAGATGCACTCCACGGTCTGGATAGACGGACAGAATGTGTACAACGAAGAGATCGCTACCTTTGTCGGAGACGAGGGGGCCGCTCGGTTCGTGCGCGAGAAGCATGGCCCCGATTCGAAGGAGTACCGGGCGATTGCGGACGGGCGTGCCGACCGCCGTACCTACCGGCGATGGATGAGCGAGCTCCACGGCCGCCTCTCGAATGCGTATCGACAGCTGGAAACGCGCCGGCAACGGCTGCTTGCGAAAGAGAACATCCTCGCCGACGCTCAGGAGACGCTGCGCAGAAACTATGATTCGATGTTTCGCACCGACCGCTACCGGGGCGCCGCCGAACGCCCGCTCGACAACGCGCGTGTCGACGCTAGTTACAAATACGGCGGCGAGTTGTCACTGTACTATGACCTGTACGAGATACTCGATCGGGATCTGGCTGCGGTGGTGGAGCTTATAAAGCAGAGCGAGATGTACCCCAGTGAACCGCGCGCGTTCGTCAGGTCGTTCGTCGAGCAGGGCCGGCAGCTGTGAGAACCGGCCCGCCGTGATGCAGACGCGATGCGGCAGGGTTCCCAGCAGACGGTTCATCTTTCGAAGTATCAGATCGCAAGACGTACGGCCGGGAGGCAGGAAATCCGTTCGGCCGGCGTCCGGTTCCGGTTGCTCTCTTGTCTCACGGTCCTTGTTGTGGTTTTGTGATCATTTCTGCGCATTGCACGGCCCTCTATCACACTAGGAACTAATAGACAACGCTGTTATGAATTATTCCCGCTGCTCAGCAGGCCTGCTGCTTGGCAGGTAACGGCGGCGGGGTAAGCTTTAAGTTGACAGCCCGCAAAAGGTGCTGTTAACCTATTGCCTGAAGCTCAGCCGAGACGGGCACAGTCGGATATGTGGCGCTGATGGCGAACCAGAGCGGGCAAGGCATAGGCCAACCAGATCCGGAAACGCCGTGCGAACAACGCACCTTGCTGCTCGTTGAGGACGAAGCGCTGGCGGCCGCGTCGAAACGGAAGTTGCTCGAGGGGGCAGGGTACCGGGTCGTGATCGCCGGCAGCGGCGAGCAGGCGGTTGAGCTGGTTTCCGGGCATGCGGATATCGATCTCATTCTGATGGACATTGTGCTCGGCGAAGGGATAGACGGCGCTGAAGCGGCTCGTCATATCCTGCAGAGCAGGGATATCCCGCTGTTGTTCTTCTCCGCCCACACCGAACCCTCGTATATTGACCGAACATACGGGGTCACCTCATACGGATACGTCGACAAGAGCTCCGGCGACGCTGTTCTCCTCGCGGCGATCGCAGCGGCGATGCAGCTGCACGCCGGGCGTTACCGTGACGCTCGGCACGAGCCCGCCGGCGAGCGCGCCATGGTAAGAGCGCCGGCAGCCGCGGGCGGCTCCGGCAGTGGTCGTGAGCGAGCATTGCTCAACGCGTTGCCTGACCTCATGTTCGTCCTCGACCGCGAAGGCCGGCATATCGATTACCATGCCGGTGATCCCGCGAGCCTGTTTTCACAGCCTGAGGCTTTCATGAACCGTTCGGTCGCCGAGATTCTCCCGCCGAAGGTAGCGGAGTTATGGCTGCAGTCGCTGCAGCAGGTGCTGCGCACAGGGGAACGAGCGGTGTTGGAGTACCGTCTCGGGATTGCCGGTCAGCAGCGTTATTTTGAGGGGCGCATGGTACAATGCGGCACCGACGAGACGTTGGCGGTCGTGCGCGATGTCACTGATTGGAGGCGGGTTACCGACGAGCTCCGGGCCGAGAGCGCGCGGTTCAGACAGCTGTTCAGGGACGCGCCGGTGGCGATTGCGCTCGTCGGCTCGGATGATTGCATCGTGAGTGCCAACGATATATTCCTCGGTATGTTCGGATACGAGCTCGATGAGGTGCGCGGGCGCAACATTCGCGATTGCATCGTTCCGCCGGAGGCACAAGCGGAGGGAGAAGCTATCTTCCGGGCGCTCTTTGAAGCCGGGGAGCGGGTATATAGCGAGACTCGCCGCGCGCGCAAGGATGGCACCCTCGTCGAGGTAGCGCTTACCTGCACGCCGATGTACCTCGACGACGGCGCTTATGCTTACGCCATGTATCAGGATATCGGGGATCGCAAGCGCGCCGAGCGGGCGTTGCGTGAAAGCGAGGCGATGTTTCGCTCGATCACCGAAAGCACCTCCGATATCGTACTGTTGCTCGACCTCGAGGGCAGGTTCTTGTACTTCAACCCGGAGCAGTCGTCGTTGGTTGGCGTATCGCCGGCCGAGATTCGCGAGCGCACGGCGTTTGATTTCGTTCATCCGGAAGACCGTGAACGGGTCATAAAAGCGTTCCGCGAGTATGTGACCGGAAACGGTGGGAAGCTCGAGGAAACATTTCGACTGCTTACCGGAGACGGCGGGTTCATATGGATGGACGGCCGCGCTACCTTGTTGCGCGACGAGGATGCGCACTCGACCAAGGTGCTGGTGATCAGCCGGGACGTAACGCGTTACAAAGAGTATGAGGAACGGATTGCGGCGTTGCTACAGCAGAAGGAGATGCTTCTCAAGGAGACGCACCACCGTATCAAAAACCACATGGGCGCTATCGCCTCGTACCTTGCCTATCAGGCCGATGATCAGCAGGACGAGTTTGTGCATCGCGTGCTGCGGGAAGCCGCGAGCCGGGCGCAGAGTATGATGGTGTTGTACGATCAGCTGTATCGCGCGGAACAGCAGCAGGTTTTGAGCATACGCGAGTATCTGGTTCCGTTGCTCGAAACGACAGTGGCCTTGCTCCAACCGACCGATGCGGTGACCGCAAGCGAAGAGATCGAGGATTACCAGGTGCCGACGAAGCTGCTGGCGCCGCTCGGGATGGTGATAACCGAGCTGGTCACAAACTCCATCAAGCACGGGTTTCGGGATATCGGTAGCGGAAGGATCTCGGTGGCGGCCTATCGGCGCGGTGAGAAGGCGGTTGTGGTCTACAGTGACGACGGCAGGGGCATGCGTGACGAGCTCGAATCGGAAGACGGGGGCGGTTTCGGGCTGCAGCTCATCGATATGCTTGTCGATCAGATCGGCGGCGCATACACCTCATCCGGTGACGACGGGGTGGTGTACGTGATAGAGTTCCCGCTTTCGGGTTGACCGGGGGGCAGGATGGAGTTCGAGACACTGGAGCGCAAGCTCGCCGAGCGCGGTGCGCGGATCGGCACGCTGAAACAGAAACTGTACCGCACGCTCGCTGCGCACTTGCCTGAGGAGCTTGAGATTCGGGCTGCAGGCGAGGGGCTGTCGAGCGCCAACGGCAGCTACGCGCCGGTGATCGTATCCCCGGGTGCGGTATATATAGCCGCGGCTGCGGGTCTCAGCGGTACGGCTGAGCTGGTGGAAGTGGCACGAGAGCTGATAACCGCGGTAGAGGTGAGCGGGAGGATTCTCAGAAAGCTGACGATCCACACTGCCACCGACCGCTATGTGGTGAGAGCGGTAAGCAAGCGTCAGGCGCTGGCGATCACCGAGGAGTTGAACTCGCAGTAGCGTCCGGCCGACCGAGGCGGGGCTGCAATGGGCGTGACCGTTCTGTTCGCAACGCTCCGTGGTGGAGTTCTCGGCAGCTTTATCCCGCCTATGGTGTTATAATAGTCTACATGTACGGTCATCAATTACTCCGCGTTCTCGCGGTCGTGCTCGTCTTCGGTTTCGGGGCAGCGTGGATGCTCGGTTTGTCCGGCGCCGTCGCGCCGGTGCTACTCGACCTTGATGCGGGCGCGGGTACTGAAGCCGAGCCGAGGGCGGCCGATGAAACCGGCAGCCCTGACGAGGGCGAGGACGGTGAGGAGGGCGAGGATGCCGGCGCCGGGTATCCCGGCGAACGTCAGATCGAGGCCCTGGCGCAGGCTTATCCCGAGCGCATAGGCGAAACAGAACTGCGTGACGGGCAATGGGCTGCGCGGATCGACGACACCTGGTACTACTACGCCGAAGGGCGAATGCTGCCGCGTGAGCTCGTAAACCGCTACGACGAGTTTACGCCCCTGCGCCTGCGGCCATACGAAACCGGCCCGGCTGAGCTTCGTGAGGTGGATGATGAGCTTGCCGAACGTCTGCGCAGACGCGACCGCGAGCGCGCTGAGGATCCGCCGACGCGCCACAACGGCTTTCTTGACGCCCTTTACCAGGTGAGCTCGGCGCGCGAAGCGGAGCAGCGGATGGTTCGAATCAGCTTTCTGGGCCTCAGCACCCGCGTGCATCCCAAGATTGTTGAGCCGCTCGAACGCGTTGAAGCCGAGATTCGCGATCTAGCTCAGCACGACGCCGAGGTGCGGGCTTTCGTGGAGTCGCTGCGGACGGCGAGCGGTTTCTTCTGGCGCGAAATCGCGGGAACCGCCTCGCGCAGTTATCACAGCTATGGGATTGCGATCGACCTCATCCCTCACTCATATGAAGGGCGGTACGGCTACTGGCGGTGGGCCAAGGATGCCGGTATCGAAGAGTGGTGGGCGCTCCCTTTCGATCGCCGCTGGGAGGTGCCGCAGCCGGTAGTCGATGCCTTTGAAGCCGAGGAGTTCATCTGGGGCGGCAAATGGCTCTCGTTCGACCCAATCCACTTTGAGTATCGACCCGAACGATTCATCCTCGGTGGCTACCGGGACTGACCGTCGGGCGGCGCGCATGCTCGGCAAAGGACTCGACCTTCGCCGCAAAATGCTCCACAATCAGCGCACATGCTGGATAGCCAAACCTGTGTCTCGGCCGGCGGTCGTACACGCCTATCGGGAGAATCGTACGGACCGGTGGTCGTCGCGGCTAGTTTCCTGATACAGGGAACGGTCGTCGGGGCCGTTTTCTCCTACAGCGTTTTCTTCGATGCTTTGCACGCCGAGTTCGGCTGGTCGCGCGCGTTGATCTCAGGGGCTTCCTCGGTGTCCTCCCTGGTTATGGGCGCGTGGGCGATGTTCCTCGGACGGCTGAACGACCGCATCGGCCCGCGTGTGATCCTCAGCTGCGCTGCAGTAGCGCTGTCGTTCGGGTACTTTTTGCTAGCCCAGATAACCGCGCCGTGGCATCTGTACCTGTTCTACGCGCTGTTCGTGGGGGCGGCGTTCGGATCGCATGATGTGGTGACACTATCCACAGTGGCGCGCTGGTTCGACCATCGTCGCGGTCGGATGTCGGGGATCGTGAAAACAGGAACCTCAACCGGACAGGTTCTGGTGCCGCCGATCGTCGCCTTTCTGATCTACTCCTTCGGTTGGCGAAGCGCGTTTGTCTGGATTGCCGCCGTAACGGGTCCGGTCGTGCTGATCGCCGCACAGTTCATGCGCACACCGCCGGCATCTCGGGCGGAAAACGACGACAAGACGGCTGCAGAGCGCGCAGCCGGCGACACCTTGGCCGGCCGCAACGCGATACGCTCACCCGCGTTTCGCTGGATCTGCGTCGCGCAGCTGGCGGTCTTTTTCAGTATGCTCACCCTGATCGTACACATTGTGCCTTACGCAACCGACATGGGCGTAAGCCGGGGTGTCGCTGCCGGAGTGCTGTCGACGATCGGGGCGGTAAGCGCAGTCGGCAGGCTTGCCGCCGGCACCGTGATCGACCGCATCGGCGCTCGTCGCACCCTGCGCATTTGCTACTCCATGTTGGTAGCCGCGTTCGTGCTGTTGCAGTTCACCTACACACCGGTGTTGCTGTACGCGTTCGCAGTGCTGTACGGCGTGGCGCACGGCGGCACCTTCACCTCGGTGTCGCCGCTTGTTGCCGAGTTCTTCGGAACGCGTGTTCACGGTCGCCTGTTCGGCACGGTGGTGTTCATCGGGACGATATCGGGGGCCGTCGGGCCAGTGGTGGCCGGCGGCGTGTTCGACTTCATCGGCACCTATCGGCCGGTGTTCCTGCTGCTGATCGGGCTCCTGGTGTTGGCGGCTTTGGCCATGACACGGCTCGGCGCGCACGAGCCGCCGAGCATGAGTGCCGCAAAATCATAACCTGAGTCATAACCCGAGCGGACTTTGCAAGCAGCGCCCGTAGGGCGTACTATGGCGCGAGTCGGAGGGAGACAATGTCGAAAGGAAGCACGCGAGTAAGCGAATGCAAGCGCGCAGCGGCGCGGCTCAACCGGCTGCTCGAGTATGTCTTTGAATATGCGCCGCGCAAAGGACTGATTGACCGCCCGTTTCAGGCTTACGACGCGCTCGCGGAAGAGTGGGCCGACTACGCTGAAGGCTGGGAAGGGCAAGTGCGGGGAATGCTCGCCTGTGCGGCGGTCTTCGGATCGCGAACTCGCGTTGCAGCGTTTCTGCGCGCTTCCAAGAGGATGCTCCCCGAGGATTTGCTCGGCATGGTACGCAGGTGGCGTGAGCGGCCTTGGGTGTTTGCGGCGTGCGAGCTTCTCAGTGCATCTGAGGATGACCTGGTCGAGGTGGCGCCACTCGGGGACCCTCCGAGCAGTTG
>PUPD01000123.1 GCA_003552985.1 Spirochaetaceae bacterium
GGGAACCGCTGTTTCCGCCGCGCAGTCTGGACGTGATCGTGGCCAGTTTGTTTATCTCGTACCTGTTCAATCCCGAGTACGCCGTTGAGGAGCTTGTAAGCATGCTCGCTCCCGGCGGACGGCTAGTCATCTCCAGTATGCGTCCCGACAGCGATATCTCGACGATCTTCACAGAATACGTGGCCGGGCTCGGAGTCGGAGCGAGCGCTGCTTGCGGCTGTAATGACGATGAGCTCGGCAAGGCGCGTGAGATGCTGAACGAAGCGGCTGCCCTGTTCGAGCTCGAGGAAGACGGCTATTTCCGCTTTTACACGGCCGCGGAGCTCGCTGAGTTGGTATCGCGAGCCGGCTTGCGGGTTGAGCAAGCGGATCCCGTGTTGGGCGAGCCGCCGCAGGCGGTTGTGGTAGTGGGGGTAAAGCCGTGAGTCTCGCTGACGAGGTGTTGGCGAAAGCGTCTGCACGGGCTGCGAAAAATGTCTTCGTTGACGTCGGCACGGGAAAAGAACGCGTGGTCTATAGTGGCAACGATTTTGTCCAGATGTCGCAGCGAATAGTGCGTGCCCTTGAAAAGGAAGGTGTTGGCTACAGGTCTCGTGTCACTGTTGCGCTGCGCAACTCGGCAACATTCGCAGCAACGGTCACCGCCTTGTTGAAATGTGGGGCGGTATTTGCCCCAATGAAGCTCGAATACCGCGCTGTTGAATTGACAGAGATGTTTCGGGACTTGGACCCGGATTTCGTAATAACAGAAGCCGAGCATCTGGAATCGATCTGGCCGTATTGTGATGGTCGCGTGGTTTTAGTGTGCGATGGCGTGGAGTTGCACCGGGTGGACTACGACCAACACGCCCGGGCTTCCCCTCTCTACAGCCGGGAAGGATTAGCCGAGCTTTCGTTGCTAAGCCCACGTCCGAGCGATATGTCGGGACTCCCGCCCGGGGTGGCTTCCATAAACTTCACCTATCGCGGGCATGGTTACCCGTTAGGGGCGATGATTGCATCGGAGCAGTATCGAATTGGTACCAAGGCGCTCGCGGAATGCATAGATGCCGACCGCTGTCATACTATGCTGGTGCTGCTCCCGATGACTCACATCTACGGCCTGGTAGCGTGTCTGTTCTTACCACTATTACACGACATCACTGCCGTCCTTACGCATACCTTGCATCCTCGTCGATTGCTGCAAACGATTCGGGATGAGTCCATAGATTTTCTTCCTGCTGTGCCGGAGATAGGCGAACTGCTGGCGAAGACACAGACTTGCGAGGATTCCCGCATCGGTGTCGATCTTTTCGTCACGGGAGGGAGTCGGCTGACGGAAGACTGCCATAGACGGATCCTTGCTTCTCTCGGATGCACAGACGCATCTGACGCGTCCCAGACCACCTCCGGCGCTGAGCTACTGAACGGTTATGGACTTACTGAGGTCACCCCTGCAACCCTGAACCGGCGTGGCGATGCACGGATAGGCACTGAAGGTACGGTAGTCCACGGACTGGAATGGAAACTATCGGATACGGATGGTGAGCTTCTGTTGCGAGGCCCTGGCGTTTTTCGAGGCTATTATCGCCGTCCTCGAGAAACGAACGAAGCCTTAGACCCCGAGGGATGGCTGCACACCGGAGACATATTCTCAGTGAATCAAGGGCATCTTCGCTTTGTGCGTGAGCTAAAACCGACTTGCAAGATCAATGGCCTGATGGTTGATCTGCAGGAGCTTCGTGCCGTGCTTTCCGGACACGACCGCGTAGAGGACGCACACATTGCTTTCCGTGATGGAAAGCTACGTGCTGTCGTGGAACTGAGTGAGGGACACAGCGGGGCAAATGGATCGCGGCCTAGCGGTGACTGCCTCCGCGCTTTTCTGAAGGAGCGGCTGGCATCGTACAAAATCCCCCAAAGTATTGAGCTTAGCGACCGATAAGAGTATAGGGGTTCATCATGGCTGTTAACATACGAGAGAAGGTTCGGAGCGTGTTTGCGGAGGTGTGCAAGGTCGATATAGAGCATCTGGACGATGAGGTACGGGTTCGAGAAGAGCTTGGAATCGATAGTATATTGGGATTGCAGCTTTTAGCAAGATGTGAGGTAATTCTGGGTATCGAAGTAGATGAGGCGGCTTGCGCGGAACTCGAGACTGTCGGACAATTTCTCGACTATTTTGAGAGTGCTTCCGGAAGTTGACATGTAAATATGCTAAAGAATGACGGCGAGGCTATCCGAGAAGGTTTTCGAGAAGAATCAATCGATAAAGCAGCGCGGGATGTGCAACTAGCTGCGATACCGGCGGCCGTGCTCATCGCCTTTTTCTCGGTGCTTGATTGGATCGCCTATCCCGAGCTATTCAGTCTGTTCCTCGTATTACGATCGGTAGCGGTCGTGGCGACCCTAATGATTTTTTTTGTCGTGCGTACGCCTTGGGGCCATCGCCGGTCGCGCGAATGCGGGGTGGTTGCCTATATCGTGTGGGCTTTGGCAATCGTAATTATGGTTCACTTCGCCGGTGGGTACAGCAGCCCGTACTATGCCGGGATCAACTTGGCATTGATTGTTTTTCTTTTCATGTTGCCGCTTGATGTGAAACGAACTGCCATCGTTTGTGTGGTAGTATATCTTTCGTTCATCGTCCCCGTATTCGCAACCGGTGGAATAGAAAACTACCGGGCGTTCATGAACAACAACTTCTTTCTCGTATCCACGATGATCCTGGTGATCATCAGCTCATACCTCGCAACCGACATGCGACGCAAGGAGTTTGTGGCCCGGTATCAGCTGGCGCGCGCGAACGAAGAGCTCACTGAGCTTGATACGCTCAAGTCACAATTCTTCGCCAACATCAGCCACGAGGTTCGAACCCCGCTCACCTCGATCATCGGTCCGGTATACAGCCTCTACGAGGGCGATGTCGGGGCGCTACAGCCGGACCAGCAGGCGCTGGTGGCCCAGATTTACCGCAATTCGCTCAGGCTTCTGGACATGATCAACCAGATGCTCGATTTCGCAAAGTACGAAGCAGGGCGGATGCGGTTACGCCTCGCGCGCACAAGCGTGCTCGAAGCGGTGAAGGGAGTTGTATCGGCTTTCAGCGATGTTGCCGCTCGTAAAGGCCTGAGTCTTACCTACGATGTACGCGGTACGATCCCGACTGTCTATCTTGACTGCGAGAAGCTCGAACGCATTCTCTCGAACCTGGTGCGCAACGCGATCAAGTTCACCCCCAGCGGGGATGTGCGTGTGGTGCTGAGTGCCGACGAGGACCGGATCGAGTTGCAGGTGCAGGATACCGGCGAAGGCATCTCGGCGGAGCATCTCGAGAAGATTTTCGAACGCTTTCAACAGGTGGACGGTTCGTTGACTCGGCGCTACGAAGGCACCGGTCTGGGGCTTGCGATCGTCAAAGAGGCGGTGGACATGCAGCACGGCTCGGTATCTGTTGAGAGCCGAGTGAAAGAAGGCAGTACCTTCACGGTGCGGCTGCCGACCAACCTCGAAAGACTGGAGCCGAATGCGGAGATCGAGCGACGCAGCGGCGATCGTCGCCGGGCCGACCAGCCGTTTAACGGCCAAGACCGCCGTCAGGGACCGCGACGTTTGGACGACATGACCGGGCTAACGACCCACAATATTGCGTTCGCTGACGCTGAGGCACCACCGAGCAGGTTCACCGAACCCTCGGCTCCGTCGTCGGCCGGCGCCGATGACGTGATACGCGTGCTGTATGTAGAAGACAACACCGACCTGCGCGAATACGTAGCGACAATGCTCGCCCGTTTAGGCCATGCAGTCGAGGTTGCAGCGGATGGGCAGGCCGGATGGGAGCACCTGACTCGAGAGGACAGTAAGCTCCCGGACGTCGTTGTCTCCGATATCATGATGCCGCGGATGGACGGATACGAGTTGCTGAACGCGATCAAGTCGGACGAACAGAGTGCTTCAATTCCGGTGATACTCACTACAGCCAAGTTCGAGCTCGACGCCCGTATCGAGGGGCTGGAAACCGGTGCCGACGACTACCTGGCAAAACCGATTATCATTCGCGAGCTTGACGCGAGGATCCGCAACCTCGTTGCTACCCGGCGTTTCCATGAAACCAAGGTGCGCGCTGAAGAGCTCGAGGCGCGGATCGAAGAGCTTTCGATCAGTTTCTCGCAGTCCCTTGAGCTTAAAGACCGCTACACCGCCGGGCACGCGATCGACGTGCTTACCTATGGTATGGTCATCGCTGAAGAGATCGGCCTGACCGTTGATACCTGCTTGCGTGAATCGCTCCTGCTTCACGATATCGGCAAGATCGGGATTCCGGACCGAGTTTTGTTCAAAGAGGGCCGGCTCGAGCCGGATGAGTGGGAGCTGATGAAGCAGCACTCGGCTCTCGGCGCCGAGCTCCTGGAGCAGTTCGATCACTTTCGCCCGGTGGCGAAGATCATCCTGGCACACCAGGAGCGCTACGACGGCACCGGCTATCCCCAGGGACTCAAAGGCGAGGAGATTCCGCTTGTGGCACGCCTGATTGCGGTAGCCGACGCCTGGCATGCGATGACCGAAAACCGCGTGTACCGCAAGGCGCTCAGTCAGCACGAAGCGATCCTCGAGCTGCTGCGGAACAAAGGGACGCAGTTCGACCCAGAGATGGTGGAAGCGCTGTTGCGAGGATTACAGAAGCGCAACATGATCGACGCGCGCGAGATTCAGAAGGCCCGCGATATGGTGCCGGTCGAGCCAACCTGACCTCTCACTCGTGCGAGCCGATGACTACCAGGTGCTCGGCCGGGAGCCGCAGCCTGACACGGCTTTCGAGGTTGAGACGCTCGCGGGTCTGAAGATAGAAGCTTCCGAACGCGGTCTCAAGCTCGTAGTCATGATATGCCCCGTAGTAGCTCCCATGGACTACCTGCGCGGCCAGCCCCTGACCGTCTGAAAGGACGAGTTGCTCCGGTCGGATCATCAACCGCGCACCGTTCGCCGGGCGGTTCTGAAGAGCGCCGGTGACCGTCCCCGAGGGAAACCCCGCGAGGTCCTGGGCACTGAAGATATTGGCTTTACCGAGAAATCGGGCGCAGTACTCGCTCCCGGGACGCTCATACAGCGTTTTGGGGTCGCCCTGGTCTTCAACCGTTCCGTCACGCAGCACTACCAGACAATCAGAGAGCGCCAGCGCTTCGCTGCGGCTGTGAGTCACAAAGACCATCGGGGTTCCGAGCCGGCGCTTTACCTCTACAAGATAGCGCCGCAGCTCCTCTCGCCGTTCGGTGTCGACTGCTGAGAACGGTTCGTCGAGGAGCAACGCCCGCGGCCGTACCGCCAACGCGCGGGCGAGCGCCACGCGTTGCTGCTCGCCGCCGGAAAGCGTCTGGACCGGACGGTTGCCGAACTCGGCGAGCCCGACAAGCCGCAACAGCTCCGTGACGCGCCGGACACGCTCTAGGCGCGGAACGCGTTGCACGCGAAGCCCGTATGCCACATTTTCACCGACACTCAGATGCGGGAACAGCGTATAGTCCTGAAACACGTACCCCAGGCGGCGGCGCTGGGGGGTGAGGTGGGTGACATCGCGGCCGTCCACAGTGATGCGGCCGGCCTCGGGCGTCTCGAAGCCGGCAAGAATGCGCAGCGTAGTGGTCTTACCGCTACCGCTTGCCCCGAGCAGGGTGAGAATCTCACCGTCCGAAACCGCGAACGCGATCTCCAGGCTGAACTCATCGTAGCGCTTGCGGATACCGGCGACTTCGATCACAGGCCCTCCCGTTCCCTCGCGTATGAGGTCATGTCTATCAGGATGAAAGCGACCGCGACTACCACGATATACCACACTCCGAGGGCGAGCGCGACATCGAAGCTCTGAAAGCCGATCAAGCGGTACATCGCGACCGGGAACGTCACGATTGCTCCACGCCCGAGCGTGAAGACCGCGGTGAAGTCGGCGAGACTCAGCGCGAATGCGAAGGCGAACGCATTCAACACGCCCCGCCACAGGACCGGGACCTCGAGTGTGCGAATACGGAACATAGTCCCCGCGCCGAGACTCTTGGCGGTTTCGCTGTAGCGGCTCGGAAGCCCGTCGAAGCTGCTGCGCAGACTTCGAAATACGAGCGGGAAGGCCATGATCCCCTGGGCGAGCAGAATCAATACGATCGTCGGCAGGGCGCCGAACCACAGAAGGCGCAGCCCAAGACTAAAAGTCACCCCGGATACAGCCAACGGGAGCATGGTAAGGGTGTCGAGCCAGGGGAGACGCCGGCCGCGAAGCAGGCGAGCGGCTATGAATGCAACTGCGGTAGTGACGAACGCACAGAGAGTCGCGATCGAGAGGCTGGTTGCGATCAGCTCGCCGAACTCTGCGCGGATTATCTCGTGGACATTGCGGGTTCCCACGGTTCCGGTTATCAGCGATTGGAACGCTGCGGTGCTCCAGGCCCCCGCGTGCCGGAACGCGCGGA
>PUPD01000083.1 GCA_003552985.1 Spirochaetaceae bacterium
GGACCGGCGCGGCGGCGCCGATTGAAGTGCCGGGCGCCATATAGATGCTGTCGGTAGCGAACGCGATCATTGCGCCGGCCGACCAGCTCACGCCGGTGCCTTCAGGTGAGAGCGCAACGTAAGCGCTGGTAGGAATATCGTCCAGCGAGCCGATCAGGTTAGCGATGCGCAGTGCCGAATCGATGCGCCCGCCGAAGGTGTCTATCTCGAATACGATGCGCGCGGCATTTTCGGAACGGGCTTTGCTGATCGTCCGCTGCACGAATGCAACCTGCGAAGGTTGTATATCGCCGTGAATCGGAATAACATAGACTGCGCCGTTATGGTCGGCGGCAGTCTCGCCCTCGGCAGCATCTTGGGCTGCGCCGCTGACGCTCGGTACCAGGAGCAGCAGCCCGAGCAGGCCCAGAATAGAATACGCGGTTCTCATACAGTAATTCCCTATGTAGAAGCCTACTGACGCGGATGCGTAAAGTCAAGAAAATACCGTTGGGAGGCATGCGTGCAGCCGCAAGCATTCATCGAGTATCTGGAAGCGAAGTATAATCTCGACAGCCGGAGTCTAAGCGGCGAGGTCAACCGGCTCTTTCGCGACGTTACGCGCGCCGGTGAACGTCCGTTGCGCGTATGTGACCTCGGAACCGGGACCGGTGCGATGGTGCGGCGCGTCCTGCAGATGGTTCCGGGGCCGCTGGAGATCGATGCCGTGGACCTCGAGGAGCGCAACCTGCGGGAAGCCGAGGCGCTGACTCGCAAAGCTCTGGCTGCCGGCGGGTTCCGCGTGACCGAAGCGGGACGGGGTTCCGGTCGCGATCCCGGCTCTTCGGAAGAGAATGGGCCGGTGATGCAGGACCACGCAGGGCGTGCGGCGAGGATACGCTTCCGGACCGCCGACCTGGGATCCTCAGCAGGCCGTGCGATGCTCGTCCGAGGCGGTTTCCAGGTTATCACGGCGCACGCGATCATGGACCTGCTGGCGTTGGGCCCGGCAATGCAGGCGATAGCCTCGGGTCTGCGTCCCGGCGGTGCGTTCTACGCCACATTGACCTACAACGGGGCGACGACCCTGTTGCCGGGTTACCGCGACCGTGGATTCGAAGAGGCCCTGCTCGAGCTCTACGAAGCCTCGATGGACGCTCGCGGCGCCAGCGGCGGCAGCTATGGTGGCCGGCGCGCGGGGACGCGCCTCTACGATGCGACGGTTTCGGCCGGGCTCTCGGTTGCAGGGTTCGGAGCCTCGGATTGGGAGATCGTCCCGGGCCGCTGGGGCTACTCGGCCGATGAGGCCGTGGTCGCCGGGGCACTGGTGGACATGATTTACGCCGAGCTCGTAGGGAGCCGTAAGCTCAGCAACCAGGACCTCGAGCGCTGGCGCGAGGAACGGCGGGCACAGATCGAGGCACAGCGGCTGACGGTGGTGGTCCACCATACTGACCTCCTCGCCCTCAAGCCAGACGACGCCGGGTCACGGACCGTTACCCCACGGGGAGCGTAGGGCGACCTCAGCTCTGCTGCGTGAAGCCGCGCGCACCGAAGTAGCGGTTTACGCTGCGGCGGTAGCGATGGTACGCGGCACCGAAGCCGCCTGCGAGGTGGCGCTCCTCGATGCGGATGCTCCGGTGCAGGTGAAGCACATAGATCGGAAACGCGGCGAGCGCCGGCAGCGCGGGTATCGCAACGAGGAAACCGGCTGCGGTCAGGTGCAGGCTTAGCACGATGGGATTGCGGCTGTAGGCGAATATCCCGTCGGTGCAGAGGCTGTTCGCGGCGCTACGATGGCGGCGCAGCTGTACTGTTGCCGCCGCGCCGAGGACGGTGCCGCTGATCACAAGCCCTGCGCTTACGACCGCGAGCGAAGGCAGCCCAAAAGCGGGCTCAGCGCTCAGCGGCAACAGAAGCGCGAAGCCCGGCGGATGGACCGTCCAGACAAGCGGCGTTAAGAACACCACCCCCAGGGCACAGTAGCCGCCGATCGGTGCTACGCTCTCCGCTATCCTGCCCCCGGCACGGGCGGTGTGCTTGACCCGCGCCCAGGTGGAGCCCTCGCTCGGTATCGGAAGCGCGGTGAGCTCCAGTGCGACTACGAGATACGCCGCTGCGAAACTCGCGCGCAGGATAAGCTCAGCGCTCACCGAGCTCCACTCCGCTATCGCGGCGCAAGCGCGCGTATACATCAGCGCTTCGCTCCGAGCGCCAGTGCTCGCTCAGGAGCGTTTCCAGCTGCTCCGCGCTCAGCCAGACGGGGAACAGGAAGCGGGTAGCCTCGCCGGGGACGACGTTGTACTCATAATCACCCAATGCGGCGAGCCGCTGTATGCACCGGCCCACCCGTTCGGCGGCCGCCGGCACGAACTCGAACGAGAGGGCGGGCAATGGTCTGGATAACCCCTGAAGCACCGCTTCTTCGTGACCCTCGACATCGATCTTCACGAAATCCGGAACGCCGTGCGCGGTGATGAGCTCGTCCAGCGTGCAAACCGGCACCGATACGCGGCGGTTCCAGCATACTCCGGCGAAACCGGCGCTGCCGCCGACCGACCGCATCCAACCCTCGGAGAGGGTGCTGACGGTGGGATGCGCGTCGCTGATCCAGAGCGCGGCTTGGCCGCGGCGCGCGCCGGCCGCCGCCTCTACCACGGAGATGTCGCCGTGCCGAGAATACAGCCGGCGCAGAATCGAGGCGAACAGCGGCTGCGGCTCAAGCGCGACGGCGCGTACACCGAGAATCCGCCAGGCGCGAAGACGATCGCCGAGGTGGGCGCCGATATCGAACGCGAGCGCGCCGGGGTGCAGGAAGTTTCGGTAGAACGCGGCTCGGCGTCGAGCGCGTCCCGGCACACCGTAGTAAAGCAGGAAGGAGCGCAGCAGTCCGCGTCCGGCGCCTCCGCAGAACGATTGCAGGTTGTGTTGCCAGCTCCAGGCGAACGAAAGCATGAGCACACCCAGCCCTACGCCGTTTGCCTGTGCTGCGATCCGCCCGCTCAGGGGCGGAAAGGTTGCCGCGATCAGCGCGACGACCATCAGCGCGCAGGCGGTCTTAGCGAAACCCTGCATCGCGCGCGGGCGGCTCGAGGCTGCAGGCACGATCCGGAGACTGAGCACATAGAGATAGCGTAGTGCGCCGGCGAACAGAATCCAGGCTCCGAGATCGAAATACAGGTGAGTGAGGACTGCCAGGACGAGCACGCAGTAGGCGTCGATCTCTTCGTCCCAGATGCACCCGAACGGCGTAGCCTCGCCTCGACTGCGAGCCAACCGCCCGTCGGCAAAATCGGTAAGCTCGGCGAGGACGAGGAGCACGAACACACCGTAGGCCCAGCTCAAGGCAGGTAAACGATTTAGCGCGGGAAGAAGGAACGAGGGGTCGGCGGCGAGCATCGCGGTACCGAAGGTGTGCGGCAAAAGATGGTAGAGATACAAGCTGAGTGCCACACTGAGCACGATCAGCAGCCTCGACAGCGAGACCACATCGGCCGGCCGTCGCGCGGTGTCTCCGCGAAGGCGGTTGAGGGTGAAGAACGATCCGATGCCCCACACCACCAACACGGGAACCGTCGCTGTGAACCGTGGATTCACTGCGAGCTCAAGCAGCAGCGCGAGAGACATCAGCGAGTGCGCGGTTCTCCACGTCGGCAACTCCGACGCTACGGTCGGCTTCATGACGGTATCACCTTAGCCTTCGGGAGCGGATATTGCAATAACTCGTTCCGGCCCCTGCTCCGAACTGCAGCGCTTACCACCGCTGGTGGTGCGTGATGCGCAGGTCGCTGACGATGCGGTCGAGCGCGGATGAGTCCGGTGGCATCCGATCGACCGTGGTGCGATAGCGCTCGCCGAGCAGCGCGCGCACCGTATGTTCCACCCCTTCCTGCAATGCCGCCAGCGAATAGCCGCCCTCGAGGACGAAGAGCAGCCCGGCTCCCAGTTCGGCGGACGCGCTGTCGCGTATGGCTGTGGTCATACCCCCGAACACCTCGGAGGACAGCTCCATACCCGCGATTGGATCGCGGCTGTCGGCATCGTAGCCCGACGACACGATAATCAGTTGTGGACGATACCAACGCAGCGCCGGGAGAACCACGCTCTCGATAATCGCAAGATACTCCTCATCGCGTCTGCCCGGGGGCAGCGGTAGGTTGATGCTATAGCCCGTTCCCGGACCTCTGCCGAGCTCGGATATCGCCCCGGTGCCGGGATAGAGAGGATGCTGATGCACCGAGATAACCAAGACGTCGGGGCGATCGTAGAAGCTGTAGGAAGTGCCGTTGCCGTGGTGCACGTCCCAGTCCACCACGGCAACGCGCTGCAGTCCGCGGCCGGCGACGGCGTGAGCGGCCGCGATCGAAACCGAGTTGAACAGGCAGAACCCCATTGCACGGTCAGGTTCGGCGTGATGCCCCGGGGGCCGAGCGAAGACGAACGCGCCCTCCACCTCACCGTCAAGGACGGCATCGACGGCCGTGATACAGCCACCGGCAGCCCTCAGCGCGGCGGCGTAACTCCAGGGCCCGGCGGTCGTGTCCGGATCGAGGTACGTCACTTCCCGGCGCCGGGTCTCGGCGATTCGTGAGATATGCTCCGGGCTATGAACCCTCGCTATCTCCTCGTGCGTAGCATCCCGGGGAGTGAGCGTGTGCAAGCGATCGCGGTGCTCAAACGCTGCAAGCATTTCGTCTATGGCCTCCAACCGGGAGGGCCGCTCAGGGTGATGCGGTCCGTTCTCGTGCCGCTTGAATAATGGGTCGCGGACAATTCCAAGCGCGTGCATGATGCAATAATATACAACCTACGCCGAAGGAGCACAAAATCACAGTGAGTTGTGGAAAGACCTCGAGTTTCGGGGTAACAATATGAGGTGAGATGAGCGCTTATATCGTATCTTTGTTCCTCCCGGTGTCTCGCAGAACGTCGCGACGATCGCTTCGCCGGATCTCCTGTGCGCTATCGCGTCCATCGCGGAGCCTACGGCCGGTGATGGACGCGCGACTTGCCGGGGCGCTCCTGGTCCTGATACTGCTGTCAGGCTGTGACCCCGGCCCGGATCGGGTAGAGGCTCCCGTGCCGGCGCCGGACCTCCCGGCGGCGCCGAGCGTGGAGCTCGTCCTCCTCGGTGGGGATGTCGATGTGGCGTCCTCCGGCAGCGAGTTGTTTGAAGAAGCGCGGTTGGGGATGCCGGTGGGTCACGGTGATAGAGTGCGGACCGGGACCGGCGCTCGCGCAGTCCTGCGGTTCGGCGATGGCGCGGTTGTGTGGCTGCAGGAAGACTCTGAAGCGGAGGTCGTTGAACCGGTAGGAGCTGCCCGTGGACCGCTTTACGGGATGTATCTGCGCGAGGGCTCGCTGGCTGCGTTGTCGTACTCGCCGGCCGACGGCGCCCCGCGATTGCGGATCAGGGCGCCGCAGCTGAGCGCCGTCGCTACCGGTACCAACTTTTTGGTCGCGGCTGATTCGGAAGGGACGACGGTGGCGGTGGGCGAAGGTTCGGTTGCAGTGTTTCCGTCGGGGGTGGACCTCCATTCGGCGCGCTCACGTCTGCAGGATTCGCAGATCATCGAGGCGTTCGAGCAGCTGCTTGCGCATGCGGTTGAGCTGCGCGCTGAAGACCAACTGCGAGTTGAGTCGCAGTCTATCCGCGAGAGCGACAGCATACTGGGCGATGCTATCAGTGAGATCGAGTACCACGATGCGCGTGAGCTGGACGAAGGCGGCCGCCGGCGTGCTGTTACGCTGCTCGAGTACAGCGGAGAACGTATTTCCCGCGTGATGCCTGCAGTCGAACGCATCTATGCCGGCAGCCGGTCGGTTCTCGACCAACTTGCTTCCGCCTCTACGGTAACCGGCGGCGTCCATGGCGACCCGGGAGAGCTCGCCGAGATTCGGATCGAAACCGTTCCGGAAGATACCGAGATTCTGCTCGACGGTGTACCAATCGGCCGTCGTGTGTTCAGCTCGTTGTTTGCCCGGGATGAGACGGTGCGGTTGCTCGCGCGCCGTGACGGGTACACCGAACAGGCCATCGAGCTAAGACCGCCGCACGAACGAAGCAAGACAATTCGCGTGGAGCTCGAGCCGCTTGAACCGGCATATACGCAGGAAGAGTTCCTGGATGCTGTTGTGGTCGGCGATCACGGCCGAGTACAACGCTACCTCGAGACCGGAGGCAACGTAAATGCGGTAAGCCCCCAGGGGTATCACGCTCTGGCGCTGGTGCTCGGTCTACCGGAGATCAGCCTGGACAACCTCGAGGCGTTTGATCCCGATATTAAACTCGTGGAGCGCTTGCTCGAAGCCGGAGTGGCGGTGAACCTGGAGTTCCACCGTTTCGGTCAGCAGCTCTCGGCTTTGCACGTTCCGATTCTGACCGGGTTGGCTGCCGACCGACTCAATCTCGATTTGGTAGAGCTCCTGCTCCGGCACGGGGCAAATCCCGACCACGTACTCGAGACCGGCACCATGCGCGTCACGCCGCTTGCGACGACCCTGATCGTAGGCATTGAAAACCGGGCGCTTAACCTCGACCTGATGCGGCTGCTGCTCGAAAACGGAGCAGATCCTAATATCTCGACCACCTATGACGGGCGGGTGCTGTCCCCGCTCATGATTGCGGTAGTGCTGGGGGCGGAGCATGACTACGCCGTGCCGGAGGCCATTGAACTGCTTGCAGAGCATGGGGCTGACGTGAACGGACTGGTGAACGTAAACGGTATGATCGGTTCGCCGCTCTACTTTGCGGAGCAGTTCGAACAGGATGCCCTCGCCGAGGTCTTGCGGCGCCACGGAGCCCAGTTGTAAGAATTGCTCGGCGCGACGGCCCGAATCATGATAAAAATGGTTTTGAAAGATTGTGTTCGCGGTAGTAGCTTAACACTATGAACTGGTTAGAATCGATGGGCATCATCCTCCTCGGGCTGGCGGGGTTTCTGCTACTCTTCGGCGTAGGTGAGGTCCTACGTACCGGGGCGTTCGTGCTGGCAGCTGAGAGAACGGTGGGGGAGGTTAGCGAGTACCGAGTAGTCGACCAAGGCATTCCGTTTACCGACCCGGAAGCCGGAAGGCGCTACTATCCGTATGTGGTGTTCAGCGTCGATGGCGTTGAACACACGTTTACCGCCGATCGCGGTACTGCCACTCCGCGTTACCAGATCGGCGAGGAGGTCGCCGTAGCGTACAACCCCGAACGCGTAGATGACGCGCGCATCGGTACCATACCCGGCATCTGGGGGCGGGCACTGGTACTGTTTCTCACCTCCGGGCTATTCGTCTTGTCGGGAGGGTTGCCGTACTATCGTATGCGGCGCGCTCGCAGAGTTGTGAACGCAGAGTCTCGGTGATCGCACAACGTGCACAAATTGAACTCACAAAAACGAAGGAGGCGGAACAGAATAGCCTGCAACGCCCCCTTTCAATCAAGTCTTTTCAGCTTTCCAGGCTGTAGAAGCTATCGGTTGTTCAGCGCATCCTGGACGGCCGCCTTGATCGCCTCGCTCGTTACCGTGGCGCCGCTTTGGGCGTCGACGTCGGTGCTGTTGGCCTCTACGATGCGACGCGCTACGTTCTCGATGGCCGGGTCGGAAAGCCCCGGAGTCTCGCTGTGCTCGACTACCTCGACCGACACAATGGTGTCCCCGTCCATCGTTACTTCAACGCGAAGCTCGCCACCATAGCCTTCGGCTGTTCCTTCATAGGTGGTCTCACCGGCGAAAACCGCAACAGTAACGATCGCAACGATCGCCACAGCGAACAGAATTCGTTTCATACAGACACTTCCTCCTTGTATATTCTGGGCCCACTACCGGCCCTCCACGAGCACCAGATGTAGTCGGCACGTATACCTGTAATTAGGCAAGGATGTTAGTAGTGTACACGCTGTGATGGCTACAGGCAACCCTTTTGTCGAGTAGTTCCATTGACAAAAGAGCTGGGATGGGGCATACCTTGGGGAGCCGTGATAGCTGACGTTCTCTTACCCGAAGTCGTGTCCGTCTCGTTGGATGGCAGAACGAAAGAAGACATTATCGGCAATATGCTCGATGTTGCGTGCCGAAGCGGTAAAGTGAAGGACCGCGATCAGGCGTGGGCTGATCTCATCCGCCATGAGCATGAGATCTCAACCGGCATGGAACAGGGAGTTGCCTTTCCGCACGCGCGCACTACCGCTGTCGATGGGCTCGTGGTTGCCGTCGGTACCAGCCGCCGCAAGGTTGATTTCGAAAGCCTCGACGGCAAACCGTGCCGAATATTCGCGATGACGCTGTCCCCCCATGAGGACGTTCAGTCGCATCTTGAGTTTCTCTCGGCGATGGGGTCGGTACTCACGGACAAGAAAGCGCGCGATCGTATCCTTGCCGCCGCCTCCGATCGCGAGCTGTATGATATCGTTCTGGAGTATGCCCGGCGGTGAACCACTAGAATGCGCACAGAGATTAAGGAGAACCAATCGATGACGGTCGGAATAATCGGATACGGGAACATGGGTGCCGCTCTGGCGACCGGAATACAGGAAACACGCCCGGATGTCCGGCTGGCAATTCTCGAAATCGCTCCCGCAAGGCGCAAATGGGCCGTTCAGAAGCTCAACGCAGTGGACTGCGGTACCGATGCAGGCAAGCTCTGTGAGGTGAGCGACGTCGTGGTGCTCGCGGTTCCTCCGATGGAGTTCGGGCCGCTTGCGGCCGGACTGGTCAAGCATATCGGCGATCGAGTGGTTATCAGCCTGCTGGCTTATGTAACGCTCGAGCAGCTTGTCGAAGGGTTGCAGACGCGCAACGTGTGCCGCTTCATGCCGAACATCGCGGCCGAGGTCGGGCAGGCGCTGATCGGCATAGCGTATCCCGAAAACCCAAGCGAAGCCCTGGTCGCCGCTTCCAGCGATCTCGCCAAGGCCGTTGGGATGCCGTTATGCGTTTCGGAGGCCCTGATACCGGCCATCAACGGTCTTTCGGGGTCCGGCATCGCGTTTCTTTTGAAGTTCATCCACGGCGCGTGCCTCGGCGCGGTTGAAACCGGGATGCGCTACCAGGATGCGCTTACGGCAATGCTGCAGGTGTTGCGCGGTACCACGGCGCTTCTAGATCAGGGCGGCGAGCACCCGATCGAACTGGTCTCGAAAGTGACGACACCCGGTGGGGCCACGATTGCCGGTGTACGCGAGCTTGACATGCACGGGTTTGAGGGGATCGTCGAGGCGGGAGTTATCGCATCGGCGAGCCGGGCGCTCGAAACCGAGCATTAAGCGGGTGGTTTATGCGAACGATGGTTCATCGCGGTGGCGAGTTCCTCAGCTCGGTCATCGTACTTACGGTTGTCTGGTGCATATGGAACGAGTCGTTTGCCGGCCGGACCGTGACTGAAGGTGCCATCTTCAGTGCCGTGGCGGTGTTCGTCACCAACCGTTGGCTGCTCAAGGGTTCGTATTTCCGGCAGTACGCGATCGGCCCGTTTACGGTGTTGCGCTATCTGCTCGTCGTTGTGGTCGCAATCTTCCGTTCGGGATTCGACGCCATTCGCGTAACGCTTACCGGCCGGCTTAACGTCGGCATTGTCGACATTCCAACCGAGATAACCGACCCGTTCCGGGCGGTTCTGGTGGCCAATGCTATCACCCTCACTCCGGGAACGGTTACGATCGAGCATTCGCCCGGGAGTTTCAAGGTGGTTTGGATCGACTGCGTCACGCACGATCCTGAAGAGGCCGGGGAGATGATCAAAGGCAATTTCGAGAGCACCTTTCTGCAATCGCCGGTCTCGGAGGGAGAGGTCCAATGAGCTTCCTGGCTATCGCCCTGGCGCTGATAGGGATCTCAGCAATCGGCAGTATGATTCGTATCGTAATCGGTCCGACGGTCTGGGACCGACTGCTGGGCGTTGGGCTGGTAGCCACCAAGATTACCCTCGGTGTCGTGATTGTCGGACTGTCGGCGCCGGACACCTACATATTCGATCTGGCGTTGCTATTGTCGATTCTTGGCTTCCTGGCGACTGTCCTTCTGTCGCGGTTCATTGAGCGCCGCGGGGAGCTGTAAGACAGCGCGGCGGTACTACCATGCAGACGATTATCGGACAGGCTCTTATCTTCATCGGTCTTCTCTTCACCGGTTTCGGCGTGTACACGATCTTGCGACTGGATGGGTTCTACCCCCGATTGGTGATCACCGCCAAGGTTGAGACGATGGGGTTTGTCACCATAATGCTGGGCGCGATGGTGCTCACCGGCTGGTCGATCGTGACGGTCAAGCTCGCGATCATTCTGATGTTCGAGCTTGTCACGGTGCCGGTGAGCGCGCACGCCATTGCGCGCTCGGCCTACGTCAGCGGCTATCGTGTGCGCAGCGTGACGGCCCCCGCGACCGAGGCGACTGCGGCGGCGGAGGCAGATGCGCCGGAGCTCGAGCGGGAGAGTCCCGGGCGGGAGCGTTTCGATGGTTGAGGTTGGTGTCCTGCTGCTGATGGCTGTGTTCGCACTGCTTGCGATTCACAGTGTGCTGTTACGGCTTGCGGTCATTTACCTGGCGATTTTCTCGCTGTTGGCGGCATTCCTGTACCTGCTACACGCGGCGCCGGAGCTTGCGATAGCCGAAGGGGTTATCGGCAGTGGTCTGGTCACGCTGTTGTATCTGTCGGCGTTGAAGCGCTATCGCGTTTACACGATTGGATTCGTCGGCGGCGAGGAGTCTCGGAAGCTGACCGATCGTTATATCAGCGAGGTGGAAGACAGCGCGACCCTGGCGAGGATTAAGGATTTCTTCCAGCGGCGTGAGTTCGAGCCGCAAGTGGTATTTGTCTCCAGGTCGCTCGAGGATGTGCTGAGTGATCCCCACTATGATCTGGTGATCAGTGAGACGCCACATGGAATGATAATCTACGGGCGGCAGGACAGCTACGCCATGGTGGAGCTGGAGTTGATGTTCAGGATGCAGGGAGCCGGTTCCGGCATTGAGTTCGTACGCTACGCGCGCGAGGAGGCACAATGAGACTGGCATTGTCGGCGCTGTTCGTTGCCGCAGTATTCCTCATGGTAACCTTCATCACCAATACTCACGACGAAGAGCTGCATCCCTTCCTGTATGACTATATGACCGAACGGTTTGAGGAGGACACTGCGGCCCGCAATGCGGTGGCGGCTATACTCCTGAACTACCGTATGTACGACACAATGTTTGAAGCGCTAATTCTGCTGGCAGCCATCATCGGCATGAACCAGTTCCTCCCGGTGCCGAGTGAGCTGCAAAGCTTGCGGCAACGGGACGCGCAGGACCTCGACCAAGGGGGTGACCGCACATGACCGGTCCCGAATCCAGCATCATCCGCGTTGTTGTGGGGCTCCTGTACCCGTTTATTTTGCTGTTGGGGTTCTACGTGATTATCAACGGGCATTACACGCCGGGGGGCGGTTTTCAGGGCGGCAGTATACTCGCCTCACTGTTCATTGCGCGCTACGTCGTGTTCCCGGTGGAGGACATCGACAGTGAGATTCTCCATCTGGCGCAGCGCTTCGTGCTTTCGTTGCTGCTCCTGGGGCCGGTCGTGCTGCTGTTTACCGGAGGGGTGCACGCGCATCCCGATTACCGCGCCGCGTACCTCACCTTGATGGATATCCTGATCGGCGTGCAGGTCGGGTTCGGTTTGGGCGTGGCGGTATTACGGTTCGCGTTTTTCAAGGGGGTGGGTGAATCGTGGCGCTTCTAGAGTATCTCGATATCTCGGACCTCGCCGTGGGGCTGTTCTTCATCGGTCTGTACGGTGCGATGACCCAACGGAACATCATCAAGACGATTATGTCGGTCGGCATCATGGACCTGGCCGCCGTCGTGTTTTTTATGCTTGCCAATTACCAGGACGGGGCGGGCCCGCCGATCTCAGGCACGCCGGTCGACCGTATGGCGGACCCGGTGCCGCAAGCGCTGATGATCACCGCAATCGTCATCGGCGTTTCCGTTATCGCGATGTGTCTGGCGACGTTCATGCGTGTCGCCTACCGCTATGGTACCGCCGACTGGAATATTCTCATTAGGCGACTAGAGAAGTAATGATGACGCTACCGCCCACCGGCCCGCTCCACCTGCTCGTACTGACTCCGGTAACCGTAGCCGCATTCGGCTTTTTTCTGCCTCAGCGGGCGTATCAGCGGCTGTTATTTCTTACCAATGTGGTTGTCGCTTATCTGGCCGTTGCTACCTTTATTGAGGTTCGCTGGGGCGCTGATATCATTGAGTTGGTGGCACAGTGGCGTGAAGGCGTCGCCATCAAGCTGGTAGCGGATCAGTACTCCGGGCCAATGGTGCTCCTTACCGGTCTGTTCTTTCTGGGTACCTATGTGTTCAGCACGCGCGCCGACTATATGGACAAGGTGTTTCTGTTTCTGTACATGCTCCTGCAGTCGGCGATCCTCGGGCTATTTCTGAGCGGGGATATCTTCAATATCTTCGTGCTGCTCGAGCTCGGGATGCTCACAATCGCGATCCTGATGATGTACAAGAAGGAGAAGCAGGCCGTCTACGACGCCATGTTGTACCTGATGATGAACTTCATCGCGATGGCCTTCTTTCTGCTCGGGATCGGCTATCTCTACCGCACCACCGGGGTGCTTGATTTGGCGATGCTCGAGCAACGGCTTGCGCTGTTGGAGTCACCGAGAACGGTTATCGTTCCGTATGCGATGATCCTGACCGCGGTCGCGTTGAAGTCGGCACTCTGGCCGTTGTTCGGCTGGCTGCCGCGTGCCCACGGAGCCCCGAGCGCCCCGGGAATCGTCTCGGCGATTCTGTCCGGGGTTCAGGTCAAGGTCGGCGTGTACCTGCTCGTGAGGCTCGGCGGGGTGTTCTCTCCGATCATCGACGCGGCTCCGTTCTTCGCGGTCATCGGCTTCATCACTGCGGTGGTGGGCTTCATGCTCGCGGTGGCGCAGAAGGACATCAAGCTGATTCTCGCCTACCATACGGTCAGTCAGGTTGGGCTGATCGTATTTGGGATCAATCTCGGACCCGATGTTGCCTTCTGGGGAGGGATGTACCATGTGATCAACCACGCGTTGTTCAAGGGGCTGTTGTTCCTTACCGCCGGCGTGATCATCGACCAGTACGGTACGCGCTACTATTCGGAGATCCGGGGAGTTCTCAGACGCATGCCGATCGTTGGCCTGGCCGCACTTGCCGGTGTCCTCGGGATCACCGGCGCTCCGTTCTTCAACGGCAGTATCTCAAAATACTTTATACAGCAGGGGCTGCAGGGCAATCTTGGCGAGCTCGGCTTGTATATCATCAACCTCGGGACCATTCTCTCGTTCGTGAAATACTCGACGATTCTTTTTGGGCCTCCGACCCCGGAGGTGAAGCCCGCGCGTGATCCCTACATCGCCGCGATATCGGCTGTCTTCGGACTTGCCATACTGGTCGGGGGCATCTTCGGCGGACCGGCTGTGGCACTGATCTACGGACCGGAGTACGCGGCGGCCGGCGCGTTTGGGTTGGACAAAGTGATCATCTTCGTCCTTACACTCGCTCTCGGGGTTGGCGTGTATTACTGGATCGTCCTGCGGATCGGGGCTTTTCTTGCTGCTATACGAGAGTTCAAGTTCAATTTCAACCAGGTTACGGTTTTCCTGACCAGCTTCTTTGTTGTGCTCCTTGCCTACGCGTATTTCGCGGTCTAGGAGCCCCGACCGGATATCTGAGAGGGCGCCGCATGTTGATCGATACGTTTGTGCTCTTGGTCCCGTTGTTTCTGCTTGTGGCCGGGGGGTGGTTGCTGGGAGGACGCTGGAAGCTCTCACAGGAAACACTGCTGCGGGTGATCTCGGATTTCTTCATGCCGCTTCTGGTTTTCGAGGCCTTGTACCGCTCCGACGTGTCCGGAGATATGATCCTGCGAATGGGGCTTGCGGTTACGTTCATAACTCTAACGCTGGCCGTCGCCGCGCGTGGCACCGCTACCCTTACCCACAGCTCCTGGGCGGCGCTCGCGATGCCGGTGGTGTTTATGAACTCCGGGTTTCTCGGCATTCCTCTGATGGACCTCTGGGGCGGCGCGCCGGCGATGAGTCTCATTATCGTCTACGATCAAATCTCGACGGTGTTCCTGTTCACGCTCGGACTCTTCATTTCGACCGGCGGGGTTACGCGGCGCGGATTCGTGGCGATGCTGGGGTCTCCGATCCTCTGGGCGGTCATTTTGGGCTTCGGCCTGCGCTTTGGCGGCGTGCCGGTACCTGAGGCGCTGCTGGCCGCGTTTGAGTTCGGCGGTACGCCGGCGCCGCCGTTGGCGGCGTTTGCGCTCGGGTGTTCGCTTTCGGGGTCGAAACTGCGTTTCAGTCGTGAGGTGCTGCTCGGGTGCCTGTTACGGTTCGGCGTGGGGTTTCTGGTCGGTTACCTCGCGACTGTTCTCTTTGGGATAAGCGGGTTGCCGAGAACGATTGTGATCGTGGCTTCGGCGTTGCCGGCAGCAGTGTTCGCATACGTGCTGCCTGCACGCTATGGGACCGGGGGCGCAGCTCCGCGCGACATAGTTGTGGTCTCAACGGTGCTCGCGGTGTTCACAATCCCGGTGAGCTTCTATCTGGCCGAGTTGCTCTAAGCGCGGGGCTGCAGTATCTTCCTGCGCATGAATAACTTTACAAACAAGAACGTCGTAGTGGTCGGCGGGAGTCGCGGGATTGGGCTCGAGACGGTGCGCCGCTTGGTAGAGGCCGGTGCCACGGTTACGGTCTGGAGTCGTACGCGCTCGGCCGAGCTCGAGGGGCTGGATGCGCGCCATGAACCGTACGACGCCGCGCAGCCGTTTGCCGAGCAGGCCGTGACGGTGCCGGAGCGGCTTGACGGGCTGGTGTACTGCCCGGGGTCGATCACGCTCGCGTCGTTCAAGCAGCTGAAGCCGGAACAGTTCCGCACCGACTACGAGATAAACGTGGTGGGCGCGGCCGAGGCGATCAAGGGCTGCCTCAAAGCTCTTGCTAATGCGGGCGGCTCGGTGGTGCTGTTTTCAACTGTCGCGTCGTCGCTCGGGATGGGGTTTCACGCCTCTATCGCGGCGGCTAAATCGGGGGTGCTCGGGCTTACGATCTCGCTTGCGGCCGAGCTCGCGCCGCAGAAGGTGCGCGTGAACGCGGTGTCGCCCTCACTTACCGATACCGAGCTTGCAGCCCGCCTCCTGGGTGACGAGAAGAAAAAGCAGCGGTCGGCCGAACGCCACCCGTTGAAGCGCGTCGGCGAGGTCGGCGATATCGCCGCGGCGGTGGTGTATCTGCTCTCGGACCACGCCTCCTGGGTCACCGGCCAAAACCTCCGCGTAGACGGCGGCATGTCGGCGGTGGCGCTCGGGTAGCGGCTTGCCAACGCCCGACTTTGTCGGCGAACGCACTTGCGGGATTCCCCCGCCCGTGAGATACTTCCTACATACCTCATGGCCCTCGTTGCCCGATAATGCGTTCGGAAGCCGTGAGAGTTCCGTTCTCGAAGGGGGTGTTCACGACTTAGACCGCAGATACACAATTTGTGTAACGCCGAAAGGAAAGATCGGAAGTCTGTGAGAATCAGACGCGGGCGTGCCGCTGTATGCGGATGTGAGGCGCTTCACGATGCCACTGTTCCCGGCAAGGAATGGGAAGGCGAGGTCGCTGAGAATCCGTAAGCCAGAAGACGCTTTCTTTTCGCACGACCGCCGTTGGTAACGCTCACTAGAAGCGAACGCGGCGAAGTCGTTCTCTCACGATCAGGGAATGCGTAAATTGAACCGCCGTTAGGCACTATCACCTGCCCGGCTTGCCCCGCGCTCCGAAGAACCGGTGCCGAGGAGCCTCAGTTTACCATTCCTTCTCCGCAGCGCCTGTTGCGAACACACAGAAGGAGTACTCTTTTCATGAAAGCTTTTGTCCTCTCGTTTGCTGTTGCTCTTATTCTGCTAGTTGCGCCCCCGGGGCTCCGCGCCGACGAACCGGCCCAACCGGCCGAGCCCGCCACCCTTGCCGCAGGCGAACCCCCCGACGAGCCGGAGCTTGAGTTTGTCGTGACCGCGGACCGGGTGCTTACGGAAGCTCGTCGTACACCGTCGCATGTGACGATCATAAGCGGTGACGAGATCCGTCGCAGCGGGCAGACGCGCCTTGTGGATGTGATGGAAGCCGTTCCGGGAGTACAGTCAGCGTCGTACGAAGACCCGGCGCGAGCACAAATCGGGATGAGGGGTTTTGGCCACCAGCGCGTGCTTGTGCTTGTGGACGGTCGTAGGTTGAATGATCCGGACATGGGCGGCCTAAGGTGGATGCAGATTCCTGTAGATCGCATCGACCGTATTGAGGTAGTGCGTGGTGGCGGAAGCTCTCTTTATGGTAACAACGCCGTAGCCGGTGTTATAAACATTATCACGCGACAGCCCGAGCGTCTGTTGGAGTTGACCAGTGGGTTAACTGTCGGCAGCTTTGGTCTTAATCAACAGCGGCTCGGTTTTGCGTTTCGACGCGAAGGGCTGCGGTTTGGCGCCGGCGTGGAGCGGTACTCAAGCGACGGATACCGTGACCGAAGCGCAAACGAGATCCTGCAGGCCAGTTTTGAGGCCGGTTGGGGTAGGCCCGGCGGCTTCAGTCTGCGGCTCCAGGCAGAGTTTAGCGACCATTCGTATGAGCTCCCAGGACCCTTAACCGAGGAGCAGTTCGAAGACGATCCGACGCAGGTGCAGGCGCTTTACCAAGACGATGAAGGAACTGACCAAGTTGTCTCGCTAAGACTGGACAACAGCGTCCCGTTCGGCGAGCTCGGACACCTGGACCTGGACCTCGGATACCGTGCTCGATCAAGGGAGACGGATTTCGTGGGTTTTGCCGCGTTTTCCGACGAACACCTCCAGCAGGTTTCGGTTTCCCCGAGCTACACCCATTGGCTGGAATTGGCCGGTCGCAGCGTTCGCCTTAAAGGAGGTCTGGACGGTGAACTGGCTAGCGTGGAGACCGAGAACTACAACGATTTAGAGCGTACCGACAAAGACAGTGAGTTGAGTCTCCTGCAGCTTGCTGGGGGAGCTTACTTGGCCGCTAGTGTTGAATGGGGCGAACGGCTTGATCTGACGCCACAAGTTCGTTACGACCATGCGTATCTCGCTGCCGAAGGCTACGACGAGTACGACGACTCCACGGACTACGGGGCTTTGTCGGGAGCGCTTGGGTTCAATTACCGTCCGGTCGATGGGGTTACGGTGTTTGCCCGAGGCGCGCGCCTGTTTCGGTATCCAGCCACTGATGAAGTCGCTCAGAACCCTGCGGGCGGGATCGACCCGGATGAGGATGCGTTCGCTACGGGGCTGAAACCGGAAACTGGATGGGAGGCTACGGTTGGAGCAGGATATTCGTTAGCTTCAGTGTTCGATCTGCAGATGAGCGGCTACGTGCTCCAGATGCAGGACGAGATCGGATTTGAGATTACAAACCCACCTTTTCAAGGCACCAATCGAAACCTTGATGCCACGCGCCGTATTGGCGGCGATCTCGAGTTGAGGAGCCGCCCGATCGATCAGCTACGGCTGGCAGGGGGGTACTCATACGTTCACGCAACCTTCGTGGATGGTGAGAACGAGGGAAACCAGATTCCGCTAGTTCCAAACCACCAACTCGATGGTTCTGTTACGCTTGTTTTCCCGGCCGGCTTTGAGATCGAACCGGCAGCTCGTTTTAGGAGCGAAGCGTATCAAGGCGGTGACGATGCAAACGAGCTAGATAAGCTCGATGCCTATACTGTTGCCGACTTGCGGTTGCGATGGGTCCCCAGGTTCGTTGGTGGTGACCTTAGCATATTCGGCGAGGTCAAGAACATGTTCGATGAGAGTTACGCGCCTTATGCATTTTCCGATAACTATTATCCGGCTCCAGGTAGGAGCTATCAGGCCGGTCTTTCGTACGCATACTAAGGCAGAAACCGAGGAGTGACCATGGGCTGGCCAAACCGCAATCAAGGCGCCGCGCGCCTTCCCACAGCAATCGCGATCTCGGCATTGCTGCATCTGGTGGTGCTGGGTGTACTCGGTTTGGCCGGCCCCGGGCTCTTCGAGTACGACGGGTCGGCTGAGGTGCCGCGCCTGGTTGTGCATACGTTGGCGGGTGACGGCGGCGTTACGGCAGGCGCTGGTCGCGACGCTCCGACCGGTAACGATACTCAGAGCTCGCAGACACCGGTAGGCGATTCCTCAGCGCCTGCGCCGACCCGGGGGGCTGAGGATGAGGCTGCGAGCGATTATCAGAAGATGCCGAATCCTGAGAGCGAATACTCCGAGCGGACTGAGCCGCCGGACTCCGACAGCGAAGCTCCCGAGCGAACCGAACCGCCCCGGCGGCGCTCGGGGGAGGCCACGACCCAATCGCCTAGTGATGAGCCGGAGGCTGCGTTTAGGCCCGATGCGGACGGTGTCTCGGAGATGGTGGACAAGCTGGAGGAGCCGGCGCCGCTTGAGGCGCGACGTGAAGCACGAGCTCACGAGACGCCGCGTGAGACGCCGCACACCGACCCTAGCGCGTCCGGCGCTGCCCCGGCGCCGGGAGAGACGCCGGAGCGCAGCAGGGGCACCGAAGCAAACGACCGGCGCGTGGGCGTTACCCGTAGCGAGCTCCTCGAGGCGTTGTACAACGAGCTATCCGAAGCGTTTGAGTATCCGCGCGCGGCGCGAGATCGCGGTATTGAGGGCACGGTTGTGCTGTCGGTTTGGGTTGGACTTGACGGCGAGCTCAAGGGTCTGAAGGTGGAGGAGGCGTCAGGAAGCCGGATCCTTGACGACGCGGCCGCTAGAACGGTGGCAAAGCTCTTTCCACGCGGCCGGGCTCAACAGGATACGCACCGCGTGCGCTTGCGGGTGCGCTACGCGCTCAACTAATTACGAAGTCCAATTGTCGAGTTAGTGCTATTGTCCTGATTTACACGGCGAGGGGGCCAGTGTACAATTCGCGCCGATCATGGACGCGCAGAATATTGAAGTATCAGGCCGCATAATCGTGTTTCTGTACGCGCCGGCGTGGGTGAAAGACGAAGTGATCCGGGTGCTGGTGGAAGCCGAGTACAAGGCCTGTTACTATGACGAACATAAGTCTCTGTTGAAGCTGATCAATCTGTATCCCGGGTGTATTCTCTTCATCAATATCGACAAAGGACCAAAGGAAGCTGGTTGGTTTCGAATCATCACCAGCATGAAGGATCAGCTGAAGGAGAAAGATGTCCGCCTAGGGTTGCTCACCGACGAAAGCCGCAAAGATGTTGTGGCCAAGTGGATGCGGGAGGTCGAGCTTCCCGCCGGGGTTATCTTGATGCGCACGCGAAAGGACGATATCAGAAAACGCCTGTTCCAGACGGCGGCGCGCGAGAAGGCGATTAGGCGGCGCAAGCACGCGCGCGCCAACTGTCGCGGCGTCAGGAATGCCACTCTCAATATCAAGCACAGAAGTGAGCACTATTCGGGCACAATTCTTGACATCAGCTCTGCCGGCATGGCTTGCATAATTCCGAAGGCCGAGTCCGCGTTAAGCGCAAACGACCATCTAGAAGACATTCAGCTGCGGCTGAACACCCGGCTTGTGACTGTCTCCGGGCGCATAGCCGGAACCAGACAGGAGTCTGACAAGGTATACGTGATTCTGTTCGACGACATCAGAGCGAATTCACTCGAAGAGAAAATTTACGCGTACGTGCGCGAGACAATTCAACGCAACTTCGATAAACAGATGGGTAAAGGCTGAGCCGAGCAGGCCCCATCTTAGAGACATGCGCGGCTGAGTGAAGCACGCTCGATCTGCTACTTGGGGGCTGTCAAGAAAAGGGAAAGTGGGCGCAACTGCGATCGACGAATCACCACCTGGTCAGATCCGCCGCGCCGACCGCAGCCGCGCAGTCATGGCTACGACCTAACCGTCGTTACCGATGGCCTCAACGGGGCAAGCCTCAAGAGCTTCCTCGCATTCGGCCTTCTCATCGTCATTTTGAGGTTGCTTGACGACGATAGCCAATCCGCTGTCGTCTTCCATCACGAAAAAGTCCGGAGCGGTCTGAACACACGCTTCGCAGGAAATGCAGTTAGTGTCCACGTAATACGGCCCATCCGGCTGGCCGTCTACCTTCGCAGTCTTATCAGCCACAGTCTCCTCCTTATAGGCTATAGGTTGTAGGCGGAGATGCTGCAGAAAGGTACACCCCTCTGAGTCTTAGCAACCCGCGCAATCATCCCTGGTATTATGCCTTAGAATATCGATTCTGCCAAGACCATTCAGGACGATGGAGCGCGGCCCGGTGGTACCGGCCGTGTGTAAAGCGCCTCTTGCGCTCGGTCCCGAGTTGAGGTATACGGAGTTAGGACTCCGATACTCGACCGCGAGGAACTCATGTTGATGATGACGAAGGTTGCCACGTTCGTCCGCGTGGTGATGCCTGTTTCCATGCTCTTGTTGGCGATAGCGGCGCCCGCGTTCGGCCGTAACCAGTACCTGCCACGCGACCACGAGATACGCGAACTAGAGCGCCTGTACAGCCGACAGCGACGTACACTCCCAACTGCGTCGTTTCCGATTTCCAAGCAGGAAGCAGTTACCTTTGCCGAGCGCCTGCTCCAGTTGCCGCTCTCTGCCCGCGAGCGTGAGCAGGTTGAAGCGTACATCGAGTCGCTTGCCTATGAGCCGGAGGTGTTCCGATATGATTATGAGGTAGAGCTCAGTTATCAGCAGTTTCTCCCCGACGGCATCGAGACCGACGACTTTTATCATCTGCTGCGAACCGTCAAGCCGTCAAGCTCGTTGCGGTTCTTCTATGGACGTGACGACTTAGCCGCTTTCTATCTTCAGATGGACTTGGTCAAAGAGTACGCGCAGTTTGACGAGTTTGAGAACTACACCAATTTCCCGCCCTTCATCGAAGACAACCCCTACGCGGTGGAGTACAACAACATCACTCGCGGCTACTGGCAGCAGTTCTTCGGACCGTTGGAGATGGTGTTCGGCCGGCAACCGGCGCACCTTGGCCCGTCGCCGCAGCACGCGCTGCACGTGTCGCAGGAGGTTCCGTTTCTGGACGCGCTTCGCTTCAATCTGCCACTGGGGCGAGTGCGGATGACGATGCTGATCTCGACCTTGGAGAATCGGCGCGCGCGGGGCGAGCGCTCGCCCGACGACGTGAATGTTCCTGTCGCTCCATTGATCTACGGCTACGGAGACAGCATCATCTTTTACAACGTGCATCGCTTCGAGCTCGATCTGGACCGCCTTCGCATCGGGTTCGGCGCTCACATGGTGCTTTCGCGCGAAAACAACATGTTTCGACTCTCGGATTTTTTCCCGGTCTTCAGTTGGCACAATGCGAACGTCACTCCCAACAACCTCAGTTTGGTGGGGGATTTCACCTTTGCGCTCGCTCCGGGCTTGCAGACGTATCTTCAATACGGTTTCGATGACATCAACCTCAATCCCGTCGGAATATCGGATGACAGCATCCCGACAATTGGATCGGTGCTGGGTGGCCTTGTGGTTCACCACGGGAACGCTGCAGTCCGTCGCCGCAGTCAACTGGAGCTCGGGTATACCCACTGGCTCTGGGGCAGTTTCGAGGACGACAACTATCTGAGCCGCGCTATCTACCGGGTTGATCTTGTCGGCGACAATCGATGGATCCCGCTTACATCCCCGTTCGGGCCCGGGCGAGCATGGGCGAAACTGCGCACCGAGGCAGTTACCCGGCATGAGTGGGATTACTACGCCCGTGGGTTGCTGAGGCTTGAGAACGTTGAAGCGGATCTAGCGCAGAACACGTATGGCGCCGACTCCGAGCCCAAGGGCGCCGACTGGGAAGCGGTGCTGGATCTCGGAATCGGCGCCGGTTACACTGTGCTTGAGCGGCTGCGTCTGAGTGTGGAACCGGGGGTCCGGTTCTCCCGCGGGACCTCGCCGCGGGTGGAGGTGATTCTCGGCGCACAGACTGCGGTGGTAATTCAAGGCCGGCTCAACTGAACGAGCGGTGGGATCCCGCGCAGGGAGCGCAGGGCCGGGACGGTCTCAAGCCCGGGTCGCTCCCACGATTGCGAGCTATGCCCTGCCGCTGTGGGTGAACGCGGCCGGTGCATCCAATACCTGGATGCGGTCGGCGGACTCTTCACCGGCCTGCTCTGCATCGAGCAGGGCCGCCACGACTCGCTCACATATCTCGGCCGGGACGCTGATAGTGCTTCGTTCCCGGGCGGCGATCCCCTCTTCCGGGTCGCTTCCCGTCAGGCGGCGTGCCCGTGAGGTCGTCGCTCCCCCGGCTCCGGCCTCCAGCGCCACCTCAACCAGGTTCTCGGCCCGCCCCTCGGCACAAATAAGGGTGATCTCGCGGTTGTTCCTCGATAACTGCACCGCTCTGTCGGTCTCGTCGCCTTCGACGCCGATAAACCGTTTCCTCCAGGCAGTGCCGGCGGTGAGATGATCGATCGCGGCGATGATCTGCTCGATGCTCGCCGCGTATTCCTGCGGGCCGATGCGCAGGCGCCGATCGAGCACACCTGCTTTCACCGGGGTCTCGTATACGAACCCTCGGCCCGGTTGGCTGAGGTTGGCTTCGTCGATCAGAACTCGGATAATCGCCTCGGCGTCATGCACCGGCACGAGCAGATGCACGATCTCTTTCTCCGGCGGTACGGTAATACGCAGTAGGCCGAGGCGGTCACGCATGCCGGTGCCGGTGCCGAGCGTGACAACCGGCACGCAAGTTCCGAGATCAAGCGCAACCCGTGCCACCTGCTCGCCGCTGCCGGCCATCGAGAGGATGCAGGTCACCAGCGAAAGGTCCTTCAGAAGCGTTGTTTCCGGGGCGTCAGGAACCTCAGTCGGGGATGCGGGCGATGCCGGATCTCCCGGGCTGTGGGGCCGTGGGTGTCGATACTCGACAAGATCCTGAGTGTAAATGGTACCACGCCCGGGCTGATCGAGACCGGCGGCGCTGATGACCGCGAGCATCACCGCTTCGGCGTACTTACGATCGACGGTCGCACGGAAGACCTCCACGGGTTGGTCGTCGAGCCGCGTAATCCTGCCCGGGAGCCCAAACGGACGGGGCCGGCGGAACTGCCGGACGCTTCGCCCGGTCTCTACCAGTACCGAGCGCGCCCCGTTCTGTAGCAGGCACTCGGCCACAGCCGGACCGAGGCGGTGGTGCACCTGGCAGGTAATGCGAGTAACTTCGTTCGGCTGCGGGCGTGCCCCACTATCCATCATCTTCGCTCCGTTCGGCTTCACGCATGGCGCGGCGTTCGCGAGCGCGGACGATCAAGCCGTAAATCGCTACCGCCAGGATCGGAAAGACCGACGCCATCGAAACCACGCCGAAGCCGTCGCCGACGCCGAGCTCCCCTCCGATGCCGAGGCCCATCGCGAGAACAAGCGGGACGGTAACCGGCCCGGTGGTCACGCCGCCGGAGTCCCAGGCGATTCCGGTGAAATCCTCTTCGCCCCACACGGTGAGCGGGAGTAGCACGAGATACGGGGGGGTCAGCAGCCAGATCATGGGTATATCGTACATAATGCGCGCAACTCCGGCGATAAGCCCCAGGCCCACGCCGATAGAGACGACCCGGA
>PUPD01000209.1 GCA_003552985.1 Spirochaetaceae bacterium
CGGACCACCTCGTCGATACCTTGCTTGATTCCGCCGCGTCCGGCGTGAACCGTGTGGAGCGTGAGGGCGTCTCGCACGAGCATCCGGCACGCTTTCTCCTGATCGGTACGATGAACCCGGAAGAAGGCGAGTTACGTCCGCAGTTCCTCGATCGGTTCGGACTGTGTGTTACGGTCTCGGGGGTTCGTGATCCGGCACAGCGAGAAGAGCTCGTACGCAGGCGGCTGGCTTTCGAGGATGCGCCGGCAGCGTTCGTCGAGTCTTGGCGAGGGCACGAGGAGATGCTTGCCCGGCATATTGCCGGTGCGAGGGATGCTTTGGCGGCAGTGGAGCTTCCAGACCCCATCTGGAGCACGATCGTGCGTCTATCGGCGGCGGCTGAGGTTCACGGGCACAGGGCGGAGCTTGCCATCGCGCGTGCGGCCCGTGCCCTGACCGCGCTCACCGAGGAAAGGAGCGTCTCGAGTACCGAGGTTGCCGAAGCGGCGCGGTTCGTACTGCCCCACCGGCTGCGGAGCATGCCGCTACAGCTCGGTGGAGATATCGAAGAGCAGGTTGATCAGGTCATCCGGGGGTCGATAGAGGGTGATCAGCAGGGCTATTTCCTCGACGAGCATGGCGGGAGCGGTAATGCATTCGGGAACAGCTCCGACTCTCCGGCGCAGGGAGACGAGCCCGCTGAGAGCGGAAACGGGACGCGATCGCCGGATTCGGACCTGGGTCTCGAGGAAGAAGACGTTGAGGTACCGGGTGCCGCGGCAGCGGGAAGCCTCCTGTTCTCGCATCTCAAAAAAAAACTTCCGAGAGCGCCACTGCTTCGCAGTTCGAGCTCGCAGTAGAAATCGAACCGGAGATCGTCAATCTCTCAAGTAGCGGACAGGGCACCGGACGAGGCGCAGCGCCGGTTACCGTTTCTCCCCGAGGCCGATCGATCGGCACACGCCCCCTTGAAGCGGGGGAGTTGAGCGGCGACATATCGCTCGCGGCCACGTTGCGGGCGGCAGCTTTGCGGACGGGGGCGGTAGGCGGTGCGATGCGGCTTTCGCTCGAGGACCTTCGACGTCACCGGCGCGTGGTGCCGGCGGCAACCCTGGTTGTGTTCGTGCTCGACACCTCGGACTCGATGCATACGCGTGAGCGTATCGGGGCGGCGAAGGGAGCGATCCTTTCGATCCTGAACGCCGCGTATCGGCGCCGGGATTCGGTGGCCTTGATCACGTTCCACGGTTACGGTGCTGAGCTGCAGTTGCGTCCTACCGGCAGTGTGACACTCGCCTGTCGCAAGCTGCGCCGCGTACGGATCGGCGGCCCGACACCGTTTGCACACGGGCTGCTGCGGGCGGCCGAGCTTATCGAACGCGAGCGCAGCCGGGATCCGGCGTTGCAGCCTGTGATGGTTTTGCTCTCCGATGGGGACGCAAACGTGCCGTTGCAGCCAGGCGCCGATTGTTTGAGCGAACTTCGCAACATTGCCGGGCGAATCCGGGCGCTGAACATCCCGGCCGTATGCCTTGATACCGGTGACGGCGGAATTGAACGCCCCGGGCCGGGCGGGTTCTCGGCTTCGTTGTATCGCCGTGGCGAGATGCGTAGTATTGCCGGCTGGCTGGGGGCGAAGTACCGGCGACTGACGCGCGTTGGAACCGGCGAAGTGGTCGCGGCGGTGCGCGATTCCGGCTTCCGGGTATGACGAGTAGCACGTTTTAGCTATAGAGGGATTTGACTTCTCGCTTGTTATCTGGTAAAATTAAGAAACAATAGAGACCTGACGGCTTAAAAGAATACAGCGTGGCCGCAACTCCCCGCGGCAGCAGCTGAAGAAACATAGTTGTATGGACTACGTATCACAGTTCTGGAACGGCGAGATCAACGCCGCAGCATTGAGCGAGCAACTCCGCGATCTGACCGCGATCTGGATAGAAGAGAACCTCGCGCTACTAGTCGCTACGGATGCGAGCGGCGGTATCGGGAACAAGCCGCAAGACGTGGTGACGATGGACCCATGGATGAGCGGCTACTTCACCGCGCGGGTGCCGATGCTGGAGATCCTATGTGCCGGTGGGCGTCCTCTCATGATGATCGGGTCGTTCTCGGTTGAGATGGACCCGGCCGGCGAGGCCATTCGCCTCGGCATGCAGGCGCTGGCGCGAGAGGCGGGGTTCCCTGACCTGCCGATTCGCACACGCAGCGAAGAGAATGTGGTCACCGTCCAGTCCGGAGTAGGGGTGACGGTCATGGGGATTGTCTCGCGTGCTTCGTTGCGGGTAGGAACCTCGTGTGCCGGCGATCTTGTTGCGGTCGCGGGCATTCCGAAGAACGGCCACAGTCTGCGCTTGGCAGCCGAGGATCGCGAGATTCTGGGCATCCAGGACCTGCTTCTGGTGCGCAACCACGCCGGAGTGCACGACATGCTTCCGGTTGACTCGCGCGGGGTGGCGTTCGAGCGTGCGGAGCTCACCCGCAGCAGCGGACTGGAGTTTCGAGGGCGAAGCTCGATGCTCCTCGAGGATCAGTCGGCCGGACCGTCGAGCTGCGTGGTGTTTTCGGTAGCCGGTCCGCAGTCGTTGGATGAGCTTAATCTATCGGTGCGCGCGCCCATCACCATCATCGGTGAGTTCGTGGAGCCCCCGCAACTGCAATCGGCGGTCGGCGTCTCCTGAGTTGGTTAGTGGTCACGCCGGCTCAACCTCGACGATCAGCTCGCTCATCATGGTATGGCCGGAAATCGGTTCGCGCAGGTAGTCGGAGAGGTCGTGCGGGTTGAAACCGCCGAGCTCCTTCGCCACCTCGAAGTACGGCGTTCGATTGCCGTAGCCGGCCGGGGCGAACAGCATATCGGGATGGATGCGTTCGGTCACCTTGACGCGCGCCTCCGCGGTACGCCCGTTCCTCGCGCGCAGGAGAATCGTGTCGTTCTCGCGTATGGCGAGCTCATCGGCGCGCGATCGGTTGATCCATACCCGGGTAGCGTCGTAGTCACGGGTTATCTGAGCGAGGATCTTGATGTTGTTCGTGGCAACATGCGTATGATATGCCTGTTTGCCGTGTACAACCCTGAACTCCTTGCTCCCGAGCTCAAGGCCGGTCTCCGGCGGATACCACTTCGCGATCGGGTCGAACCCGGCGCGTTCAAACTCTCGGCTGTAGAACTCAAACCTTCCGGATCGGGTGAACAGCTGCGGAACCGGGCGCGGGCCGTTGCGGTCGTTCGAAACGAGGAATGCACGCGGCCGTGTTTTCGGCGCCTGCTCACGGGGCGGCACGAGGGTACCACAGCCTTCCGGCAGCACCGGTTCGTCGGAAACGGTCGCAGCGAGGGTTCCTTCGCGCTTCAGCTCGGCCAGAGTAAACGGCTGCTCGGCGAGGAGCGCTTCGTTCCATTCATCGAGGGTGAAGCGAAAGTACTCGCCCACTCCGAGCTTCTCGGCCAGCATCGGGATGCTTTCATCGAGGCTCTTGGTTTCCGGATGCACCGGCCGCAGCGCCTTGGTTCGCATCGCCACGGTGTCGCCGACCGGCTTCACTACTTCCTCACGTTCGGCGAAGCTCGGTTCCGGGAGGATATAATGCGCTTCGATCGCCGTCTCCGACATGTGGGTCTCGAACACCACCAGGAGCTCGAGCGCCTTCATCCCGCTGCGCATGTGCTCGTAATTGGGAAACGAGCGTACCGGATTGAAATGACGGATGAAGCCCGCCTTCACCTTCCCCTGCTGCGCGCGCTCCATAGTCACGTGCGGAAGACCGGCGTTCGTACATGCGAGCGGATAATCGGTGCCGGCGCCGTCGTTACGCGGCCCGTCCGGGACGGTCGGCGCCGGAAACTCAGGCTGGCCGAGGATCACCCCCGGAGGAACGCTGATGCCGCCGCGCTGGCCGATATTGCCGAGCAGTCCGTTGACGTAGGCAACCGCGCGGGCGGTATCGGTGCTGTTGGCGTAACACGAGCCCACGGCGGCCTTCCAGCCGGTGTCAACGGCGCAGTGCGGAGCAGCCGCGGCAAGGCCATGCGCAATGTCGCGAATCTTACCGGCCGGAATCCCGGTGATTTCTTCAGCCCAGTCGGGCGTGTACTGCTGGATGTGTCGCCGAAACGGGACGAAGCCGTTGGTGTGGTTTGAGACGAAGCTGCGATCGAAGAGGTTCTCAGTCACCAGCACGTTCGAGATCGCCAGCAGCAGGGCAAGGTCCGTCCCCGGTTTGATCGGAACCCACTCGGTGATGGCAGCGCTCTGACTGAGTCGCGGGTCCACACACACCACCTTCGCGCCGCGCTCGATTGCCCTGGCGAACGCCGTAGCCGCGCCGGTTCTGATGGCTTCACCCATGTTGCGCCCGATGAACAGCAGGTAGTCGCTGTTTTCCCAGTCGGCGTCGAACGCGGCTCCGAGGGTTGCCGACATCGCGATTCGCCGTCCGGCCTGACAGGTCGCTTCGTGCGTTTGAGTGGTGCTGACCCCAAGGGCATGCATCAGGCGGTTGAGGTAGAGATTCCCGGTCGGGCGCGGGTACTGCGCGCCGAACACCGCCTCAGGACCGTGTTCCTCAAGGATTCGGTTCAGCTTTGCGCTGATCTCGTCCGCGGCTTGTTCCCAACTGATCGGCTCGAACTCCCATTCGCCGGTGCGCCGCAACGGCGTCTTAACGCGGGCGGGGTCGTAGATCCATTGCAGCCCGCCGTGGGCGCGTGGACAGAGCTTGCCCCGGCTGACCGGATGCCCGGGATGACCGGTTACCTTCCACGGCCTGCCGTTCTTGACGTGAATATGCATCCCGCACTCGCTTGTGCACATATTGCAGAGCGACGGCTTGAGCTCAACCGGCGCGTCCGTGACGGTTTGGGCCCAGGCCTTCATATCCAGGGCTGCGAAAGCAGTTGCAGCCAGCGCTGCACCGGCGCTGCGCTTGAAAAATGTACGTCGATCCATCGGCATTGTGTCGTTCTCCCTGTTTTCCTGTTCGGGTTAGATGAGGTGCGGATAGTCTTCAGGCGGGGTGCGGAGCACCAGCAGCAGCCCGAGACCGTCCTGTTGCGTCTCGCCGTAGACGTTGGCGTCCGGGTAATCCTGGCGCAGCACCCGTACGCGGTCTTCGGCCTTAGCGAGCATCTCATCCCAGGTTCCGTAATCGACCGCAGCCGTAATGCAGGTGGTCGCGCAGGCGGGTGTCTGTCCTTCGGCCAACAGGTGTTTGCAAGCGTTGCACTTGTACATCTTGGGGGCTTCGGTTTCCGGATCGGTCGAGATTACCGGCACCTCAAAGGGGCACACCGCACGGCAGGCTCCGCAGCCGATACAGGTCTCGAAATCCAAATGGGTGAAGCCTTCAGCGCCCTTATACAGCGCATCCACCGGGCAGACCTCGACGCACGGAGCGTCGGCGCAGTGCTGGCAGCTGTGGCGATTGACGTGGTGCTCCACCTCAGGAAAGCTGCCCTGCTCGAGATAGTCGAAACGGATGTATTTCTCCCTTACGGGGAGATTGTTCTCGTTTTGGCATGCGAGCCGACACGATTGGCAATTCACGCAGAGACTGTTATCCATGAGCAGGGCCATCCGCGGGTTGCCGCCGGGATTAGCGGCCGGGGATCTCTGCGTACCCGGCTCACGGGCGGGTGCTTCGCGCCCGGCGGTCACAAACGCGGCAGCGGCGCTTCCCGCGGCAGACAGCTTCATGAACTGCCTTCGACTGATTTTTGCCATACAGTTCGCTCCTTCAGTTCCGCATCGCCCGGCGCAAAGCCGGCGAAACGCATTGAAGCGCACGTGCCGGTCGAATTGATGGACACCGGCGAAATGCGGTCTAGCTTTATCGATAGAATACCGGCTAAAATGATTATTGGCAAGATCAGTTTTGTTATTTGGCTAAATAACTAGCAACTTTTCTGACCAATTAGCAATGAATACTTGCACGAAAGAAAAACTCGATATAAACTGCACGAAAACGCAGGGCCGGCGGGATCGGCCGGGACTTGCGGCAAACCCTAAGTGCAGCCAAGATTCGTCGGCCGTGCCGGTTTGAACAACCGCGCAGCTCGAGATAAGGGGCCGCACGGAGAGCGATAGATAGAGGAGGAACAGACTATGAAGAAAGCAGTCGTTGCGCTTACGATTGCCTTGGTGTTGGTGCTGGCGGCCGGACCGCAGATTGCGGCCCAGTCACCGATCACGACCGACACCGAGATTACGATGGATAACATCGATGACTATCTTCGAACCGGCGAGGGTCGGTTCATCGATTTTCGCAACTACGACGACGCCTTGCGGGCGGGATATATCGCCGGTTTTGAGCTCGTCCCGTTTTTCGACTACCTCGAGAATCGGGCATTGGTTCGCAACGACGGGTGGAACTTTTCGCCCGACGACATTGTCGATGAAGCTATGCTCGAGCGGCTCTTTGGTCCCAAGGACCAGGTGATTGTCGGTATCTGCAGACTCGGCATCCGCTCGGCCTATGTGTTCGAGGCACTCGAGCACCTCGGATGGACGAATCTCATCAACGCCGGCGGCTTTGATGACTACGGTGGGCGCTACAAGATCGCCGGCGACGGTGTCTGGACCGGCGCGAAAGCCATACCGGCAGCCGGAGTGACGATGGATAACATCGACGACTTTCTGCATCGTCCCGGGGCCAAGTACGTCGATTTTCGTAACGTCGCCGACAAGTATACCGACGGCTATATCGATGGGTTCGAAGTAATATCGTTTTTTGAGTTTCTGGAAGACCGGGCGCTCGTTCGGCATGACGGGTGGAGCTTCCGCGAAGAGAACATCGTGGACGAGTTCCTGCTCGAGGATATCTTCGGGCCCAAGGACCGCGAGCTGTTCCTGATGTGCCTGTCCGGTGCTCGCTCGGGGTACGTAAAGGCGGCCCTTGAAGCGCTTGGTTACGAAAACGTCTACAATGTCGGCGGCATCCGCGACTACGCCGGAGACCGCATGATTTTTGGGGACCCCAGTTTCGAGCTGTAAGAGAGTCCGTGACCGACCGACGAAAGGCGGATGACTGAAGGTTTGGGGCACGGGAGAGACCGCTCTCGTGCCCCGGCTGCCTCCCTGCAGAGGACGTCGGCTGTTCGGTCGCGGACACCGAGGTGACTCATGGCCGCTGAAGCCGAACGCAGTGCTATATACGCAATGTTCAGCACATTGCTGCAGCCCCCTGACAGGAAGACCCACAGCGAGATCATCGCCGGCCGGCAAACTCAGCTATGGGACGCGTTGCCGACTCCACTCGGACCCAAACCGCCGATGCCGTCGAGCTGGCAGGCCGCAAGCTTCCCCGACTATTCCGAGTGGCGCGACATCTACAACCTTGCAACCTCAGCGGTACAACCGCGTCTCGTGCCGGTGGAGTCGGTTTACAAAGTCTGGACGGCCGACCCTTCGTGCGAAATGCCGTTTGCCCGCGATAAGGGCTTGCTGCAGGGTGATGCGGCGCATCATCTCTACGAGCTCTACCGCAGGGCGGGTTTTGAGCTGCCGGCAGAGTATGCCGATAGCCCTGACCACCTGGTGCTCGAGCTTGAGTTCATGAGCCTGCTAGTGGAGACGGCCGGAGCTGCCGAGCAGCGCACCTTTCTCGACCAGCATCTTGACTGGATTTCGGCACTGATAAGCGACGCCGAGCGCAGAAGCGTGCCCGGGCTCTATTGCGATCTGCTTGCCTGGCTCGAGGAGTTTCTGTCGCTAGAACGAGCCGGGCTTCCCGGGACTACTCGGTAAAGGTAAAGGTAATGCCGGTGAACACCCGTGTTGCGGTGTTGATCCATTCGTCGCCGCCGATCAGCAGGTCCTGCTGGAGCTCGAGACCCCAGCTCATGATTCGATGAACCGGCACACGCAACCCCACCTTCGCATATGGTCCCATGAGAAACTCGAAGTCGTCATCTTCGCTGGGATTGAAATGGAACACCGGTGAGATGCCGGTGCCGAATAGGAAGGTCGCGTTCTCGTTCGGGAACAGAAAGTTGAGCCCCAGGTTGACCGGAATGAGGAACTGCGGCTCAACGCCGCCGTTGTCGTCGCGTGTCGTGATTCCGAACGCTGCGCCCGCGTTAATCTCTAGCTGATCCTCGCGTTCGTAGAGGTACGTGAGGTGTGTCGCGAGGAAGCCCGTCTCGTAGCGATAGAACATTCCGCCGATACCGGTTGAAAAGGAAGACTGCGCCGGCAGGTCCGCCGCCCCCACTGTCAAGCCTGCCGCCGCGATCACGCCGATTGCTACAGCGCGTGACCATGCTCGAACTCGTGCAATCCGCATACTGCTACTATAACTCCTCGTGCCGCCCAATACCACGATGAACCGGTCGGCTGAACTAGGTTGCAGGCTGAGTCAGGCCTCGTTCCGTACTGTCGTTGGTGTCATTTTCGGCGGCCGGGACCGGCAACTACAGTAGTCCCGAACCGGATTTTTTCGGTATGATGGTGTTCTCGCGGGTGCATGGAGCCCGCGCGTGACGCGACGGACGAATCCAATCAACAGCGAGGCATGAAGGCACTATGAGTGAGCTCGCAGGCGCGCTGCGCCGGTTTCCGGTCTCGATCGCATGCCTGGTGGTTGGTGGGGGCGTAGCGGTGCGCGTGACAGTCTATCGTCTGGCGGACGCTTGGCTGCTTCCGGCGGCCGATGCGATGGCGCTCGTCGCGGTGCTCGGGCTGCTCGCACTGTATCTGCGCGCGGCTAACCGAAGCGTGGCCGAGATAGCAATACGCTCGCACGATCGCCTTCCGTTGGTGAGACGTGGCGCGTTGTACACGGTCGCGGCCGCGGTTGCGGGGCTGCTTGCCGAAGCGCTGTACCGGGCCCCCGCGCCGGCTGAGGTCGCCGATTTCGTCGGGGCGACGCCGCTGGCGATGCTGCTCCGGCTTGCGGTTCCCGGCGCCGGGCTCGCCGCGGCGATGCTCGGTGTGACCCTGCTGCGCGCCGTGACCGAAGAGGTACTGTTCCGCGGCTTGTTGCTGTCCCATCTGCGCACGCGCTTCACCGCCCGGTCGGCGAACTCCATACAGGCCGTTGCCTATGCGGTTTCGAGCACCCTCGTGCTCTCTGCGGCGATTTTCACCCGAGCGGACCTCAACTTCGGAACAGTGGCTTCGGCGGCGGCGCTGATCTACCTGTTCGCGACTCTGGTGCTCGGTCTGGCATGGGGCTATGCGACGCTGGTGTCGGGCAGCCTCTGGTACCCGTGGGTTTCCAACGCCGTTTTCAGTCTGGCGGTGCGCTTCGTCCCGCTTGAGCCGCTGATTCCTGCGTGGCCGATTGCTACCCAACCCGGCAGGCTGGTTGCCGTTTCACTGCTGCTGCGCTGCGTCGTCGGCGCTGCCGCGGTCGCGATCCTGAGCTCGCGCCTGCGAGGGTGGGCCTATCCGGCGAAGGTGGACCCTCCGGCCGGGGTGTAGGGAGTGGTGCGAAGCTTGTTGCGCGGTTTGCCGCAACCCTTGGCCCTAAAACGAATAGGCCTATACAAGCTTTCGTCTGGAGGTTAAGCGCCGTTGAGGTGGCTGCAAAGGCAGGCGGCGCAATGAGTTGAGGCGCAATGCCGCAACAAGCTTCGCACCACTAGTAATGGCGGGAGCGGAGCCTTCTGTTGCCTTACGAGACTTGTGTTCGGCCCGAACGGTGGCCCGTCGCGGTTATCGGGTAGTTGCGCTGCCAGGCGCCGTCGATGAGCGCCTCGTTGGGGTGAAAGCGAGCCTTGTACTCCATCTTCCGGCTCCCCGGCACGCAGAACCCGAGGTGCAGGTAGGGCCTCCCGTTCGCCCGAGCGTACGCGATCTCCTGCGTTATCGAGTACGTTCCCAGACTTCGCGCCGCCGCCTCGGGGTGAAACGCGAAATAGACACTCGAGACCGAGCTCGGCAGCAGATCTACCCAGCCGGTCCCTACAAGCTTGTTTTCCAGATGGTAGAGCATCATCAGAGTCGGCACCGGGGACCGACACAGGAACTCGACAAACGCAGCTTCTGAGCTGTCGTCGCTACTCTCATGTTGGTGTTGCTTATAGGCACGGTAGAGCTCGAACACGTCGTCACGGTATCGTAGCTCTTCGACAGTGACCGTGAGGTCGCTGTTGCGACGCATGACACGGCGCTGCGATTTCGAAGGCCGGAAGCAGTCGACCGGCACCCGCAGCGGTATGCAGAGATCGCAGCCGGGGCAGGCGTTACGATAGAATACTGTGCCGCTTCGGCGCCAGCCGTTGTCGATCAGCTTTTCGTAGAGCTCGGGGGCCAACTCGGAAGCCTGGAACGCCTTGCTGACCCAGGTCCGGTTCGTCAGATACGGACAGGCTCCGTTGTCGATCTGCACCAGCGTGACTTGCAAGAGCTTCACATCTCCCAGCCGCAGCCGCCGGCAACCTTGCAGCCGACGGCAGCCTTGCAGCTACCGACGCTCCGCTGTAGTCGCAGAACCGCCGCCTCGTGTAGGGTAGGGTAGCGTATATCGGGGAGCAGCGGCAATCGTGTAGCGTCCGGCGGCTGCTCCCGCTCACACCGGAGTGACCGAAGATGCTACCACTGCTTGTTCCATTGATGGTGCTCGTCGCGATTGCCGCCTTCTGGGCGCAGCGCTCCAACCGGCGCTACCGTGCGGAGCTCAGAAGCGAGCTCGCTGCGGTTCAGAAACACGCAGAGAGCCTGGGGGCGCGGTTCAGGCTGCTCTCCGACCCCGGCGTCTATGAGATTGCCCCGGTAGCGAACGCTGATCACGGCGTGCGCGTACGCGGGTACCGGCAGCGCGACCGCGGCGCGCGATTGAAAGGGGTGGTGCGCTGCACCGAGCTTGTCTGGCCCGCCGAGCCCGCCGGCAACGCGGCCGACGCCGGAAGTGCCGGAAGTGCGGCAGGCGCGGCGGCCGCGCTAGGCGCGCCGGGCGGCGCTGGTTCGGCGCGCGCTCGTTGGGTACTGTTGTGCGTCCCGGCAGCAGAGCTCGACCGCATCGGCGACCGGGCGCCGGACGACTGGATCGGACGGATGCTGCTAGTGGAGCCGCTGCTGGGGCGCGACGCGGCGGCGATTGTGCGCGGCGAGGGAGGGGGCCTGCGGCGCCTGCGGTCCGACGCGGCGGAAGGTTTCGCTTGTTGGGGAAGCCGTGAGCTGTGGGAACTGCTTGGCGACACAACGGCTGTGATTCGCGCCGCAGAAGCTGTCTGTCGTCGGCCTGCTGAGATTCTGGGACGACCGGGTTCGGTCTTGCTCACGCTTGACCCGCAGCGGCGTACCGTCGATACGGTGATCCTGCGCATTCCGGAGTTTGTGAGCTCACCTGAGATGATCTCGGCACTGGTAACCGAACTGGAACACCTGCGAGGCGTTTCGCTTTGACGCACCGGGGTGAGCTTGTACGGTGCCTTCCGCTGCAACGCTTGGTCGGGGAAGTGCGGTAAGCTGCCCTCCGTTCTCGCAAGATTGGACTTCGCGGTCGCCCTCAAATCGTGGTACTGTTAGGCTGAAGAATTGATCGGTGTTCAAAGGGGGAAGCTCGGTGCCACAAGGTCGGACGAACAGCGCGGTTGTGCTTGCAGGCGGCCGTAGCTCGCGCATGGGGTTTGATAAACAGCGGCTGAAGCTCAACGGTAGCTGGTTGATGGACCTGATTGTGCGACGCCTGCGCCCGATCTTCGCGCGGATCGTGGTTGTGACCAATGAGCCTTCGCTGTACGCCGACTATGACGTGGTGGCTGTCTGTGATGAGATCCCCGGCATGGGCCCGCTCGGCGGCATCCACGCGGGGCTGAAGCATGCTGAAGGCGAGTACGTATATCTGCTCGCGTGTGACATGCCGAATATCGATCCTGCATTCGTCGAGTATCTGTTCGAGCTCGCCGAACGCTATCGGCCCGACGCGTGCGTGGCACGGTACGGCGACTGGTATGAGCCGTTCCACGCTCTTTATGCGCGCCGAATTGTCCCCCGTTTGGAGGCGTTTCTGAATGACGGGCAGCGGCGTATCGTGCCGTTCCTGTATCAGGTGAACTGCCTATACCTGGAAGAACAGGCTGTGCGGAGGTTCACCCCCGATTGGAGCCTGTTCGCGAATATCAACACGCGGGAGGAGCTGTCCCGATTCAGTCGGCAGTCGAGCGAAGACGCGGTGTTCTATCATGAGCGAGGGGGGAGCAGCGCGCAGCGGGGCAAGCCGGGTGAGTGCTCACCCGAGCGGAGCCGGCCCGGGTGACAGGAATCCGAGGGCGGGCGGTTGAGGACAACCGCGGCTTTCGGTGATACCTTGAGAGTGGAGGTGGGCTATGTTTGGACGAATCGGTCCGATGGAGCTGGTCCTGATTCTCACGATTGCGTTAATCATCTTCGGCCCGTCGAAACTGCCGGAGATCGGTAGGTCGATTGGCCGCGCGATCACCGAGTTCAAGAGCCAGGCGAACAGCATCGCCAAGGACGTCGATATCTCGAACCTTGACGATACAGGTAAACAGGCGGGCAAGCAGGCCGGTGCCGGATCCGGAACGAGTGACGGCGACCGGGGCGATAGCGCCGGCGATAACGACGAAGGCGACGACCGCGCGGTGCAGTCGTAGGGTTTGAGGAGGACACATATATGATCGGACGTTTTGGGGTAGTGGAGCTGGTGCTGATCCTCGTGATCGCTTTGGTTATCTTCGGCCCGAAGAAGCTCCCGGAGATCGGAAAGGCAATTGGGCAGTCAATACGCGAGTTTCGAAGCAGTACGGCCACTACAGAAGAGGACGACCGCAATCAACACAACAACGGTGCGCAGCTAAGCGACTCGTCGAGCGGCAACGAGAGCGAGAGCTCGACTGATTCAAAGCCACACGCGAATCAGGGTTCAGAACGCCGCGAGTCGTGATCGGGCAGTGAGCGATGAGTGACTCCGTCTCGAAAGAGGCGCCCAACGGCGAGTTGACGTTCGTCGAGCACCTCGAGGAACTGCGGAAGCGCCTGATTATCTCGGTTCTCGCAGTCTTGGTAGGGACCGGTCTGTGTTATGCCTTCATCGACGAGATTGTCACCCTTCTCGAGATGCCGGCCGGCGAGCTCGATTTCATCTATATCAGCCCTCCGGAGCTGTTCGTTACCTACGTGCGAGTAGCGGTGATCGGGGGAATTGTGGTGGCTTCGCCGATTCTGCTGTTTGAGTTCTGGCGCTTTGTTGAACCGGCGCTCGAGAAGCGGGAGCGGCGTCACCTGCTGTTCGCGTTGTTTATGGGCATAGTGTTTTTTGTCGTGGGCGTGCTCTTCGCGTACAGCGTCGTCCTGCCGATTGCGATTGAGTTCTTCGCCGTGCGCCTGTCCAGCGAGGGAATCCTGCCTGCATTCTCGATCGCCTACTACATCGGCTTTGTAACCTCGACCCTGCTTGCGTTCGGTATCGTGTTTCAGCTGCCGCTGTTCGTCTTGTTGCTCGCCTCGCTTGGCTTGGTGACGCCTGCGTTTCTGCGCAAACATCGTAAGGTGGTGATCCTCGTAATAGTGGCGTTGAGCGCCTTCCTCACTCCGCCCGACGTGATTTCGCAGCTGTTGCTGGCAGGGCCGATCATGTTGCTGTATGAGTTCAGTGTGTTTATCACCGTGCTGATTACGAGAAAGAAGACCGCGTCATGAGCTCGGCGCTGTTGAACACCGGAATCCGGACGCGGTAAACTTGCACGCCATTGACAGCCGTGTTATATAGAACCAGTATTACCGGTCACACACCCGCAATTATCGTGAGCATAGTATGCACACCTTCTCATGGAGGCGCTAACCGCACATGACAATTCACTACCCGGAATCCGGTCCACATATACGCGCTACGCATTCGGTGAGCTCGCTCATGAGCGGTGTCATCGTCGCGCTGTTGCCGGCGACGGCAGCGGCGGTCCTGTTCTTTGGGCCCTATTCGCTGTACCTGGTGTTCGGCACCACGCTGGCGGCTATCCTGATCGAATACCCGTTCAACAGGAAAGCTTACACGCGCAAGACTCCGTTCGGTGACGGCAGCGCGGCGGTCACCGGGATGATCCTCGGGCTGTCGCTATCGCCCACCTCGGCATGGTGGGTTCCGTTGCTTGGCGCCTTTTTGGCGATCGTGATCGGCAAACAGGCTTTCGGCGGGCTGGGCAACAACCCGTTCAACCCGGCGCTGGTGGCACGCGCGGTGTTGCTGATCGCGCTTCCGTTCTACGTCGGCGACTGGGTTACGCCGTTCGACGCGGTCAGTACTGCGACGCCGATGGAAGGCGGGGAGTGGACATATCTCGACCTCTTCCTCGGTAACGTTCCCGGGAGTATCGGTGAGACCTCGGCGCTTGCGCTGTTGATTGGCGCGGCCTACATGTACTACAGAGGCATCATCGGTGCTGTGATATCGGTGTCGTTCGTCGGAGCGGCCGCGGTGACCGCGACATTGCTTGGTTTGGACCCGCTTTATACCATCCTGGCCGGCAGTTTGATGTACGCAGCGCTGTACATGGCTTCCGACTATGTCACTTCAACCATGACGGTAGGCGCGAAAGCCGCCTTCGGTGTCGGTTGCGGTGTGCTGACGGTCCTCATTCGTGAATACACCGTGTATCCGGCCGGGGTTACATTCGCGATTCTGCTGATGAACGGCACGGCGTACTTTCTGGACAGCCGGGCGCCCGGCCGGCGGTTCGGGGAGCTGTCGCGTGTGTACAAGCGCGGGCTGCAGCTGACAGCGTTCGCAGCAGCTACGGTGGTGTTCGCAGGCGTTGCTTGGCTCGGCATCACTACCGCGCGAGGTGTCGAAGCGACCTTTGCCGACGCACGCACGCAACAGGATCTCGATCGTTTCTTTCCGGAGGCGAACGCTGTTTCACCGGCCGAACGATACGAGCCTGACATCACCCTCAGACGGGTCTTGCGTGATAATGAGCACCTCGGGTATTTGGGCTACAGCCGTGCCCAGGGGTATGTAGGCCTCATCCATGTAGTGGTGGCGCTTGATCCCGAAGGGGTGATAATCGGTGCGCGCGTGGTCGAGCACCAGGAGAGTTCCACGCTCGGCTCGCGGATCGCGAGTGCCGAGTGGCTCGCGCAGTTCGAAGGCATCTCATTTCTCGAGAGCCGTGAGGTAATGGACAAGGTGGATATGATCAGCGGCGCCACGGTATCTTCGCGCGCGGCCGCAACCGCGGTGCAGCGGCTCTTGGCGTCGCAGGATCCGGCGGCGGAGGAGGAGCCCGCCCCGGCGGCGTTCGATGAGTTGGAGGACGGAACCTACACCGGCTCTGCGCGGGGGTACAACGACCGGGTGGAGGTGGAGTTCACCGTGGAGGGCGGTGAGATCATCGAGATCAGAGTGGTGTCGCATTCTGACACCCCGACGATCGCGGAACCGGCGTTCGATCGCCTGATCGAGCGAGTGCTTGCCAATCAGAGCCTAGAGGTGGACGTCGTCTCCGGGGCCACCGCTTCCTCCGAAGGCTTCCTCAATGCGATCCGGGCAGCGATGGATCCTGATGAGGAAGACCCCGAGGTCGCCGAGGAGCCGGAGCCGGAGCCGGAACCGGAACCGGAGCCGGACGAACCCGAACCAGAAGACCCGGATCTCGCCGAAGCGCCGGATGATATAGAAACACCGGAGCCGGCCGAGCTTGCCGACGGAGTCTACCGCGGGACGGCGGAAGGATACGGCGGGGAGCTGAGCGTGGAGGTAACGGTTGAAGACGGGGCGATCGCGGCAATCGATATTGCCGAGCATTCCGAGACCTCTGGTATCGGCGATACCGCGATGGAGCAGCTCATCGAAGCGGTGCTCAACGCGCAGTCACTGGACGTGGATACCGTGTCGGGTGCAACGGTCACAAGCGCCGGTTTTCTGACTGCGGTGCAGAATGCGCTAGAGAGCGAGCCTGAGGATACCGAGCCGACTGAGCCCGACGCATTCCCCGATGGTGTGCATCATGGAGAGGGTGACGGCTATGCCGGGACGATTGCGCTTGAGGTCACGGTGGAAGACGGAGAGATCATGGGGATCGATATAGCCGAGCATTCCGAGACGCCGGGTATCGGGGATACCGCGATGGAGCGGCTCATCGAGGCGGTGATCGAGGCCCAGTCGCTCGAGGTAGATACCGTATCGGGAGCCACCGCGACCAGCGACGGATTTATGCAGGCGCTGCGAGCGGCGCTCGAGCAATAAGAGGAGCCGGTGAAGATGATGGACAGAACTATGAACCCAACCGAGCGCACCGTTCTGCTCGGCCTGCTTCCGCTGCTGGCCGCCAGTGGACAGCTGAGCGTGGGGCTGGCTGCACTGGTTTCATGCGCACTGATCGGCTTGTTGATACGGGTGCTCAACCGCGCGACGGTCAGGCGGATCAGCGACGCGATGCGATGGCCGCTGTTGTTCGCTGTGGGGCTCGCGATCGCTTTTGTGGTGTTTTCGCTCGTCGGTTTTCTGCTGCCGGTGAGCGAGCGCATCCTCCCGTACGTGTTGATCAGCGGTGTAAGCCCTATCTGCTATTACGGATGCGCTCAGCAGGTCACTGCGCGCGAGTACGGCGGTGTTCTGGGCCGGTTCGCGGCCCTTATGGTTGCATTCGGGGTGATTCGCGAGCCGCTCGGACGTGGAAGCCTGATCGGCTTTGAGGTGCTGGGCGGCGGTGACGTGCCGATGAGCCTAATGAGCACCGCTCCCGGAGCGTTCGTACTGACTGGGGCCGTGCTGGTGCTGTTTCGTGCGCTTCAGATGAAGGCTAAAGCTGAGGATGAGAGGTAGGCGCAGAGATGGGCGATATCCTGATTGAGTTTCTCGAGAGCGTTCTGACGCGTAACGTGGTTATCATTTCGTTGCTGGGGGTGACCCTGGTGACGGTTGAAGCTCGCGGCATCAGTCGCTGTATTCGCAGTGGGCTCAAGTATGCCCTTGTGATCGCACTGACCTCGTTCTTCGGCTGGATTGTGCAGTCTGTCCTGCCCGCCGAGCTCGACTTTTTCCTGGCGTGGGTCTTTCTGATCTTCGCTCTGATTGGTATTCGTATTCTTACCTCCTGGGGAGAGTTGCGAGGCGAATGGCTCGGGCTGCCACGCTCTATGTTGGCGCTGGGGTTGCTGGTCGGGTACCCGGTTCTGATTTGGCAGCAGGGGTTGGATTTTGAATCGGCGATCATCGTTTCGGCCGGGGGCGCAATTGGGTTCTATTTGGCGTTCGTCGGGAGCGCCGCGCTGCGCGAGCAGATCGAGCTCTCGGAAGCCCACGAGATTCTGAAGTACACTCCGGTGTTGCTGTTCTCGCTCGGTGTGTTATCGCTGGGTTTCGTCGGGTTCAGGTTTCTGTAGCGCTGTGCGGTTGCGGATCTGCAGCGCCGAGTTACCAAGCCTGCCGGACACTCCCGCTCGGCGGAACCGGTTTGGGATGTCCCGCCGCGCCGGTTCGCGAGGTTCGGCCGGCTAACGGCTCGGTAAGCGAGTATCCCTTATGAGCTCAAGCGCAGCCTTTTCGGTGGGAGCGATGAAGATATGTTCCCGCAACGCAAAGGCTTTGGGATCGCGAGGGTCCAGCACGTAGTCCGCGGAGGACACTTCGCAGCCCAGCGGAGTCCGGTCGTTGAACAGCACGGTGTAGTCCAGGTGCTTCAGCATCGGCAGTACCGCCGCGATATCCCACAGCTTGAGCGCGGCGACGTACGCGCTGTAGCGCCCCAACAATAGCTGCATGCTTGAGTACACCGAGGATGCCACCGCATGCACCGGCGCCGGACCGTGAAAACGGCCGCGCTTGGCTATCCCCTGCGAGATGCTGATCATCCCATAGGCAGCCTCGGGTATGTCCGGGGTCTGTAGCTCTTTCAGACGCGGCGCCACCGAACGCCCTGACCGCAAGCCGGAGGTGTGCAGCAGACTGCCTCCTGAGGTCATCAGGAGCTGGTCCTCGACCGGAACGTAGATAGCACCTTCAACTAGGAGCCCCGCCACCATCAGGCCCACAGCGACACCCCAGGTTGGGAGACCTTGAGCGTAGGCCGCAGTGCCGTCGATTGGATCAACTACCCAGGTCGTACCCTCGAGCGCCTGTTCCATCTCTACCGGGGTAAGCTTGCCGGCAGTCTCCTCCCCGATGAAACAGGTCTCCGGCAGCGAGGATACCAGCCGATCGCGCAGCAACTGTTCGATTTCGCGGTCGGCCGAGGTTACCAGCGAGTGGTCGTGTTTGAGCTCACCGGAGAGCCGGGTTTGTGCCTGCAACGCTCCGGCTCCGGCTTCACGCAGCACCGCAATGATCGTTGTTTCGTTCCAGCGCGTGGTAGTCATGACGGCAGATAGTATACGACAGCATCCTGAGGTTGGCGACCGGTGAGTGCGCTGATATAGTATCTTCCATGATTACACTGCCTATCGCCGGAACCAACGAGACCTACACGGTAACGCCATCCAAGATCATCGCACTGGGCCTGAACTACCGGGATCACATCGCCGAGAGCGAGTCGGTGAAGGTCCGTGGTTTCACCCAGGATGTTCCCACCGAGCCGATTCTGTTTCCCAAAACGCCGAACTGCCTCATCGGGGATGGAGAAAGCATTGTGCTCCCCAAGATCGTGGACCGCTACGCGTTTGAGGAGCCACGCACCGACTACGAGGGCGAGCTTGCGGTGATCATGGCGCGGCGCTGCCGCGACGTGCCGGCCGACGAGGCGTTTGATTACGTGTACGGCTACACCTGTATGAACGACGTGAGCCAGCGCAATATCCAGAACTCAGACCGCAGCGGATGGTTTCGCGGTAAATCGTTCGATACCTTCGGGCCGATCGGGCCGCGGGTGGTTCCGCCGGCGCTGATCGGCAACCCCCAGGACCTTGCGATCGAGACCCGCCTCAATGGTACGGTGGTGCAGGAATCGAGGACCTCAGCAATGATCTTCCCGATCGACGAGACTATCGCGTTCATCTCGCAGAACTTCACGCTCGAGCCCGGAGATATCATCGTGACCGGTACGCCGGCAGGCGTCGGCCCCATTCGCTCCGGCGATGTGGTTGAGGTTGAGGTTGAGAACATCGGCGTGCTGAGAAACCCTGTGCGCTGAGACGCAGCGCTCAGATGAGCTCCTCCAGAATATAAAAGACGCTGCGGTCGGTCCCGAACACCATATAGCGTCCGGCGACCACCGGGGCGCTCAGCACCGCTCCCTCGAGCTCCATTTCCCAGACCACACGTCCGTCGCGAGCCGAGAGCGCGATTAGGCGCGGCGGCCGTTCGCCCTCGGGGGTCTGGGCGGCCGATACGCCGAAGTAGACGCGGTCGCCGGCAACCGTCGGAGCCGAGGTGGTGCGGGCGTCGAAGCTGCGCTCCCATAACTGATCGCCGCTGTCGCGGTCGAAGGCGCGGACAACCGAGTCGCCGCTGGTGTAGATCACGCGGTTGCGCCACACGGCCGGCGCCATGTAGTCGAGAAGCTCTACCATTTCGCGGAACAACAGACCCGGCTGCTCGGTGAACCCCGGCGGCCACTGCGATTGATCGGCCCGGTTCCAGACAACGCTGCCGTCTTCGCGGTTGAGGGCGTAGTAGTTCAGATCCCACTGTCCGCCGCGCGGGGCGGCGGTCGCCATGAACAGCCTGTCTCCGTCGATGGCCGGGAACGAGTACCACACGGCGTTCATCACCGCGGTGTCCAGGTGCCAGAGATACTGCTCCTGCTCGAGATCGTATGCCGCCAGGGTGCGCGGATTGTCGGGTGGGCCCGGCGCGAAATACATGACATCTTCATGCACCTGAAAGGTGATGTAGTACCAGATGGGGTTCGGGAGGCGCAGTCGCTCTTCACCCTCGAGAGTGACGGCGTAGGTTGCGCCGCCGTCGCTTGCGAACAGGACGTTTTCCTCGTACCGTTTCACCGATGATTGCACCGGGCGCCCAGCTGAGAAGCTCCAGACCTCGGAACCCTCCGCGCGGTCAAGCGCGTAGGCATGTCCGTCCAGCGACCCGAAATAGACATGTTCGTCATCCACATAGGGCACCGCGTTGATGGGAGCGTCGGTGCGAAACACCCAGCGCATATATCCGCTTTCGATGTCGAGGGCATAGAAGTTGCCGTCCCGTGACCCGAAGTAAATGGTATCGTCCTTGATCACCGGCGGGTTGAACGACTCGAGCCGCTCTCCATCGGCCTGCAGGCGCAGCTTCCATCGAACGCCGAGCGGAGGGCGAATCGAACGGCCGGTGGCGCCTCTGCCGCGGTCCCCGCGGAACGTTATCCAGTCCGAATCGGCTCTGCAGCCGATAGCCGTTCCAAGCAGCAACAGGAGCATCGCCGCCGGCAGCAGCAGGCGCCCGCCGATCAGCCCGGTTCTCCGACGCCGGTCCCCTACCATTGGTAACGCAACCCCCGGAGGCTGAAGATGGTGCGTAGGCGGCTGAGTAGCCCCGGCCGCCGCGTGCGGCGCAATGTCTCGTAGTACAGGGCCCGGAGCTCGGCGTGCGCTGCTTCTCGTTCGGCGGCGGGCCAGCGCGTGCGGTAACGCAGGTGCGTGTAAAGCTGAGCGAACCTCGCGGCCTCAGGGACTCGCTCGGCGAACTCCTGTGCGGTTTCAGAGCGCGGTTTGAGCGCGGCGCCGTGCGCGGCGCTGCGCAGCAGCAGCAATCGGTACAGCGCCTCGGCTCCCCGTTCGGTGGGACGCCTGGCTAAGCGTGTGAGGTACAGCTCGCGCAGGTGCCGGTACCCGAATGCACCGGCGGCGGCAGCCGCTGCGAGCAGAGCCGCGAGGCGCGCGATCAACCCCCACGGAATCGACGGGGTGGGTGCGCCTACCGGCTCGTCCTGCAACATCGGGATCACCACATCGCGCTGGTTCGGATCACCGTGTCCCACCGGCGGTATTGCGTACGAAGTGGTCTCGAACTCGACCCAACCGTGCTCCGGGAGGTATAGCTGCACCCAGGCATGCCGATGTGCCGTCGTGACGAGGTAGAGCTCGCTGAGGTCGTAATCCTGCAGAGGCTTGATTCGTTCGCGCAGCGAGGCAAGACCGCGTTGATGCGACGGCGTCTGCAGCTCTTCGGCCGCGATGTAGCCGGTGACTACGCGCGCCGGAATGCCGGCCATGCGCGCGAGGATCGCAGTCGTGTGTGAGAACTCAACGCAGTCGCCGGTGCGATCGCTTTCCAGGAACCGTGCCATGTGTCCGATCGAGACATCGTCGTCGTATCCCGCCTCGTACTGGAACTCTGAGAAGCTGTGAAGAATCTTCGTTATGCGCTCATGATAGGCGAGTCCGGAGCCGTTCGGCGAGGGATTCGAGCTCCCGGCCGGGACCGTGCCGTCCTTCTGCTCTTCGAGTATCTCAGCGCCGAGATGCTGCTCAAGGTGCTGCTCGAACACGGCGCGATCCTCCTCACTCAACGGTACCTCCAGATACTCCTCAAGCTCGGCGACCTGCTGCTCATACGGAAAGCCGACGCCGGACCAATCGTGGGCGTTGCCTACGCCGCGGGTGAGCGCCGAGGCCTCGGCGGAGTAGGCGTAGTTGAAGGGGTGATACCTCCTGTCGAGCGTTGTCGGAGTAATCCGTGTGGGGCTGTACTGCAGATAGCGCTCCGAGCGGCTGGAAAGAAAGAACGTCTCGTTGTCGGTACGGTCACGGGTGTAGTCGGTGCCGCCTGATCTCCAGGTCTCCAGGAGGCGCAGATTGCTAAGCTCGTTGAGCTCCTTGTCACGCGCTTCATGAAACCCTTCCCGGGGATGCAGCCGGCTGTAGTACGCATCCGCCGCGTATACCGGACTGGAATCACTGGCCACGACCATGACGGCGTATTGCTTGTCAGGCTCTCCGTTCTCGCCACCGTTTTCGCCCCACCGATCGGACGGGACGCCTTCGAGGCCGCCGTGCAGGCCTTGGTCTTGATCGCGGTGCTCGGGACCGAGCTCGTCTAGTCCGTCGAACTCCTGATCGAGAGACTGGCGTTCGTAGTCGTGGTCGTCGCGGAGAAGGTTGGTGATCGGCGAGTGCGAGACATAGTCGTGCGGGAGCACGAGCGCTGCGACAATAACGACCGCGAGAGCCACCGTCCCGAAGACCGCCAGCTCGCGCCTCGGCCGGCGGTTTCCGGGCTCGCGGTACAGCACGAAGTAAACCGTCAGGGTGTGTACCAGAAAGGTCAGCGGGATAAGCACCAACAGCGTCTGGGGCAGTGGGCCGGCTGCGGCTGCGATCTCTTCCGAAGCGCGCGAGAAGCGCAACAGACGGTAGTAAAGGACAACCAGCAAAAACGGCTCAAAAGTTGCAATCACGCGGCTGTAGGCCTCGGTGTGGAAGATGAACCAGGTCGAAACCGTGGCAAACAGCACGACACCGAGCACGATCAGGGTCTCGAAGATCCCTGACGCGGCGACCACAATCGCCACCGCCGCCGGGAGCGCTACCGCAAGCGCCGCAGTTCGCACCGACACGCGCGGCGGCACCAGCGCAAAGGCGATCACCATCTCCAGCGGCAGCACGCCGAACCACAGCCACCAGCCGAGCCGGTCGTACGGCACTACCACCGCCGGATGGATCACCGGCGCGGCAAACGCAAGCATATACAATACCAGACGAGTTAGAAAAAAGGTCGTCATGGTGTATCGCACACAACTACCCTCCCTTATCCCCAAATGCTATAGCACGCGGGGGACGATCGGCAAGGTTTCGTACAATCCGAGTCCGGGTTCGGCCGCCGGCGGCGCTAAGCCGCGCTCGCGCCGCAACGCCCAGGCGCCCGGCAGCGCGGCGACGCGCTTGCCGGTGAACAGCGGCACGGCGTGCCCCCCGCCGCGGCCGCCTGTCCCGGGGGTCGTGACCAGCAGATACTCGCGGCGGCCCCGCTGCCGCGCCGAGAGCCCGGTGTCGAACGGGGTACTGAACACGAACCACTCGCCTTCGCTGCGTTCCGGCCGGTTGGGCGCGGCTGCGGGGGAAACGTAGGGCAACGTAGCGAGCTGTTCGGCGATGTGACCGAGCTCTTCATCGTTTCCGGCTTCAAGCACCTGCTCGGCGGTGTGGATGCGGAACCTTACCGAGCTATCGTTCGCCGAAACCGAGCGCAGGAACCACAGCACCCATGCGCGCAGCATCTCCAGGTGCAGCACAGACTCGAGGCTCGGCGGTGAATGAGAATCGCGATAGTGCCGAATCTCGACCTGAATGACGGTTGTCGGTTTCTCCGAATGCGGCGAAACGCGGGTGAGGAGGACCGAGAGCCGACTGGAGGCCTTCCAGTTGATGTCCCGGAAGCGATCTCCGGGGGTGTACTCGCGCATGTAGTAGCGTTGTTCGTCGGCGGTCTTATGGCGCTGGTGTTCTTCGGCGCCCGCGTAGCTCTGCACCTCGTACTCGCGTGCCCCCACCGGGCGCCCCGGGAGGACGAGCTCGGCGCGCTCGAGCGGGCGGCCG
>PUPD01000229.1 GCA_003552985.1 Spirochaetaceae bacterium
ATGGAGGCCTATTGAAAGTATTGAAGTTGAAGTCGTTCAAGGGGTAGTCTCTGGATATACGGGTTATTACGAGGAGTATGTCACAGCTTTGCCCGGGGTATTGATGCTGCTTCTGGATGATAAATAACGCCGGGGGTTTTTATGAAAAGGATTATCTTATTCTGCATCAGTCTTGTTGCCTGGTTCTCTCTGCCTGGTCTTCTCCAGGCGGACTCATTCAGGCACAGAGTCAGGCAGGGGGAAGACCCCTGTGGCCGCACAGACTTGACAGGTCAATGATCTGTTTTGCCAAGGGAGGTAGATCATGGACAGGAAAGCATGGATATTTGTTGTTAATTTTTACCTGATTCTTACTGTTCTGCCGGGAATGGCTTTCGCCCAGTCGGCCAACGACGGATTTGACCCCGATGCAAACGGCGTTATCTATGCGATCACAGTTCAGGACGACGGTAAGATATTGGTCGGGGGGGCGTTCAACCGAATCCAGGGACAGGAGATATACTGTATCGCCCGACTCAATGCCGACGGCAGCCTCGATGGGGATTTTAATCCCCTCGTAAACGACCCTGTTTATGCCATCGCAGTGCAGGACGACGGAAGGATACTGATTGGAGGTAATTTCAACAGAGTTGCTGGGATAACCCGAAATTACATCGCCCGGCTCCATGCCGACGGCAGCCTTGATGATGACTTTGACCCTGATGCAAACGGTGATGTCTTCTCCATCACCTTGCAGCCTGACGGCAGAATACTTGTAGGAGGTCATTTCACCCAGATTCAAGGAATAACAAGGAATTATATTGCCAGGTTCAACTCCGAGGGCTCAATAGATATCGACTTTAACCCCCATGCAGACGACTGGGTATCTTCCATCATCTTGCAGTCCGATGACAAAATTTTGATCGGAGGTGGTTTTACCCAAATCGGGGGACAGGAGAGAAACCGCATCGCCCGCCTTCTGGTTAATGGAAGTCTTGATGATGGCTTTAATCCTGAAGTAAATAACCGGGTTGATTCCTTGGTTATGCAACCTGACGGCAAAATACTTATCGGGGGTTTATTCACCTACATCGGTGGACAGGAGAGGAACCGCATCGCCCGGCTCAATGCCGACGGCACCCTTGATGAAAACTTCAACCCAAATGCCAACAGTTACGTTAATTCCATAGCATTGCAGCCCGACGGCAGGATACTCGTGGGAGGCAATTTCTTCAAAATATGCGGGCAGCCGGTTGGCCGAATAGCACGGCTAAACACGGACGGCAGTCTTGATGCAGATTTTGACCCAGGTGCAAACGACGCGGTAATGCCCATAGCTGTGCAGCCCGACGGCAAGATCCTGGTCGGGGGTGATTTTACCCAAATAGGCGGGCAAACGCGTAATCGCATTGCCAGACTGTACCCGGACGGCACACTCGATGCTGATCTGAGCCCGGGTGCGGACGATCCTGTCTATTCCATTGCAGTTCAGTCAGATGGCAAGATACTGCTGGGAGGCGCTTTTAAAAACATTGACGGACAAAAGAGAAAGCGGATCGCCCGGCTCAATGCCGACGGCACCCTTGATGAGGATTTTGATCCGGTCGCGGACGGCACCGTGCTTTCCACTACAGTGCAGAGCGACGGTAAAATTCTTGTGGGAGGCTGGTTTACCCGTATCGGCGGAAAAACAAGAAACCATATCACCCGTCTTCTCCCTGACGGCAGTGTAGACATGGATTTTATTGAGCCCCACATTGAATCCCACGCAGAAGACAAAGCAGTGCATGCCATTGGCGTTCAGGCCGACGGCAGGATATTGATCGGGGGCCAATTCACTGAAGTCTGGGGGGAAACAAGAAACCATCTTGCCCGGCTCAATGCCGACGGCATCCTTGATGACGATTTTAACCCAGAAGCAAACGGTCCTGTTCATTCCATCGCGGTTCAGCCTGACGGCCGGGTACTGATAGGCGGAGAGTTCACTGAAGTCCGTGGTGAAATAAGAAAGTATATAGCAAGGCTCAACGCAAACGGCACCCTTGACTTGAACTTTGACCCGGGTGCGGACGATCCTGTCTATTCCATAGCAGTTCAGTCAGATGGCAAGATCCTGCTGGGAGGCGCCTTCGCAAATATTTCCGGACAGGAGAGAAAGCGGATCGCCCGGCTCAATGTCGACGGCAGCCTTGATGAGGATTTTGATCCCGGAACAAACGATCTGGTTGCTTCCATGGCTGTGCAGGCCGATGGGAAAATCGTGGTTGGGGGCGTATTTACCCAAATCGGTGGTCAGACGAGAAACCGCATCGCCCGCCTCTTGGTCGACGGCAGCCTCGATGAGGACTTTAACCCGGATGCAAACAATAATGTTTATGCCGTGGTCCTGCAGTCCGACGGCAAGATCCTGGCCGGGGGAGAATTTAACCAAATAGACGGTCAGGCAAGAAGCCACATCGCCCGGCTGACAAATACGGATGCCGCGCTGCAGGAACTAAACGTCTCTGCAGACGGAAGATCCATTACGTGGTCTCGCTCTCAGGCCAGCCCCGAGGTCTGGCGGGTTGAATTTGAAGAATCCGCGGATGGAGAGACCTGGTCGCCTGTCGGGGAAGGTACGCGCATTAACGGAGAATGGGAGCTTTCCGGGCTTTCCTATCCGCAAAACGAAAATTTCTATATCCGGGCCCGGGGGTATGGCCTGGGAGGACTATATAATTCATCCGGTTCTGTGCAGGAATCCATGAGGCTTTTTTTTCTGACAAGGCATTATAAAGGCAGTATTGCTCCAATTCTATTTCTTCTGCTCGACTAGAGAAAAACAGCCGCTGACCGCGTCGATCTGGACTGATTCAATAAATAGCAAATATTTTTATTAGCGCCAATCAGCGCAATCAGTGGCAAAAAATATCTTTTAATTATTTTAATTAAATGCGATTGTTATCGGTACAACGTCGATAATCGTATTTTTTGAAAACTATCCAAAAGGGCTGTCCATTCCCGGGCAACAGACCAGGAAATGTGCAGCTGCGTAAGGATAAAATAGGCCGGAACCCGATCGGAACCGGTCAATCAGTATGCACATAAATCCAGGCAAGGAGGGGTTAGTTATGCCTTTGCAGACAAAAATAAACACAGGCAAAGGATGTTCAGGATTGAAGCCTTATCAGGGGCTGGTCAATCATTGGTTTGCAATGGTACTGGCTGCCTTTCTTGTATTTGCTCTGTTCAGCACTGCCCAGGCCCAGTCTGTTGATGACGGCTTCAACCCGGGGGCCGATGACAGAGTTTTTGCCCTGGCCATCCAGCCAGATGGTAAGGTCCTGGTCGGGGGACATTTCACTCAAATAGGAGGGCAGGATCGCAACTACATCGCCCGGCTGAACCCGGACGGGACCTTAGATGAATACTTTAATCCTGAGTTCAATGAATCGGTTGGTTGTATAGCGATCCAGAAAGACGGTAAAATTTTGGTCAGAGGTAGCTTCACCCAAATTGATGGCGAGCATCGCAACTACATCGCCCGGCTAGATTCGAACGGAAACCTGGACAAGACTTTCGACCTCGGAGTCAACGATCGCGTCAGAGCTATGGAGATCCAGGACGACGGCAAAATCCTGGTCGGAGGTTTGTTTACTGAAATAGGCGGACAAACACGCGAATACTTCGCCCGGCTGCATCCGGACGGGACTCTGGATGAGACCTTTGATCCTGTTGTGGATGTTGCAGTCTGGATTATGAAAATCCAGTCTGACGGCAAAATCCTGGTGGGAGGTTCGCGTGAATTCTCCCGGCTGAACCCGGACGGAAGTCTGGACGAAACCTTCAAACTCGAGCAAAGGACAGACCAACAGATTAATGTCTTGGCCGTCCAGGACGACGGCAAAATCCTGGTCGGTGGTCAGTTCACTCAAATAAGCGGTCAGGAGCACCACCGCATCGCCCGGCTGCACCCGGACGGGTCTCTGGACGCTACCTTCGAAACAGAGGTTAATGAATGGTCCGTCTACGCTCTGGCCATCCAGGCAGACGGAAAGATCCTGGTTGGGGGAAATTTTACTGAAGTGAACGGACAGAGGCGCATGAGAATTGCCCGGCTGAATCCTGATGGTACACTGGACCCGCTTTTCAACCCCGGAGCTAATCTCGTTGTTTTCTCCATGGCCATACAGACAGACGGAAAGATCCTGGCCGGGGGAGCCTTCGGACAAATGGGCGGTCAGACTCGCCTGCGCATTGCCCGGCTGTACCCGGACGGATCCCTGGACGCTACCTTGAACCCGGGGGCAGACGACTTGGTTAGAGCATTGGCGGTGCAGGCCGACGGCAAGATCCTGGTCGGGGGCGAGTTTACTGAAATGGGTGGGCAGCCACGCAACTACATTGCCCGGCTTTACCCGGACGGGAGCCTGGATACAAGCTTCAACCCCGGAGCCGATAGTTCGGTTCATGCCCTTGCCATCCAGATCGACGGTAAGATCGTAATTGGGGGAAACTTCACCAAAATCAACGGACAGGAGCGCAAACGCATTGCCAGGTTGCACCCGGACGGGAGCCTGGATGAGGAGTTCGACCCCAGCGCCGTTGGCACGGTTATAACTCTGGCAATCCAGGCCGACGGAAAAATCGTAGTCGGGGGCAGTTTCTGGAGTATGGGCGGGCAGGAGCGCAACTGGATTGCCAGGCTACATCCTGACGGCACCCTTGATGAGGATTTCAATCCCGGGGCGGGTTTCACGATTTATGCTCTGGCAATTCAGGCCGATGGCAAGATAGTGGTCGGAGGCGGCTTTACCGAAATGGACGGACAGGAGCGCGACCACATTGCCAGACTGCATCCGGATGGGACATTGGACGAGACCTTCAACCCCGGGGCGGATGGCTGGGTCTGGACTCTGGCAATTCAGGCCGATGGCAAGATCGTGGTCGGAGGCAACTTTACCGAAATGGACGGACAGGAGCGCAACTGGATTGCTAGACTGCATCCGGACGGTATCCTGGATGAGGACTTCAATCCCGGGGCCACTGGCACGGTTATAACTCTGGCAATCCAGGCCGACGGAAAAATCGTAGTCGGGGGCAGTTTCTGGAGTATGGGCGGACAGTTGCGCAACTGGATTGCCAGACTGCATCCTGACGGCACCCTTGATGAGGATTTCAATCCCGGGGCGGATTTCACGATTTATGCTCTGGCCATCCAGGCCGACGGCAAGATAGTGGCCGGAGGCAGCTTCACCGAAATAGACGGTAAGCCACGGGAACGAATCGCCAGGCTGTCCAGTCCCATATCCTCAAGACAACTCCTGTCCATTGCCGAGGATGGTTCATCTGTATACTGGAAACGTTACAATATACGCCTTGTATCATTTCCATATCTTCGCACAATCAGAATAGGCGCAGGGCCGGAAGTGGATCGTGTCACCTTTGAGCTGTCAACAGACGGCAATACCTATGTTCCTCTTGGAGAGGGAACAAGAAAAGTCAAAATATTATCATCCGGCGGCTGGGAATTGACCGGTCTTTCTTTACCCAGCAACCAGAACATTTTCATCCGTGCCCGGGGTTACTATTCCACGGGCGCAAATAACGGATCTGGCTCAGTAGTGGAGTCGGTGCGCAATGTCTACCTTGAGCACAAACCTGCAGTCCTGCCCGGAGTGCTCATGCTCCTTTTGGATGACGATGAATAAACAGCTTGAACTGGCTTTATGATAGAGATGATCGGGGAGCAGGAACATCCTTTGCTCCCCTTCTTATTGCAGTCTTCGGCTATTATGTTGTCAGTCCTCGTAATATTTTTCGACCTATCCCTACAGATTACCAGCAATAACCTACACGTGTTTCATATGCAGCAGATTTGGCTTATGGGTCTCTGCCAATGGACAGCCTAATGGAGCCACCCATGGACAGCTTAATGGAGCCATTTTCAACTGATGCTCAGCTTTGCTCTCACTTCCTGGTTTAAACCTTATCTGACAGGGCTTAGAATCGAATCTGAGGCGTTTTTTCAGGCTCATCCAGGAGAAAATGGCTTTTATGGTCTGGAGCCTGCAAGTATGCTATTTTCACCATCAGTCAGGAAAAGCCCTGGACCCGCAAGCAGTGGAAACAGGCCAAGCTGCTGAGATTCTGAAAGAGCTCCACCACCTTGAGAGTCAAGAAGTCCCGTCTTCTTTATTTAGGAGGTCCCAAGCCAAAACACATGGCCCAGAAAAACCAATTCTCTCAGAAATCTCGCTTTAATCCTGCCCTGAAGATTTTAAAATATTTTTTGCTAAATACTATTGAGGTCTCTCTGGTGAGAAT
>PUPD01000043.1 GCA_003552985.1 Spirochaetaceae bacterium
AGGCGCTTGAAGAGGAGCCGGATAACCCAGAGGTGTATCTGTACCTTGGGGTGGTGTACGAGCAGCTTGGCCTGTTCGAGCGCGCGATCGAGACTATGACGGATGGGCTCGAGGTCTCCGGCGCGGACCGCGGTACCTTGTATTACAACATCGCCAACAATCACCAGCGTCTCGGCAATCGTGAGGAAGCCAAGGAGTTGTACACCAAAGCGCTCGAGTACGACCAACAGTTTGCAGAGGCGTACCTGAACCGAGCCAATCTGCATGTTCGCGCTTCGCGCTACTCGGAAGCGGTGGAGGATTACACCACGTATCTGGAGCATGATCCCCAATCCACGCAGCGTACGGAAGTGGAGAAGATGATTGCGCTGCTGCGCGATACAATTGAACAGGAAGAAGAAGCGCGCCGCAGGCAAGAGGAGGAGGAGCGGCAGGCGCGGCTTGAGGAAGAGCGGCGCCGGGCTGAAGAAGAGCGGCGTAAACGAGAGGCCGAAGAGCGGCGCAGAGCACTGCTGCAAACTGTGCGGGATTCGCTCGGTACCTCCCGCGACGAAGGGCGCACCTTTTCGGCTCCATCCGAGGACATTGAAGAGTATGATGATGAGCTTGACATCGTGGATTAGCCACGGCGTGCGGGCATAAGCGAGGTTGATGATGTACGGAAAAGGCAAGGTCGTTGCGGTCGGTCTGTTGGCTGCACTGTTGCTGCTCGGCGGCGTGGGCACGGCGATATGGTATTTCGGGCGTGACGCGGAGCCGGAGCTCACCGAGGCTGAGATAACGCGTCGCAACACGCTGCAGCTCGCGCGCGAATACTACGAAGACGGCGAGTATCAACGCGCGCTTGATCTGATCGATGACCTGCTGATTCGCGACTCCGGCGACGAGGAGGCGCGCGAGCTGCGCAGCGAAATCCTGGAGGCGCGTCGTGAGCAGCAGCGTGAGGCTGAACGGCTTGCGCAGGAAGAGCTCGAGGCGGCCCGCGAACGGGGCGACGTGAGCGAGGATGAGCTCCGGGAACTGGAGCGCATTCGCGCCGAAGCTGAACGCAGCCGTGAGGAAGCCGAGCGCGTGGCGCGTGAGGCTGCCGAGGAGCGCCGGCGTGCACGGGAAGAAGCCGAGGCCGAGGAGGCTCGGCGCGAGGCTGAACGGCGCGCCGAAGAAGCGGAGCAACGCCGCCTCGCCGAGCTCGAAGAGGAACAGCGGGAGAAGGAACAGCGGATTACGCGGCTACTCGATGAAGCCGAGCGTGCCTTGCGGCGGGAGAACTATTCGCGCGCACGCGAGCGCTTCGAGTCGGCCCTGGATATTGCGCTTGAAGACGAGTCACGGCAGCGCAGGTATCACGCCGAAGCTCACGCCGGAATCGCGCAGAGCGTGTTCGACGAGGAGCCTGAGAGCCGCAGCGCGCAGCGCCGCGCTCTTGAACATGTCGATGAAGCGCTCAACCTGAACAGTAACGCCTGGCGGGCGTATTTCGTGCGTGGCAAGGTCCACCACGAGCGCCGTGAGTTCGATGACGCGCTCGATCAGTTCGTACGGGCGAGCGACCTGCACACCGAAAGCGCCGAGCTGTGGTACCGCCTCGGAAACGCGCAGTTTCGGGTGCGGGAGTTTCGCGATGCGCGTAGCTCATACGAAAAGGCTGTTGACCTCGAGCCTGAGTATCCTAACGCCTACTACAACCTGGCGATAACCAATCTGCAGCTCGGCTCGGAATCGCGCGCGCTGAACGCGCTGCACTCGGCGGTGGAGGTGAAGCCTGACGATGCGCGCTCCCATTACCGCATCGGGCGAATCAAGGCTTCGCAGGGCGACCTCGACGCAGCGATCGCCGCTTATCGGAAGGCGCTTGAGCATGATTCTGGTAATCCGGAGTACAACAGCAGACTTGCCGCGGCATACTATCGAGCGGGGGATCTGCGCCGGGCCGAGACCTATTACCGTCGCGCGCTCGATGCCAACCCTGACAGCGCCTCTAACAACTACAATCTCGCCCTCGTGAAGAAGGATCGCGGTAGCCTTGATGGGGCGTATGAGTCCATCAACCGCGCGATCGAGCTGAACGACTCGCCGCCGGAGTATCACTACACGCTCGGCCAGATTCAGGAAGAGCGTGGGGAGATCGACAGCGCCATCGACGCACACAGCAGGGCAATCTCGCTTGATCGTGGATACGTCAGTCCGTACGTGGAGCTTGGGCGCATCCTTGAGCAGGAGGGGCTGTATAACGAGGCGCTCGAGCTGCTGGAGACTGCGTATCGGATCGATCCTGACTCGGTTGAGCTCAACAACAACCTCGGGAAGGTGTATCGCGAGCTCGAGCAGTGGGAGAACTCAATCGACCACTATCGCATTGCGCGTGAGGGAGATCCGGAAGATCCCGTGTTGCGTTACGATCTGGCGATTGCCTATATCGGCGCCGAGCGGTTCTCCGACGCAGAGGAGCACTTGCGGGCCGTTCTCGACAAGGATCCCGACTTCTGGCGGGCCTACCACCGGCTCGGCGAGGTGCTGGTCGCACGCGAGGACACCGACGGCGCGCGCTCAGTGCTGGAAGATCTTCTCGCGCGGAACGACGCCTACGAGGACCGCGACGAAGTAGAATCGATCCTCGGAAGTCTGTAGGCTGCTCAGAGCCTCTGCGCGCGGCGAAAGAGCTCCTCGCGCGAGATCTCGATCCACAGCGGCCGGCCGTGGGGGCAGCGCTGCTGTGGTAATCTGAGCGTGTCGCTTATCAGTTGCTCGGCCGCTCCCGGCTCGAGCGGATCGCCGTCGCGCACTGCAGCCTTACACGCCAACTCAGTATAGAAGCGGTCGCTGAGCGAATCGGTATGGGGGGCGGCCTCGAGCACGGCTTCGCTCAGGAGCTGTTCCTCGTCGCGGCAGGCGGCGGGCACCGCCTCGATCCGCCAGCGGCCGGGGGCCAGCTGTGTCAGAGTCAGGCCCAGCTCGGCCCAGGCCGCCTGTGAAGCCGAAAGATGCCGCTCCTGTGTTTCGTCGGCTTCAATCTCGATTGGAACCAGCAGCTGCTGCCGGTTCCGATGAGCTCGATAGCGCTCGTACAGCACGCGCTCGTGTGCGGCGTGCTGATCTAGGGCAAACAGGCGCCCCCGGTACTCGACCAGCAAAAACACCCCGTAAACCTGCCCCAGGTAGCGAAACTCAGCACCGGCCGGAGCCGGCGGAGTATCCGGCACGATCGGCGCACGGCTACGGTGAATCATCGCGACTCGTTCTCCCGCTGAGAGCCCTTGCTCCTTGTCTTCGGTGAAGAGGCCCGCGGTGCTCGTTTCGCTCGCGGGCGGCGGCGTTCCGTGGTCGGCGGGGGGCACAGTGCGCAGATCGTGGCGAGAGCGATCATACGCATGCAGGAACTCGCGGATGACCTCGACAAGGCGGCGTCGTATCTCGGCCTTAGTGCGGAAACGCACCTCCTTCTTGGCGGGATGCACGTTGAAGTCCACAAGCTCCGGCTCACACTCGATAAACACACAGGCGATCGGGAATCGTCCGCCGGCCATGAACGGAGTAAACGCATGTTCCACCGCCTGCACGAACGCGAACTCGGCGATGCGGCGGCGATTGACGAATACTTGAATCTGTTTGCGGTCGCGGCGATAGTGCTCGGGAGCGGCGAGCACGGTGGTGATCTGGAACCCCGGGCCCGAGCCGCGAATCTCATGCAGCTGATTCGCCGGCACGGCGTCTGCGAACAGGGCCGCAATGCGCTCGCTCGCACTCGCCGGGGGATAAAACGCGCGCAGCGACCCGTCGACGAAAAAGCGAAACTGCAGCTCCGGGAATGCGGTCGCCCTCTCGGTGAGAGTCGCACGTACGGCGGCCGACTCAGCGCGCGGGTTCTTGAGAAACTTCTTGCGTGCCGGTACGCAGTAGAAGAGGTTATTTACCACGACTGTGGTCCCCGGCTGTGCCGCGACCGGCTGCGGCGGCTTTGCTTTGCCGGCTTCCGCCGTCAAACGGTACGCGGTATCGTTTCCCGGCGTTCGTGACGTGATCTCAAGCCGTGCAACGGCTGCAATGCTCGCAAGCGCCTCGCCGCGAAATCCCAGACTCGCAACGTGCTCGAGGTCCTCGGCGCTTCTGATCTTCGAGGTGGCGTGAGGAAGAATGCAGGTCGAGAGATCTTCCGGTGAGATTCCCCACCCGTCGTCTACCAGACGTACGCTGTCGATTCCCCCGTTGGCTATCTGCAGCTCGACGGAGCCGGCTCCCGCATCGATGGCGTTGTCGAGCAGCTCGCGCACTACCGAGGCGGGGCGCTCGATGACTTCTCCGGCAGCGATCTTGCGCGCTACCTCCGGCGCCAAAACCTGAACTCTACGCTGCGTGCTCGCCATAACGCTCGGTAAGGTAGCACAGATTACGGAGTCATCGCTATGCCTACCGGCGGTCAATACTGGAACCGTGCCTCGATACCTCCCTGTACGCCTAGAAGCACCTGATCGACGTAATCATCCTCGGTGACCTCGAAAGGCTCGAGCCCCCAACCAAGATCGATATAAGCGCGAATAGAGCCACGCTCGGGTATCTGCAGCGCGGTCTCGTGGCCTACCACGACGGTCACGAGGTTACGCTGCGGGTTCTCCTCGTAGCGCCGTGCGGTGATCTTCAGACGTTCGGTGTGCTGGTAGTATGCACCGCGTTCCACGAACGACTGTAGGCGTTCGAACCCGAAGATCGAGATAGGATACCAGCGCCACAGAAAGCGAGCTTCGGTTTCGAGCTCGCGGGCGAAATCGTCGTTGCGCTCGAACTGCACGCTGTTTTCGATCTCCAGCCGGCGGTGCTCGCGGCCGAAGAAGCGGAGCTCGTTCGTTACGCGGGTGTCCCATCCGTCGATGGTGCCGGTAGGGGACTCACGCAACCGGTAACTCAGCGTGTTGCGAAACTCATCGCTTTGATACAGGTCAAACACAGGATAGGCTCCGCGGCGACCGAACAGGTTCACCGCTGCGGTTGTGAGACTGAGCCCGTACTGGCGGCGGTCGCTGAGCGCGTCGCCATCGCGCGTCAGGGTGCGCTCTATATCGGTGCGCGCGGTGCTCGGAATCAGGAGATCGCGCCAGTGCGATCCGAACGGGCGCGAAGCCTCGAGAGCCGTCGCCGGGCTGTAGCGCGCATAGGGGAGCGGTTCCGAGGCTTCGGCAAAGCTGAGGTTGTCGGCATCCATAAACAGCTCGGCGAACGGCGGCGAGGCATAGATGTAGTCCTGGCGTTCGAGCTCCCGGAAGTACTGCCGGAGGTCGTCGCCGAAGCCTTCGTTAGCGGGTGATATCGCGGTGTTGGAGAAGCTACGCGTGTAGCTCGGGGTCAGGGTCAGCCGGATGGGGTCGAAGATCGGCGCGCGGAAGGGAGCTCGTAGCCGAAAGGTCCCACGGTTGCGCTGGCGGTCCTCAGTGACGCTGAGGTTTTGATACGCGAGCGTCGGGTGCCAGTTGAGCGCGAACCGCTCGCGCTCGTAATCCAGTCTGAGATTGCTCTCGCCGCTGCGTCTCGTGCTGGTCCCTTCCTGCCACGGTACCGTCAGGGTGTAGCTGTCCATCCACGAGACGAAGTAGTTCTCGTCCGGCAGTGTGTAGCCCGAGGCTGTCTGCCCGAGTCGCCCGTCGGTGCGGAGTCGCCAGTTTCCATCCCAAAGCGAGGTGAGCTGCGTCCGCCAGTCCTGCTGCAGGCGGGTGTCGCGGAGGTTGGCGGTGTTGTCGAAGCGCATGATGCCGAGCCTGCTACGCTCGAGGCGAACCCCGGCGCGCCGCGACATCGAGGGGCGAAAGGCGTTGTAGTTGCGGCGGTACTCCTCAAACAGCATCACCGGCGCGGTCTCGGCCGGCGCCTGAATCTGATGTCCGCCCAGGGTGGTAACGCGCTCGTCGGCACTCACCACCTCGAACTCGGTATCGAGGCTCACGCGCGCCACGTCGGCGCCCACGCCGGTGCGCGAGCTGAAGGTGCCGGGGCGATCGGCAAAGTCCGATTCGGGCGAAAAGCCGCCGCTTCGCACCGCGAGGTCTTCGCGCAGGCGCAGATTGGCGAGCACCGGAAACTCCCCGATCTCCATCAGGGTGTCCGGGTACTGATAGGCGAGCGCTGCCGAGGCCGCTCCCTCCACGCTCAACCGCGCATCCCGCCAGTGCACCTCGTCGATATACATGCGGCCGTTTTCCCGTCCTTCGAACTCGAGCTCGAGCCGCGACACCTTGCGGCTGCCGGTGAGAC
>PUPD01000095.1 GCA_003552985.1 Spirochaetaceae bacterium
CCGTCGAGCCGTGGGCTCTTGCTCGTATAGCCGTCCCCCGACTCGCCGAGCTAGTACAGGCGGACCGAGTCTCCGCCGAGTATTGGATTCGTAAGCATCGTGGACTTCTCAGGTCTTGGCACGAGGAGCTCGCTCATAGCCGGAACTGGTCTGATCTCATGAGTCGCAGCGATGCAGAACTGGAGAAAGACGGGGAGTTCCCTCACCGAATCACATTTGAGCGAGACGGAACACTCGTACTCCTTGAGCGAACCGAGTTCTGGAGCATGGTCGGTGGACCAATGCCTTATCATGATTCTGTCGCACTCTCGTTCTTTTCGGGACTCGACATTCAGAGCAAGATCGAGGACATCTTTCTTGAGGCCTGCGGATCACTGGGAATCAAGCGTAGGACCGCCGAACCAAAGCCTGGAGCGGACGCGGATAAGCCGCGCCGATCAGAGTGACCTTTCTACGCATTTTCCGAGCATCGGAACGAGGGCACCGGCGTCGAAAACGAAGTGCCGATGAGAACGGCGCTGCAAATCTCTCCAAGTATTCGGTGAATGCTTTTGTCTGTTCGGCAGATATATGCGTATCACGTATAGTACGAATGTGATCCGGTCTTTCAAAAATAAGGAAACTGAGCCAATCTATGGACAGAGACGATCGAAACGGTTTCCACCGGAGATCCACAGACGAGCATTGGTGAAGATGATGCTGATCGATAGTGCTGAGACCGTTGGGAACTTAACCGCACCGCTGTCCAACAAGTTGGAGAAGCTGAGTGGGGTGAGACGTGGGGTACTGTATCAGATTCATTCGGCAATGGCGGATTTGCTTCCGATTTGAGAACGGCGATGCTTTTGATGTGGGCATAGAGGATTATCATTGATCATGGGAGGTGAGATGATGACAGAAACGATTTCGACACCAACGATTGGTGAGATATTGGAACAAGAGTTTCTGCAGCCTCTCGAGCATGTTCCTCGCCAGCGAAGACTTCCGTGATTTGAGAAACCTGCCGATACTAGATTCCGTCGGCTGACCAGGAAGTTTTCCTCCCTCCCGGCCAATGAAAAAAGGCGCCCCGCTGCAGCCACAGCGGGAACGCCGGTGACAACTGTGAAAGCACCACAGTCATCGACTACAACCTATCCGATTTTCTCCATCAGTTCCACCTCGATTGCCTCAAAACTCCATGCCTGTTGTGTGAAACAGTCCATCCCGGACGTATCAACGGCTATGTTAATCGCAACTACCGTGACCGGGACACCCGGGAGAATATCCCGATCATCATTCCGGTGATCTTCTGTTCGTGGGCTCAAGAGCAGGGAAAGCAATACACAAAACGATTGCTGCCTGAGTTTCTCATTCCCCCAAGCGTAATCCGACTCGATTACCTGCTTGAGGCGGCAGAGCTCTCAGCAGAGGAACGCACCACCGAACGGGTGTGCGAGATCCTCGGCTGCATTGATCCCCGAACAGCCGGCAGACTACTTGCGGCACTGAACGACGCGGTCAATTACGTGGCCCTCGAGCTTTCCCAGCGCCGCTCATCCACGCCGGAACTCGGCGACCTGCCGAGAAGTGACCCGGATACCGCCTCGTTCGAACACCTGCAGATGCTCTACCTTGCAGAACTCACTGCGCAGGAGCGGGCCGGCAGAGCGACAGCACCGTTTGCTGCACTCGAGTCGTTTCTGCAGGCGGCGCTGTGGAAACTATTGCAGAAAGAACCATCGTGTTGTGTCTCGCTCGCAGGCTGTCCGCCGTGATAGGAGCTTCCCATCACAGGAGGAACAGGCATGAACAGCGAAGATTGGACACACCTCGATGAAAAACGCCTCGAGGACTGGCAACAGCGCATGCAGCTCGTTGAAACACTGCTCGAGGAGCGTATCGATGAGAGCGAACGCGCAGAGATCCGCCGCGGCTATATCAGACAGCACGGCATCAGCGAGCGCACCATTCGCAATTACCTCAGGCGCTACCGAGAGCGGGGAGCCGAAGGCCTGCTGCTCCGCCGCCGCACTGCGCAATCGCGATCGCCACGCATTCACAACGAGGCGCTACGAGAGAAGCTCCTCGCGCTTGTGGAAGAACACCCACGACGCACCGTGCTGCAGCTGCGGCGGATGCTCACCAGCGATCGTGAATACCACGATGCAATCTCGGGCGTCTCAGACCGCTCGATCTACCGCTTTCTCGCCGAGCAGGGGCTCACGCAGAAGCAGCGCGCCGCCAAGGCCATTGACCCCGAGAGGCGTTCATACCGGCAGTTTGAAGCGCTCGAGTCGATGGAGCTCGTGCAGGGTGACGCCCGTGACGGCATCTGGCTTCCCGACCCCGACAAGCCTGAGAAGGCGAAAAAGACCTACCTCTTCGGTTGGGTCGACGACTACTCGCGCAAGATTCTCTTCGCCCGCTACTACTGGGATGAGAAGCTTCCCCGCATGGAGGATTCGTTTAAGACGATGGTCTTACGCTGGGGCATCCCCAAAAAGGCATACCTCGACAACGGTCATGTCTATGTCGCCTCTCAGTTTGCCTTCGTGCTCTCACGCCTCGGGGTCCGCAAAATCCATCACCGCCCGTATCAAAGCTGGTGTAAAGGCAAAATCAAGGCTGTGATGAAAACGCTCAAGAACGAGTTCCAGAGCGAAGCGCAGCGCGTCGGATTCCACACCCTCGAAGAGCTCAACAGTGCCCTGTGGGCCTGGATCGAGGTGGAGTACAACCGCCGCAACCATTCGGCCACCGGCGAGCCTGCCGATACCCGCTTTGCCGCGGGTCTCTCAAGCGCTCACCGCAGAATCAAAGACTTGCGGTGGTTCGAAGCGCTGTTTCTCGTTCACGACACCCGCAGCGTGCACAAGTACGGCACCGTCAAGCTTGAGGGCAACAAGTACCGCACCAAAGCTCCTCACGGCACGGTAAGCGAGGTGCGCTAGAACCCCTTTGATCTATCTGTGGTGTGGCGCTATGAGGGTGAGGTCTGCGTTGAAACGCTCGCGGTGCACACCCTCGCCAATCCCGTCGCCGCGCGCCTTCCCGAAGAACGGGATACACCGGCGGTCGAGGTCTCTCAAAACGCCGCACGCTACTTCACCGAGCTGCGCGAACGGCAGACACAGCTGCGCTCGGCAACTCACCGCTTTGACACCACCGACTACCAAGTGATTTACCTGCGCGGCAGCATCGGCCGTCCGGCGGAACTCTATAAGCTCATCCTCTCCGGCATGAAGATCGACCCGCCGCATTCGATCACCAAGGCCAAGCCGGTGTCCTACGACGCGGTTGCCGAGGCGAAGCGTAAACCAGTTGTCGTAATCGACGATGCCCAGGACGCCGCTGCTGAGGCGCTGCTGATGCTCAAGGCGATGACCAGCTTCGACGCCGATTCGGCACACCGCATCACCTTCATCATCTCCGGTCAACCGGAGTTAGCAACAACGCTCGGGTTCGCCCACTTCGACGCGTTGCGCGCACGCATCCGACTCACTCACCACTTGAGCGCAATGAGCCTCGAGGAGACAATTGGGTATATCGAGCATGGGCTTGCGATCGTGAAGTATACCGGGTCGCTGTTCTCCGACAACGCCAAGATGGAGATCTTTCGCCGCACCGGCGGGATCGCCAGCGCGGTCAACTCTCTATGCTACCGCGCGATCCTCCTCGGCGCGATCGACAAAAAGCAGGTAATCGACACCGCCGATATTCCTCAGGAGCTCGGGTGAGTTCGCCCGGCCTCGCTCTTGCCCGTTAGGAAATTCTGATAAAATAACTCAGCAATTGACGACCAAGAAGTAACTAAATTAGGATTAGCCGCGAGGTAGGTGATGAAGGAAAACGTCCTGGTGATCGGTGGGTATGGGCAGGTCGGACGCAACGTATGTCTGGAGCTGGCGAAGGCGGTTCCGGGTCGGGTCGTCGCCGCCGGGAGAGATCTCGAGAAGGCTGAGGCATTTGCCAAGACGACAGACGGCGCAGTCCTGGCACGAAAAGTGGACATCGCCCGTGCTGCCGACGAGGGTCTGTTCGACGACGTGAAGCTGGTCGTCGTCTGTATTCCACAGGAAAGTTCCGCTTTCGTCGAGTCGTGTCTCAACACCGGGACCCATTACGTAGATATCACCGAACTCTACTCCTTCCTGTCCCTGGTGGAGCCTCTCGGCAATCTGGCGGAATCTCGTGGGGCAACCGCACTATTGAGTGTGGGACTCTCACCCGGGTTGACGAATCTGCTCGTCAAGGACTGTGTCTCCCAGCTTGACACGGCCGAGCAAGCGGAGATCTACCTCATGGTGGGGGACGGCAACGAGCAAGGAGACACCCTCAACGAGCTGATGTTGGATCACCTGGCCGAGGACATCGTGATCCCCGAGGAAGGTTCGATACACCGATATCGACCGTTCTCGGACGGCAAGCAGACGACGTTCCCCGACGACCTCGGTCGACACCGGGCGTATCGGTTCGAGTTTCCGGAGCCTTACGTCCTGCCACGCACGCTCGGACTGGCACACGTCTCGCACCGAACCTGCACCGACTCGCGGTTCAGCACTTGGATGATGCATGCGCTTTCGAGCGTGAGATTCTTTGCGTTGCTTCGCTTCCCGTTCGTGAAATACGGAATGAGAAAACTGATGGCCGCAACGAGCGGATCGGATGTGATCGCCTTGAAGGTCATTGTCTCGGGAGAGCGCGGTGGGGAGCCAGTGACTCTGGAGGCGGCGGCCACCGGGCGTGACGTCAATGTGAACACCGGACGCTTCGCGGCGATCATCGCCGAGGAGATCTACTCCGGCGGGTACCCGGCTGGGGTCCACCACGCAGAGGAGGTGTTCGAACTCGCTGATGTCCGCACGCGAATGGAAGCAGATCTACACTTTTGGTAACTAACAGTGCGACCCAGGGAGTTTAGCGGCCTTGGAATCGACACCACGTACCACCGTGGAGATTTGACCTCCGCCTCGCGACGCCGTCGCCTGGAACATTATCTGGTGCAGTGCCCGAATGCGCGGACGCCCGAAGCCACGTTTCCCGAGCCGCGTGCCGGAGGAAGGTATCAGGTGAGCCGATCAGGATCGAAACCGGGCGGCGATCTGGGAGTTCGAGAAGGACTTCATTGGTCAGATGCTCGGCAAAGAAGAGGGTGCGCTTGCGGCTACAGGACGGACAGAGGTAGAGACCTTTGCACGAAAACGGCCGGAAGTAGTCGTGGCCACATTCGGGACTGGTACAGTGGATGCGTGCGGCGGCCCTGGAGGTAGTCGCCATATGTAGAAGACCGCTTGTCGATTCTCCGGATACGTTCGAGGCGGTACATGCCGTAGGTGGCGGCGTGCTTCTCGTCGTATTGCTCGCAGGAGTCGGCAAAGTGATGTTCGAAGATGGTATGGAGCTCGTTCCCCCGCGGGGAATATACCAGTTGGGCGCAATCGTCTCCGAAAAAGCTGCTGCGTTCACATAGAGATATACGGGCAGAACGGACTTCCTGCTTCCCGTCGGAGACGGTTTTACCGCTGGCCACATAAGATTGGGCATCCGCCGGACGCCTTCTGGTCGCTGCGCTCCTGCGAGGGTGCAGGTGATGCGGAGCGTTAAGCAGAACTCTGCGTATTCGGCTAATCTGGTTGACCACCACCCGAGTAATCGGATCTTGCATTCTCACATCATTGTACAATATATTGTACTTATAGGAGGTATCCGCCATGGACGCTGTCAGCTATTCGGATCTTCGTCAGAATCTCAAGCGGTATCTCGATCGGGTGTATGGTGACCGGGAAGCGCTTATCATAACGCGGAAGGGCAACGAGAACGTTGTGATGATCTCACTTGATGAGTATAACAGCCTTCTGGAGACATCCTACCTACTCTCAAGCGAAGCAAATGCGAAGCACCTTAGTGAGTCACTCAGTGCCGCACGAAGTGGAGCGACCACCGAACGAGAGCTTATTGAAGAATGAAGATCGTGTTCACCGAGCACTCGTGGAGTGACTATCTGTACTGGCAGAGGAATGACAAACGCATGCTGCGCCGGATAAATGAGCTTATCCGAGATACTATGCTTTCGCCATTCGACGGTAGCGGCAAGCCGGAGCCGCTGAAGCATCAGCTGCAGGGGTGTTGGTCTCGACGGATCAACGAAGAACACCGGATGATCTATGAGGTAGCCGACGAGGAACTGCGGATCATCTCGTGTCGGTATCATTATTGAGGATTAGGGTGTAGGTTCCGGCATTAGCGGCTGCCGATGTATACGCCTCGCTACGCCCGATGCCGGTATAATCGGACGTTGCTAGTCCCAGATCCGTTCCGCTCCGAGGGCACTGAGGCGTGCATCCTTACTGAGGACCGGAAGTCCTCCGAGCATGCTCTGTGCCGCGAGAACGCGGTCGAAAGGGTCGCGGTGATCGTGAATCAATCCGCCTGCCTTGCGGGCGTGGCCGGCACTGATCGGGAGGGGCAGAAACCTGTCCTCGCGCACTCTCCTATCCCAGTCATGGAGTATAGCGGCACCTGAAGGCAGTTTGCCGATGCGATGCTTGGTCGCGATTTCCCAGGCGGAACCCACGCTGACGTAGACGTCGTGATCCGGCTGCCGGACGAGACTCAATACCCGCGGACTGAGCCGTTCCGGTGACGACCACCACCACAAGAGCGTGTGGGTGTCCAGCAAGTAGGCTATTTGTCCCATGCCGCCAGCTCTTCATCCGGGAGGTCTTCGAAAAAACCCTCCGGCACGTCCTCCGAGCGGTAGCGACCCGGTCGGCGCTCTGTCGCCTCCTCCAAGGGTACCAGCCGAGCCCACGGCACACCACCTTTTGCCAGAATGATCTCCTCTCCCGCATGTGCGCGCGCAAGCAGCTGCGAAAAACGCGTTTTCGCATCGTGAACATTGACGACTTCCATAGATTCAGTGTGGACCACTGCAAAGACTTAGACAACTAGATTTTGCAGCTAAGACACGGTGTTGGGCTTTTGCCGGGTCTGTTCTATTGGATAGAATTAGTATTTACAGATGGGCGAAGAGCCTTCAGTGTTGGAGCCTGTAGTCTTGAGGCAGGAGGCAACAATGCAATTCGTACGATTAGGTGCCACCGGCATGAAAGTGTCTCGGCTATGTCTCGGGACTATGACCTACGGATCATCGCGATGGCGTGAGTGGGTGCTCGACGAAGCGGAGGCGCTACCGTTTTACCGAAAAGCGCTCGAATTGGGGATCAACTTCTTCGACACCGCGGACATGTATTCAATTGGGGTAAGCGAGGAAGTAACCGGTCGCGCTCTCGCGGAGTCCGCTCGCCGGGATGAGGTCGTTATCACCACGAAAGTGTATCACCCCATGAGCGACGATCCGAACGCTCGGGGCTTGTCGCGCAAGCATATCCTGGATTCGATAGACGGCTCACTGCGTCGACTCGGCACCGAGTATGTCGACATCTACATGATTCATCGCTGGGACTATCAGACGCCGATCGAGGAAACGCTTGAAGCTCTCAACGATGTCGTGCGGGCGGGGAAAGCACGCTATATCGGCGCCTCCAGCATGTTTGCATGGCAGTTTGCCAAGGCGCTCTACACCTCCGACCTTTACCGTTACAGTCGATTCGTAACCATGCAGAATCACTATAATCTTCTCTATCGGGAGGAGGAGCGGGAAATGTTGCCCCTCTGTCTCGACCAAGGGATCGGTGTCCTCCCGTGGAGCCCTCTCGCCAGAGGGCTGCTTACGGGCAAGCGAGACGGTCCTCAAGGGAACGAAACAACAAGAGCGCGAAGTGACGACAATCTGACTGAGTGGTATGCAGATGCCAACTTCGAGATAGTAGGGCGCCTGGTCGAAAAGGCTACCGAGCTCGGTCATACCCCGGCCCAAATTGCGATTGCGTGGCTGTTGCACAAACCCGTTGTTACGGCTCCGGTCGTCGGCGCCACGAAACTGCACCACCTCGAGGAGCTTGCTGGTTCGGTAGATCTGCAGCTATCGGAGTCGGATATCGCGTATCTCGAGGAGCTCTATAAGCCCCGTAACATTCAGGCGCATCGGTGACGTGGAGAACCGGCGGTCCCGACCAAACGGCAAAGGAGAGGCCGGCTTCCGGCTTTGCAACGGGCCAGGATATTGAAGTTGCACCACCAGGCTCAACGGGCGCCGGCGGTTAGGGCCTATTCCGAGGTTGCCAAGATTTTTGGCGACTGTGGCGCCGTATGGGCCCGGAAAGGGTGCTCTCCAGGATGCGGCACTGCGGCACCAAGGGCCGCCGTGGCGGAGATGGTTCGAAACCAGTGGTCCTGCTCTTCGGCGCCCACTGAGCTACACGAGAGCGACTGAGTCGCCTCCAGCAATCGTTCATGGAACGCGCTCCGCTTTGAACTTCGATTGCGTCACCGCCACCCGAACCGCGGTGCGGTACTTCCAGTACGCACGAGAGAGCTCCGGCGGCTGCTTCGGCTTTGCTGTCATTAGTGTCTGCCTTCACAACACTACCCCCTCATCTGATGGTCCGAGCGGACAGGGCAGCGTCCGCGAGGATGTCGCCGACCTTGCCGCGCTGTTCGAGCATTCAGGGATAGCCCCACCTGGGTGGTTTCACAATCCTTTGGTTCCTCGATAGCGCTCCGGTTGGCCGGCCGGCGACCCGCCCTCCTCCGGGGCATCACAGGCCACGAGCCGCCGCTGTTCTTGCTCGTGGCTGACGACCCTGCGATAGGCACGGTGATCGAGGAGCAGGGCAGAATCGACGCAGCAGTCGCTGAGCGGATTGCATCCGGTGACCATGCCGGTGCCGCTGAACAGTTCGTCGAGGAAGCGCTGGGAGCCGGCCTGTGGCACCGATTCTCGCCCGAAGCGAAGCAGATGCGTATCGAGCATGCGGAGAGTCACCGCGATGAGGTGAACGATCCAGAGGTCATGTCCTTCGATCTTGAGTAGATTAGAGGATTCGCGCGCCCGGCTCTCCTTACGCTCGGAGAAGAGAGTCCACCCCAGTTCGCGTCGGTCATCACCAAGCTCGCCGAGGTGCTGCCATCCGCTACAGTGAGCACATTTAAGAAATCAAGACATATCCCACACGCAGAACAGCCGAAAGCGTACGTCGAAGCGGTTTCCGCCTTTATCCCATCCGCAGGCACACAACTTGGTCAGGATCCGCCTTAAGGTTCCTCCGCCTAACTTCAGCTCGAACCAGGCCGGCTTCTCCGTTCGCGCTCCGAGGCCGGCGGTTGATCCCGGCGCTACCGCTCGGCTACGGCAGGGTTCTGTAGAGATTGTCTTCCGCACTATTGGGGACGGAAACCGAAAAGGACTCCTGCAGGAGCTTCTGGTATTCCGGATCCTGCCCTGTCTTCTCAGTCCACTTTTCTTCATCCGCCAGACTCTTGAAGACAACGAAGTAGTTTAGGCGACTAAGGTTTCCGTTCACGCCCATGAGTACATCCGCCTGCGCAACCAACGGGTCTTTACGAATGTAATCGCGCGCCTTGACGGCAAACTCCAGAGCCTCTTTCCATTTGCTCTCCGAAACCAACTGTGATCGGGTAAGGTAGACCATTGAATCCTCCTTCACGGGAAAGAACGACAGACAATAAAACCTGACTATAATTGTATGATACTCCATCTTGGAACGCAACCGCAAACCGGCCAGGCAGGGCGAGATTTCACGAGAACGCAACGACGGGCAAGTTTCGCAGGCTGACAGCGGGCCGGTCGGGGAGCAATTCTGGGGGCACGCGCGTCTTGCGGAGCACTCGCATCACTTGGACGTAGGAGACGGTTGGGGACTTAACCGCACCGCTGTCCAACAAGTTGGAGAAGCTGAGTGGGGTGAGACGTGGGGTACTGTATCCGATTCATTCGGCAATGGCGGATTTGCTTCCAATTTTAGAACTATCCGGACCGTGTGCTGGAACTATCAGCCGAATGCGGTAGGGCGACGGGAGTTTCCCAGACAGGCCAACAGGCTCAGGCGCTCACGCTGACAACGATCTTGCCGCGCACGCAACGGGTCTCACTCAGACTGTGTGCCTCGGCGAGGTTTCGCAGGCCGCTGACGGTGGTAAGGTGCATCTTAAGCCGCCCGATACTGCTGTCGCGGTCACCACCGCCAGCGGCAGCACTGCCGCTGTAGTCAGGCTGACACCGTAGGGAACCTTGAGCAGCTGCGTAGAGACAGTCAACGCGCACCCGGCACATCCGTCGCCATCGGCCGGATAATTGACCATGCCCATGACTCGATCACCATGTTGCTCCACCGTCCCTGCCACGCCCTATCCCGGGACGAACCGCAGCCCCTTGATTTGCCGTGCAACGCCCTGCCCGTTCCTGGTTTTCCAATCCACCGGGTTGATGCCGACCGCAGCTACTCGCAGCAGCACCTCTTCGTGTGACGGTTGCTGTGCCGCGGGCGTCTGCAGCTTCAGGACCTCAGGTCCACCGAACTGCTCGATCACAACGGCCTGCATTCGTGCCGGCGTGGCAGCCCGCTGTCGTTTCTTCTTTCCGAGGGAGAGCATGCCGGCTCACAAGCCTACAGGAGAGACCTAGGCCGTGGACAAGCCGCGCGGAAACGCCACCGACTGGTCGAATGCGCTGAAACGGGTTATAGAAAGGACTGTAGGAAATCAATCCCGGAGCCGGCCCGTGGCGTCTCGACTGCCGGCATAGTAGAATGCTCTGCCGGGAGGTAAACTGAGATGCTCCTCGCCTTTCACTCAAGCCCTCGCCGAAAAGGTAACCTCGAACGCATGGTGGTACAGATCGCCGAGGAGACCGGGCTTGAGTACGAGTTGATTCGGCTCGCGGATCTGGACATTGCCGCGTGCAACGGCTGCGTCGGCTGTGCGCGGACGCAGCGCTGTGTCCACCATGACGATATGACGCCGCTCTATCCGAAGCTGGAGGCGGCCCGCGGGGTGATAATGGGCGGCGTGAACTACAACGGCAGAGTCAACGCGCAGGCCCACCTGTTTCTCGAGCGGCTCTTTCCGCTGTATCATCAGACCCCGGCGTTCCGGGACCTGCCGGCTGCGGTTGTCGCAGTAGGCGGTGAGGAGCCCCAGCGTGCGGCTGACGACATACTGGAATACCTCCGCGACGTCTACTTCTTTCAGGTGGTGGGGACGGCGATCTTCAAGTCCGACAATCCGCCGTGTCTTTCGTGCGGACTCGGTGCCGAATGCCCGGTGGGGATGCCGGCGCTGCACTGGACCGAAGCGCAACGCAGCCGGCTTGCCGCCTGCGGGCTCGAGCTGAAGCGGCGCTTTGAAGACCACCGGCCGGTTATAGCCGCCTGTCGCAACCTCGGCCACCGGCTCGAATCTGCGGTGACCGGCGCGTAGAGACAGGCCACGTCACGTCCGATCTCGGATTCGGCGCGCCCTAAGCAGCGGTGCGCCCGTGCACTACGAACACTGGAATACCGGCGTACCATCGGCCGCTCGTGCCGCGCGACTCCATGTCCTCGGCAAACGCGTCGGCTTCATGCTTGGTGAAGACCCCCGCTTCGGTCATGGCGGTCATCACCTCCGAGAGTCCGACCATGTGCGTTATGAACTCGAACGACAGGTAGGCGACCTGTACGTCAACCCTGAGATCGCTCAGACCTGCATCCTGGAACATGACCGGTAACCGTCTTCCGATCCACGGATGGGTGAGCGCCGTCTCGACGAAGTGGTGGATGCGCTGCATGAGCATCGGGCGTGTGCAATCGACCATGAGGCCGCCGTGATCCACGTCGCTGATCACTACCCGGCCTCCGGGGCGTGTGACGCGAATCATCTCGTGCAATCCCTGGTCGGGATGATCCAGGTGCTGCAGGACGCGATCTGTGCGAACCGCATCGAAGGTGGCATCCGGGAAATCCAGGCTGGTAGCGTCCGCGGTTTGGAACTCGACGGGAACGGGAAGGTCGGCCGCGTCGGCACGGCTGCGAGCCTCGCTCACGAGGTCCTGGCTGCGGTCCACTCCCACGACCTGCGCCGTGTCTGACCCTTTCAGCCGTTTGGCAAGGTCGATTACGTCCGCCCCGGTGCCGCAACCGACGTCCAAAACCTGCTCGGGGTCGGTTTCCAGCAGCCACTCGAATGTTCGCTCCTTCATCCTCTGGAACGGCGGCTGCGACCGCAACAGATCAAGGTAATCGATGATCTGGCTGCTGTGTTGAGTCCGATCGACATCCGACCAAGTCGATGAAGCGAGATGTTCCATGATAGCACCCCCAATTGCCGGCCGACCCACGTAGGTGATTCGCGGTATTGTGCAGCCGCTGTGGGTTCGAACGTCAGCTGCTCCATAGGTGCCGGGAGCCGAATTCCGGTCTCAAGCTTGTAGTTTTGTAACTTGACTCCCGTTCCACTGGAGGAGCGGTTTCGTGGCAAGAATTATATAGCGAAATAGTCAAGTTTACAAGCCGTTTACCGGCCTATCGGCTTCGGCCGCTTGAACGGCTCGCACCGTTGCTGCTCCGGACCGATCAAATTGCAGCTCCTCTAGTTGAAAGGCGGCAGCCACACCAGAACGACACCTAGGGGAACTGCGAGGTACAATACTTTCGTCGCTGCGCCTTCCTTAGGATAGAGCACCGGCGAGATCATCAGCAGGGTACCGGCGGCGAACACTACCAACAAGCCGAGACGAGCCGCCGGCCCCGCGACGTGCATAACCACACTTATCGTCACCAACAGCCAGCAAGCTGCGACAGTAGTGGGAATCCCCCGAAAGTATGAGCGGTTGTTGCGAACCACGACGCCTGCGAGATTGAAGTCGGCCAACCGCCACAAACCGGCGGTGAGGAATAAGCTGAGCACGGCAACCGATGCCGGGGACGTGAGACCCAGCTGGTAACCGAGGTAAGCGGGAAGCAGACACAGCGAGAGCCCGTCGGAAAGGCTATCCAAATGGCCGCCGAAATCCGACTGTTCGTTCAGCAAATACGCAACTTGCCCATCGACGCGATCACACAGGATTGCCCCGAAAAGAAACGTAACGGCGACCCGAAGCGCTCCATGGGACGCAGATAGTATTCCGACGAAACCGAATACCACTCCGAGTGTGGTAATCGCATTAGCTACCCCAAGATTAGCGAGAACCGGAAACAGCCTGCGCATTTTTTGTGGCCCTCCAGGATAAACACCGCCGTCAACCACGATGAGTTTTTGTTTTTTTTCGCATTCGTTAAGAATGCCGCAATGAAGCTCTATACTATATCTGACTTTTATGGTAAAGTATAGAGTTACAGGTGCAATCGCCGTTGCTCGGCCGAATGGGGGAACGAATCATGCACCGCCACACTGAAACGCTGCCGATCGATGGTCTGCCCGAGACACTGCACAGCTCACAGCGCCTCGGCGGCAAGGCAGCGATGCTCCTTGAGCTTCAACAAGCCGGTTTTCGTGTTCCGGAACTGTACGTTTCGCCGTCCGACCTTCCGGGGGCGGTCCGGGAACTGGGTTTCCCGATCGCGGTACGTTCTTCCGCCACCGTGGAAGACGGCAGCGATAGCTCCTTTGCCGGACAGTTCCGGAGCTTCCTCGGTCTGAACACCCTGGAAGACGTGCGCGAGGCCGTCGCCGCATGCCGGGAGTCAGTCGAAGCGCCGTCTGTAATCGAGTACTGCCGCGAGCACGGGATCGACCCGCTGACAATCGGAATGGAAGTCATTGTACAGCGCATGCTCGAGCCCGAGCTTGCCGGTGTCGCGTTCTCGGTCAATCCGATTACCGGTGCCGATGAAGTTGTAATCGAGGCGTGTAACGGTATCGGGGACGCCTTGGTTGCCGGGCGTGCCCGGCCGATTCCGGCCGGCGATCCCCTGCTCGAACGATATCGCCCGCCCATCAAGCGGACCGTCCGCCGAATACAGCGCCATTTCGGCGCTCCGCAGGATGTTGAGTTCGCGGTCGAACACGGCATGGTCTACGTATTGCAGGCGCGCCCAATTACGCGAATTACGTTTGGACCCGAAATGGGAGAGTGGACCAACGCCGACTTCCGCGACGGCGGAGTGTCGAGTACCGTATGCACGCCATTGATGTGGTCTCTCTACGACCTTGTGTGGCAGCGCGCCCTCAACGGTTTCTGCCGGGAGCTCCGCCTGCTCGACAATGATTTTCAGGCCGGCAGGATGTTTTTCGGGCGCCCTTATTGGAATCTCGGCGCGGTGAAGAAGTGCCTTGCCAAGTTACCGGGTTTCGTAGAGCGGGAGTTTGATCAGGATCTCTCAATAGCGCCGCAGTACGAGGGAGACGGCATTACAACCTCGGTCACTCTGCGGGGAATCATCAAAACCGTCCCGACAGCGGTTGCCCTGCTGCGGTTCTTTCGTCGCCAAGAGGTTTTCGATCGCCGGTTTCTCTCCGGCGGATTCGATTCGCTGGCAAGCCGCTGGGAACCCGTCCCGAACGACGTAGAGAGCGCGTTTCGCGTGTTGATTGAACGTGATTACTACCTCACTGAGCTAAACTACTTCCATACGATCTACTGCGCGGTTCTTGCCAAACAGCTCTTCCTCGAGGCCTTTCCTGAGGCCGAATACCCGGCGCTGGTCCAGTGTCTGCCGGAGCTCCGCCATATGGCGCCGATTCATACGCTGCGCCGGCTGGCTGTTCAGGGCGAAAGCGATGTAACGCCCGTTCTCGAGCAGTTCCGCCATCACAGCCGACGCGAGCTCGATTTGCGTGCCCCGCGGTGGGATGAAGACCGGGAGTTTGTCGAACAGTTGCTGGAGAGTTTCCGAAACGTGCCCAAGCCGTCCGAAGGCTCGTGTGCCGCTTATGAGAAGGTGCGCACCGACACCCGCGCGGCCATTGCCCGGCACAGACGCCGGGCGTTCGATAAGAAGCTCGATCGCATGCGCCGATTTGTCTGGTTGCGCGAGGAGATGCGCGACCTTTCGAGTCGCATGTACTACCTCATTCGCAAATACGTCTTGGAAATTGCCGATCGGCGTGGCCTTGGCGATGACATCTTCTTCATGACCTATTCGGAAATTATCGCCGACGACCGGTCGAACATCGAGCGCAACCGTGAAATCTATGATTCGTACCGCAACTTTGCCGCGCCAAACGAGATCGGCGCTCGTTTCAGCTACGCTGACGACACGCCTGCGGAAGGGCTGACTGGGATCGGGGCGAGTCGGGGCCGCGTCACGGGGCCCGCTCGCGTGGTACGGACTGTGGAGGAGGCGCTTACCGTCGAGCGTGGCTCGGTAATGATCTGCCCGTTCACCGACCCCGGCTGGACACCGGTGCTCGAACGAGTGGCGGCGGTTGTGACCGAGACCGGAGGCATGCTGTCACACGCGGCGATTATCTGTCGCGAATACGGTATTCCCGCGGTACTGGGCGTTGAGCGCGCTACCACACGTATCCCCGATTCGAGGAAGATTCTTGTCGATGCCGACAAAGGGTATGTCAGTGTGGTGGAGTGAACCGTTGCGTGTGCTATGGCTCGTATTCCCGGTGATGCTGGCTGAGGGTGTCCACATCATCGTAATCAAGAAGGATTGGCTCGCGTTTCTTAAGTACTTCGATTACGGGGAAACCAACCTCTTAGCCGGGGGAGCGCTACTCGGCCTTGGATTCGTGCTCGGTGAGTTGTCGAACAGCTGCCTCAAGCGCAGGCGTGGGTGTGGTTCCCGGCTTTGGGCAGCGGAGTCCATATGGCGTTCAACTCGGTGTTCGTTTTACTCGGGCTGAAGACGAGCGTGTTCTGAAGGAGTATCATACATGGATACGGATGCGCGGTATGTAGTTTCCGAGATCGAGCCACCCCCGGAGGCTCTCGGCCGGCCGGATCTTCACTTGGGTGCGATTTCAGACGCCGGCAGTATCGGTGCGCGATGCTCATTGTGGTGGCAGCGGGTACCACAGTTGCCCGGAGAACGCCCGGGTTTCATCGGCCACCTAGAGGCAGATGATGACGGCGCGGCTTCGCTCCTGATCGAACGCTCGTGCGCTCGGCTCTCGTCGGAGGGGTGCAGTCTGGCGGTCGCCCCGATTGACGGGGATGTCTGGCATCGCTACCGCCTGGTTGTTGAACGGGGCACCGAGCCGCCGTTCTTTCTCGAACCGAATACCCCGGATTCATGGGTAGACCACTTCACTTCCAACGGTTTCTCCGTAATGGCGCGTTACCTTTCTGCGGCGACTTACGATTTGGACGCTGCTCTGCTGCGAACCGAACGGCACAGCGCGCGGCTACAGGCTCAAGGCATTCAGTTTCGACATCCGGATCTATCGGCGTGGCAGGACGAGCTGCGCCGTCTCTATCCGGTCATTCTTGAGGCCTTTCGGAATCAGCTCCTGTTCAGCAGTATCGATGAGCAGGAGTTCGTAGAGCTCTATCAGCCCATCCGACCGGTTGTGCGTCCCGAACTGGTGGTCATTGCCGAGCACCATCGACAGCCCGTAGGCTTTCTCTTTGCAGTGCCGGATATGCTGCAGAGTCAGCGCGGTTTTATCGACACCGTCATTATGCAGGTCATAGCCGTTCACCCCGAGTTTGAGCGCTATGGAATGGGGGGCGAATTGGTTCAATGCGCCTACGATGCGGCTCGGGACCTTGGGTTTCGCCGCGCAATTCACGCTCTCATGCAGGAGGGGAAGCCCTCGGCTCGTCTCTTCCAACGCTACTTCAAACAGAAAGTGATCCGGAGATACGCGCTGTTTTCGCGCCGTCTGCAACCTTAGGAGGCAATTCGGATTGACGAAGAAGAGGTTGTTGCGAGCTCTTTTCGAGCTCACCTCGAGTCGTGGAGTTTCGTTCGTATTGAAGTCGTTTACGCAGTCGCGCTTGAGTCGCGTCTTGATTCCAACTTGTGTACGAACCTTCTCGGTTGACACCGAGGAGATGGAGCGCTCGCCCGCTTCTTACCGCAGTCTGCAGGAGCTGTTCACCCGCCGGCTGCGCGACGGTGCACGACCGGTAGATCCGGATCCCGACGCAGTCGTCAGCCCGGTTGATGGCAAGCTATCGAGTTGTGAGACGATTACGGCGGAACACACCTTCACGGTCAAAGGACAACGCTATAGCCTCCTGCAGATGCTCGGCGATGCAGAAACGGCACGCCCGTATCGTAACGGGCATTATCTTATCGTTTATTTGAGTCCGCGCGATTACCATCGGATCCACTGTCCGATCGGTGGAGCAATTGTGCGCAGGCGGGAGCTTGGCCGCAATTCCCATCCGGTGAATGCAGCCGGGTTGAGATGGGGAAATCGTCCGCTGTCGCGAAACCATCGCGTAATTGCCGAGCTTCTCGTCCGCGGGAGGCGAATAATGCTGGTGATGGTTGGCGCGATCTGTGTGAACACCATCCGGATTACCTCGGACACTACCGAACCGTGCAAAGGTGAAGAATTGGCCTACTTTTCGTTCGGTTCTACGGTTGTCTTGCTATTCGAGCGCGGCAGTTTCATCCCAGACCCCGCGATCTCAGTACCCCAAATGGTGCGAATGGGTATGCGCCTCGGAGTGCTGCGCCCATGACCATAATCACGCACGGTCGGAACACCGAGACGCTCGTCCGGTGGTCGGACAGCCGGCGAAAAGAGGCAAAGCGATGAACAATGAGCTATTGACCATTGAAGACGCCCTTGCTCTGGATATCAGGGGCATACGCGGGATCTACAAGAGATGCGGCAACCCGGCACTCACGAAAATGCTCAGTCTCCTCGAGTTCGACAAACGTTTCGTCGGTGCGCGGGGCGTTGTGGTGTGGGATGAGAAGAACGATGAATACCTGGATTTTCTCGGCGGCTACGGGGCTCTGAACGTCGGGCACAATCATCCGCGCGTGCTGGAAGCCTTGAGCAAAGTCGAGGATATGCCGGGACTTATTCAAACGTCGCTTCCTCCGGTGGCCGCGGCGCTGGCGAATAATCTGGCTGCCGTCACCCCCGGCGAACTGCAACGCACGTTCTTCTGCAACAGTGGAGCCGAGGCAGTCGAAGGGGCCCTCAAGCTGGCGCGCGCCGCCACCGGACGGCCCGCTTTCGTGTTCTGTGAGAACTCCTTCCATGGAAAGACGTTGGGTGCCCTCTCGGTGACCGGAAAAGAAAAATATAGAACGCCCTTCACACCATTGGTACCGGACTGCCATGCCGTTCCCTTCGGAAACGCCGACCAACTCGAGATTGCGGTCAAACGCCATAAGCCTGCGGCATTCATCGTGGAGCCGATTCAGGGGGAAGGTGGAATAATCGTACCTCCGGCCGGATATCTCGCCCAGGCGAGCGATATCTGCGCGCGTTACGGCACATTGCTTGTTGTAGACGAGATTCAAACCGGCTTCGGGCGTACAGGTAAGATGTTTGCATGCGAGCACGAAAACGTCACTCCGGATGTGATATGCATGGCGAAATCTCTCGGCGGGGGCGTATTGCCGATTGGAGCGTTCATCACCACCGACGCTCTCTGGAGGAAGGCATACAGCGGAGTCGACAGAGCGACGCTCCATACCTCCACATTCGGGGGTAACAGCAGGGCTGCAGCGGCAGGCCTTGCTGCTCTGGAAGTGGTCTTGCAGGAAGACCTTTCGGCAGCCGCTCGCGAAAAAGGGCGACTGTTAGTCGAACTGCTGACGGCACTGCAGCACAGGTTTCCGCTTATTCGCGAAGTTCGCGGGCAAGGGCTGCTTATCGGCATTGAGTTCAACCAACCGCAGTCGCTGGTGAACACCGCTAGCTTCGGCATGGCGAAGAAGCTGTCGCATGAGTTTATCGCCAGCTTAGTCGCATCCGAATTAGCCGGCCGTCACCGCATCATTACTGCCTACACCCTCAATAATCCGAACGTTATTCGACTTGAACCGCCGCTCACCGTTTCTGAGAATCAGCTGCACGTGGTAAGTCAGGCGCTCGAACAGGTTCTATCAACGCACAAGGGGTTCTTCGGCATAGCCGCTTCACGGTCGAAAGCCTACGTAAAAACATTACTGCCGAATCGGAGGTAGATGGCGCGAGGTCGCGATACCACAATACCCATGAATATCAAGTTGGAATACGTGATTCTGTTTGTTGCGGATGTCGAGAGATCGGCGAAGTTCTATGCCGACGTCTTCGGACTGTCTTCCGGGTTCATCGCTGACGGCGGTGACTACGGCGAGATGAAGACCGGTGAGACTACGCTTTCGTTCTCTTCCCTGAAGCTGATGCACCAACTGGGAAAGAACCCGGGCCGACCGGATACCGCGTCGCCGGTCTTCGAGATCGCATTCGAGGGGGAGTTCCGAATCGGTAAGGGAAAGCGTTCGGCGTCGGCGGCTTCCCCGATCGTGACCCCGTGCAAAACCTGCGGGAGGCCAACAGATGAGTGACGTGTCCGTGATAGGGACCGGGGCGATGGGCAGCGCGCTGGCGGAGGCTCTGGCGCACTCCGGAGCCGCGGTGACTGTTTGGAACCGGGGCAGGGCTAAGGCCGAGGCGCTGACCAGCCCGAACGTGAGCTTGGCGGAATCGGTAGCGGCGGCGCTTTCGGCGAGTCCACTGGTGATCATATCGGTTGCGGACCAAGGGATCGCGCGCTCCCTTGTGAAGCAGGCGGGACTCGATCTGGACGGCGGGGTGTTGGCTTCGACCTCTTTTGTGACTCTGGATCAGGCCAAGGCTTACGACGCAATGGTGCGAGAAATGGGCGGGCGCTATCTGGACTTGTCGATTCCCGCTTACCCGAATGAAGTCCGGTCGCAATCCGGGGTCTTCCTTCTTTCGGGGGACCGGTCCGCATATGAGGAGCAGCATGGGTGGTTTGAGCGGATCGGCCGAACCGCGACCTTTGTCGATGAGGCGCCCGGGGCCGCCTACCTCAGTGAGATGGCTGTGCTGCTCGCTTACCTTCCGATGGCTGTTGGACTACTGCAGGGACTGCGGGTCTGTGAGCACCACAAGATCTCTGTGGAGTGGTTTCGAAACCTCGCGCTCGAACTGTATCCCTTCCATATTGGGTCGCTGCTCGATCGTGTGGCCGAGCAACCGGACAGTTCGGCGCGGAAGGTGGAGGCCTCAGTCGATCAGTGGAGCCAAGGGGCAAAAGAGTATGCGGACTATCTGCAGGAGATGGGGCTGGATCGGGGGATGTACGATGCGCTGCATGCTCTGTTCACCGCGGCGTCAGAAGCCGGCCGCGGTGGTGTCGACTGGACGTGCATCGCAGAGCATACAGTGAAACGCTAGTTGTAAGGTACGGGCGCATTGCGAGCGTGAGGCGACTCACTGGATTGCCCAGGCGGGAGAAGCTACCGACATTCGGAGTAATGCCCGAAATGAGTACGATCCCCCGCCACCGTGCGGTGTCGGACATCCCCAAAAAAGCGGCGAAAGCTGTTTCCGCCGCAGCAAGACAGGAACTGCCGGCCCGTGCCGGCGATCCGAAGAACGCGATATCTGTCCCACTGATTCTATGGAGGAGAGCGAGCGAAAGATTCCGGCGCAAGGTCGATACCAGGCGCGGGTGAGTGCAGACTGGTCTCCCCACGGGATGCCCCGACTGATCCTGGTTGGCCGAGAACCGCGGTCAGCACGGATCAACTCTTCGTGGCCGGTTCGACCGCCAACCCTGCGGCGCCGGCGAGCGACCGCTGGCGCTGGTCAAATGTGATGAAACGGTCCGGACTGAGCTGTAGGGCTGTTACAACGTGCAATACGTCGAGCGTGCGGCATCCGAGTGATGCGGTGTGAGCGCTCAGCTGCCGGAAATCACTGATGCGCCGACTGCCGTCGATTTCTACAACGGCGTACTGCCCACGCAAAAGGCGATCATCGAACAGAGTGAGCAGGCGATCGACCATGGAATGATCAAGCTCGTTCCAGTAAACCTTTAAGCGCAGGGCGTTTAGGAACTCGCACCGCAGGATGTCAGGCATGGGAACCGGATCGGTCTGGGATTCTAAGCACTGCTGCACGAACTCAGAGCCCTCCTCGCGTATGTAGAGCTTCAAAAACGCGCTTGTATCAAGATAGATCACCAGCGCCCTCCGCGGTCGGCGCGGATCAACTCTTCGGCGGTGTGCTCCCGTGACGGGACGGCCGTGGCCAGATGATCGTCCCACTCCAGCACAGGCCGCGGACGGGCGGGCACGATCATTGCGGCAGGCCTTCCACGATTGAGCACCTCAAAGGTTTCCCCTTGGCGGACCTGACGCTCGATTTCGGCCCAGTGCGCTTTCAATTCCCGGATCGAAATGGTCTTCATACGGATAGGATACTGTGCGAGTTACAAGTTGACAACATAAACTTATATGTTTTGAGACTCACGCCACGGCGGAGATCATCCGCCCGGTCGATTCGCGTCATGATCGCTTCCTCCTTCCCCCGCAACTTGATCAGCTGCCACATGCGGTAGGGGTGCATCGGTGCTTCGTGCAACAGCACCAGGTCCGTTCAAACTGCAGAACCAGTTAGGGGGAGAGCTTTGGCGAACGTTGATCCTGCTGTACTGAACGCTGCTCGCGGTGTAAAATCGGAGTGCCATGCAGCGTAGTGGTGACGGCGATGGCGACTCGATTCCCGACGACGTGCGGATCGGCCATGTGCATCTGAGGGTCGCCGACCTCGAACGGGCGCTTGCGTTTTACTGCGGAGTGCTTGGGTTCAGAGAGATGCAGCGTTTCGGCGACCAGGCAGCGTTCATCTCGGCCGGTGGATATCACCACCACATCGGTCTGAATACCTGGGAGAGCCTGGGCGGGAGCCCGCCGCCGCGCGGGTCGACGGGGCTGTTTCATATTGCGATTCTCTATCCGACACGCGAAGCGCTTGCGGATGCGGTGGTACGAGTGCTTCGCGCCGGTCACCGACTTGACGGCGCGGCGGATCACGGAGTGAGTGAAGCGATCTACCTTCGCGATCCGGACGAGAACGGCGTCGAGCTCTACCGCGACCGGCCGGAGTCTGAGTGGCCGCGAAGGACTGACGGATCGCTGGCGATGTACACCTCTCCGCTGGATGTTGATGGGCTTATCGCGCCGGCGCGATAGGGTGGAAGGTCGCAACTCAGTGAGCGTTGTCTGTCGGCGGCTATACTGCCTCAGGTTCGGGTATCACGGCGTCGGCTTCGATCTCGACCAACCACTCCGGATCGATGAATCCGACTACCTGTACCATGGTGCTTGCAGGCCGAATGTCGGAGAAAAACTCGCCATGGACCCGTGCGACGGCATCCCAGTCACTGATGTCGGTGAGTAGCATCCGGGTGCGGATGACGTGTCGCAGATCGCTGCCGAGCTCGTGCAATGCCGCGTCAATGATCTCCAGACACCTGCGTGTCTGAACCGCTGCGTCGCCGATACCGACAGTCTTGCCGTCGGGGCCGATAGGTGCAGTTCCGGCGATTGCGACGATGGAGCCTATTCGTGCGCCACGTGAGAACCCGACCTGGGGTTCATACGGGCTGCCACTGGACACTCTGCTTCCGATTGGTTCCATTTGACTCGTCCTCCGTAGCGGTGTGATATGCAGCTCTCGACTATACCGGCCCGTGAGGCCCGGGGCAAGGTGTAGACTAGCTCCGCTTGGCGACGAAGCGTCTCGGCTTGCCGAGCCGAGCGGGTGGAGCTATACTATGTACACCATGGCGACAAGGGTCTCGGTATCTGCTTCCACCGAACGCGAGCTTCTCACCGCGCGGGATTTTCTCGATTGGCTGGAGCCGGGCAAGCACGCCGATCTCATCGATGGAGAGGTGTTCATGCATTCGCCGGTATCCACCCGTCATGCTGATTTGCACAACTTCCTGGACCGGCTGCTCGGCATCTACATCGACAACCACGGGCTCGGATGCCTGTACCGTGAGGTTGTTGCGGTGAAGCTTAGCGGCCGCAACGTGTTTCTGCCGGACCTCGCGTTTTACGGCGCCTCACGCGCGGAAGCGGTGAAACCTACGCACCTCGAGGGCGCTCCCGACCTGGTGGTGGAGGTTCTCAGTCCGCGAACGGCTGAACGCGACGTTGGACCCAAGTTTGCGGAGTACGAGCAGCACGGGGTACGCGAGTACTGGGTGCTCGACCCTGAGACACTCGCGCACCGATTCTATCGCCGCATCGGGGATGAGCTTGTGGAGTATGCCGCCGGCGAGGAGCGCATTACCTCTGAGGTGGTTGCCG
>PUPD01000289.1 GCA_003552985.1 Spirochaetaceae bacterium
CGCCGACGCGGGCCGAGGTGTGCGCGCTGCACGACGCGCTCAGCGCCGGGTACGCCGGCGTGGTGCTTTCCGACGAGACTGCGGTTGGGCCTCACGCGGTGGAGGCGTGCCGGGCGGCCGCCATGTTTCGCGCGGGCGAATCGTAGAAGCTTAGACGCGTAGAAGCCTAGAAGCTTAGGCGGCCGGCGTGTAACCGGCGGCGTGTAACCGGACGCCGTTTGACCGGGCGCGGCGCGCTTACTCGTCAGGACGCCACTCGTCGAACCTCACCACCTCATCTAGGGGCTTGCGCGAACGCTCGGACTGCTCGATCTCGCGGTGCTTGTCGTTGAGCTGCGATTCGTCTCCGGGGTAGCCCACCGCAATGATTGTCACGAGGCGATACCCGTCGGTTATGCCGAACGTTTTGCGCAGCTCGGCGGCGTCAAAGCCGGCCATGGGGTGCGCGTAGAGCCCCTCCGCCTCGGCCTGGGCCAGCATGCCCATCACCGCCATCCCGGTGTCGAACTCGGCGTAGTCGCGTTCGTCGCTTACGCGGCAATCGAGATCGGGGTGCGTGATCACGAGGATGATCGCCGGGGCGTACTTAGCCCAGTAGTTGCCCCGGGTGAGCTGGGCGTGCACCGCCTCCAGGGCGGCCGGTTGCTGAGCAACCACGAAGCGCCAGGGCTGTTTGTTGGAGCACGAAGGCGCAAGCGTTGCTGCCGTAAGAATCCGCTGCATGACCTCTTCCGGGATAGGTTCCGCGGAGAGCGCCCGTTTCGATCGACGTTTTTGGAGAACTGTAAGGATTTCTGCCATAATGGTGCGACTATAACAGATCGCCGGAAAACTGTGGAGTGGCGAGAAGGGAGTGGCAAGAAGCGCCCGGCGAGAAGCGCTCGGTCGGCGCGTTGCAGGGGCTCAGATCGGCACCGGGTCGCAGCGGATGGTGGTGCCGGGCGACGGCTTTTTTGCTTGGCAAGAGACGGGGGTGGGCCTATACTGAGCTTCAAATGCAGGACAAACGCCGCGAAGAGCAGACTCCCGAAAGCTCACCGTTTGAATCCGAGGAGATCTCGACGCTCCCGGAAGACGAGCGACGAGAGATTCTCTCCGAGATAGACCGAATCGCCTCTGCCGCCAAAATAGCGGTCACGCCCGATACCTTTACGATCCCGGCTCGCTATCGCGGTATCAGGCTCCCGCTCTTGCTGAACCTCGCCGCCGCGCTGGTGCTCGTCGGGGGCGTATTCGGGCTGTTTCAGCTGTTTCAGGAAGAGGATGAGCTCCTGCGAGCCGGCGGCGGGGTCACGATGACCGCCGAGAGCCGCCTGATCCGCGAGATTCGTCGAGAGGGCGAACAGCGACTCGAGGCAAAGGATAGCGAGATTGCGTCGATCCGTTCGCAGCTCGAGGAGGCTCGGCGTGAGCGGAGCGCGATTCGGGCGGGCATCGAAACCCGGGTTCGGGAGCTGGAGGAACAGCTGCGGGCAGAGCTTGAGGCCGAGATCGAGGTTGAGCGCCTGCGGCTTATTCGCGAGGGCGTCGGCGAGGAGGACATCGAGCGCCTGCTTCGCGACTACGAGCGCCGGCGGCTCGTGGAGCTGCGCGCGGAGGTGGAAGCGTACCGGGCGGAGCTCGAACGCGAACAGGAGGAACGGGTTGCGGTGCTGGCGGCGCTGGAGCTGGAGCTCGCCCGCAATCTGGAAGAAGCGCGCCGCGAGCGTAACGCGATCCTCGAAGATGCCCGCCGTCGGGAGACTGAGTTGCGCAGTGGCTACGAGCAGCGTCTTGCGCGCCTGAGCGAACCGGTTGCGCTTGCACAGCAGCAGGTTGCGGCGCTCGAGCGGCAACGCGAAACCGAGGAGCTGGTTCAGCAGCAGATCGCCGGGTTCTACGAGCGCATCCGAAGCGCGATAGCGGGAGCGGACTATCGAGGTGCGTTGGAGGTGATCGGTCGCTTCCGTGAGTATCTGGTCACCGACGGAGCTCCCGGTTTACCGCTGGTGGAGCAGCGGCGCGCGACCGAGCTTCATATTCTGGACTCGCTCACGCGGCTGATTGAGCCGCTGGCAGTGACCGAGAGGACCGAGGACGACGCAGAGGATCTGCTCGAGGCAGCGCGGCGCTTCGAGGATATCACGCGGCTGTTCGCGGCCGCCGAGCGCGCTGCCGACGCGGGTGACCTCGACGAGGCAGACCGGCTGGCGACCGCGGCGTTGGCGCGGGTGCCCTACGATCTGGAGGCGCATTGGATGCTGCGAGCGAGCGCACAGGGGCTCGCTGACGATGACGGGATGGCCGCCCGGGATGAAAATCTCGAGCAGCTGGAAGCGCGCATCGGCGCGTTGGAGGCTGAGCTCGAGGCGGCGCAGGCGCAGGCGGCCGAGCTTACTCATCGGGAGCAGGCGTTGCGTGGCGCTGAGCAGGAGCTGCGGGCGCAGTTGAGCGCCGAGCGCGAACAGCAGCGCAGGCGAGTCACGGAGCTTCAGGAAGCGCTATCCGCGGCCGAGGCGGAAGCTGCCCGGGTTGCGGCACTGCCCGTGGCGGGAAGCGACGACGATGCTGTGAGCGCCGCGGAGCTCGAACGGTTGCGGCGCCTGGAAGACGAGATGGGCCGTGCTCGCGCGGCTTACGAGCGGTTCCGCGAGACCGAGGCCGATGTGGTTGCCGGAGGCGAGGACGCGCTTGCGCTGATCGAGGGCAAGCTGCATCTGGACGAATTCCTGAGCTCCGCGGAGGTCTCCGGCCTGTTCCCGGGGCTGGCTGAGCGCATCCGCCGCTACGACGACGGCTTTCAGGAGACCGGCCGGCGCGGAGCGATCCTCGACGTGATGGATATCGTCTATACGCTTTCAGGGCTCGGAGACGACGACGCGCGCCGCGCCTACCTGCTGCAGGAGCGCAACCGCGCCGCCGAGCCGGAGCTGGTTGAGTTCCTGGACGAGCTGCGATACCTGGTCGCTGAGTCCTGAAACCGCCGCCGGCTTCCGCACGCCCGCTTAGTTCTACTCCAGCGTCCCGAGGCGGTCGGTGCGGATGCGGTATGCGCGCACGAACAGGTAGTCTTCGCCGTCGACGCGCCCCCAATAGGCGTGGCTGAAGTAGCTGTACCAGCGATTGTCGTCTGAGTCCTGGCGCTCATAGAGGAAGCGCAGCCCACCGGCGGTGAACTGCGAACGCCGGTGCCCGTCGAAGTCGTGGATGCGATAGCGGTTGCCGGCATGCACCAGGAGACGGCCGGTGGAGAGCATGGCCGCGATCCTGTCGCTGAGGGAGACCTCTTCGTAGGGCGCGGGCTCGGTCTCGCCGATGGTCCCGCGCACCCGGAAAGTGCGGAACGCCGACTCGGCCGGGATCGTGACGAAAACCGTGTATTCGTCACCGGTGAGTACGAAGTGAAGCTCGCCGCCGGCCGTGGACTCAAGCTGCAGCGGTGCGTCGCGTCTTAGGTCGTCTGAGGCGATCAAAGCCGGTCCCAGCCCCTGCGGCTCTCCGTTCGCCTGGGGCTCCGCGTACGCCAGCCGCCACTCGCTGCCTTCATCGAACAGCCCGACTACCGCCGGGGTCGGGATCGCGGACCCGTCCGAGATCGGCGGCGTGACGCCGGCCGCCACGGCCACCAGGGGATCATCGGGATCCGTGAACGCCCCGCGTAGGTGGTCGTACAGATCGTGGACGCGGCGCGCCTCCACAAAGCTGGGATCGTCGGTTTCATCGACATGGAGGGCGCGATACTCGAGCTCCGCGCCGCGCGCGGCGGTCAGTATGAACAGCTCCTCGGCGGGCGCGTTCATCACCGGCTGCCAGGCCGTGTAGGGCACGGGGGCGGCAGGCCCGAAGCCGAGGTCAATTCGCTTGCCCAACGGCTGGGGAATCGCCGGATCATCGGTCTCATCAAACCCGGTAAAACTGACGCGTACCCAGGCTCCGCGGTCCTCGGCCAGGAAGAAACCGAACGCAGGTGGGTCGAGGAGTGCCGGGTAGAACACAGTTTCGCCGTCCCGCGCCGGGAGCTCGTCGCCCCAAAAACGGTTGACCGCGAACGCCGAAACAGGCTCCATCCTGTCCGTGGCCGAGATCGCGAGCGATGTCTCGATATCCACGGGCGGGAGGTTACACGCCGAGAGGATAAGCGCGAGTGCCAAACCCCACACGCCGCATAATACCGCCCGTGCGCCCGCCGGGGCCCGTGACAGGCGCGGGCTCGTCGCGCCAAATGCGTACTGCGCTGAGCTCGGTCTTACGGTTGCCATCGTACCCCCAATCTGAACGCGCCGGCCGAGAACATCCAGGCGCTGTTATTGTCGCCGGTGAAGAAGAACTCGTCCCCGGAATCGTGACGCTCGCCGGTGAGTTGCACCGTTCCCGGAAGGCGCCGCTGCAGGACCTCAGGATACTCGGTGCGGTAGAAGGCCGGTTGCCATTCAAAAAACAGTCGCCAGGGCCGACTCGGGCGGTTTTCGATACCCAGCGTGGTAACCAGCGCCCATGGGGCAACCGGGTCGCGCCCGCGGTACCCCGAGGTGTGGATCACGCGCCACAGCATGCCGGCGGCGGCGTAGGCACGCGCCCGTCCGTAGGGGGCGTGCAGGTAACTGCCGAGCTGCAGGCTGAAAACGGTGAGGTCTTCTCCGGCGAGCAGACGATCTTCGTCTCCATCCAAGCCTCCATCGTCATCACCCCCGAACGGTACAAGCCCCAGCACGTAGGTCGTAAGCCCGCCTCGTACAAAGAGGTAGTCGCCGCGGACGCGCCGCGCCAATCCGAGCGAGGGGTACGAAGCGTTGGCGAGGCCGAGGTCCCAACTGTAGAGCGAACGCCGTGGCTGTTCGAGCTCGATATCCACCGGGTCTTCGAGAAGCAGTACGAGCCGCTCGTCCGGATAGTGCCCTGAGCGACGAGCAGTGATCGTGTAGGCCGAAGGGCTCGGGAGCCTGGCTCTGAGACCCCCGTCATCAGGCACCGTCCGGGTTGTTTCCCCGAGCCCGTCGACGGAGGTGCCTGCCACCGCCCGAAGAGTGAGCGAGGCGTAACGCAGCTCGCCGAGCGCAAGCTCCACCAGCGTCTCGTAGGCGGCTTCGAAGGCTTCGGCCGCCGGTTGCCAGGCACGGCTCAGCCGCGGGCCGGCGAGGTTTCCGGGTTCGCGGTACTGTACCTCGAATACCGGTTGAATCGCGGTGACTGCATACCCGGCCGCGCGAATCTCGCTTCCGGTCTCGGACTCGTCCACGGCGATCTCAACCCAACCGACCGCCTCGCTTTGCAGTGCGCGCTCGCGTAGCTCGCGTCCGCCGCTCGCGTTGCCGGCGGACTCGACGAGTCGCAGGCGTGCCGACGGCGCGCGTACCGCCGTCGCGGCCGCCGCCGAGTGTCGCAGTGCCTCAAGCTCAGCTTCGGAGCGTTCGCTCCCCGAATGCGTAAACACGAACAGTAACGGCACCGGAAAGGTGCCGACTGCCGGGATCTCGCTCTGCGGATCGCTCTGCGGCGCGGGTGGTTCGGGCGGCGCTTCGGCGCCGCCGCGCGCCCACAACGGCGGCGCCGCGCAGAGCATCAGGAGCGCCATGCCGAGTACCGTGAGCATCCGAAGCGGATTGTGCGTGCGGGGCGCCGTGAGCTCGGTCACCACCAGGTCCTCGCTTTGTAGAGCCGGTAGCGCTGCAGGTCGAGCGCGTAGAGCCATCTGCCGTCAGGGCTGTAGGCGTAGATGAAATCGCCGCCCCAGTCGCGGCTGTACTCGGCCTTGCGGTTTCCGGAAGAAAGGTCGTAGAGTGTGTGGTCCTGATCGATCACCACGATCCCGCTGCGCGTGTAGATGACCTCGTGATAGTCGCGCGCCGAGAGCACAAGCGTCGGCGCGCTGTCGGTGACGAAGTCCGGCGGATCATCGATGAGCTCACCCGCGAGCTCAGGGCTGATCTCGATCACGATCGTCCGGTGCAGTTCCTCGTTCCAGAACACGAGCCCGCTGCGCCCGCGCCCCAGGTCGTGGTGCGCTGCACGGAGGCCGAAGCCCCCGAGCGCCCCCGGATCGTCGGGGTCCGACCCAGGGTCGGGATAGATCGGCACGGAGGGTGGATCGTTGGGATTGGGAGAAGCCATGGCCGTCCAGTCCTCGCTGTACGCCGGGCCGAGGATCAGCTCGCTCCTGTCATCTCCCCCGACCGCCACAAACAGCAGGTCACCCGGGC
>PUPD01000288.1 GCA_003552985.1 Spirochaetaceae bacterium
GTCAATCATTCGCAAGCTCGAGGAGCAGGGCGAGATCGTGGTTGCGCGCGCCGGCGAAGACGAGCTTGTTGTGTAGCACAGGATAGGCTATGGCGAAGAACGTGTTTCGTGCAGGCGAAGTTGCGGTGTCACAGAGCCGTGTTTTCATTCCGGCCCCCGAGCAGCGCATGGCACCGATTACGATTGACGAGCCGGCTGCGGCGGAGGAATACACCGGTCCGACCGTCGACGATCTGCGGCGCGAAGCCGAGGAGTTCAAAAAGGAGTGGGATGCCGAGCGCGAACACATGATCGCGGAGGCGAAGGCCGAAGCGGAACGCATCGTCGAGGAAGCCGAGCAGACCGCGTTCGAAGAGGTCAAGAAGAAGAACGAGCAGGCACAAGAGGTAAAGCAGGAGGCCGAGGCCGAAGCCGAGCGCATTAGGCAAGAGGCCGAACGGAAGGCTGTCGAGGTCGTGCAGGAGGCGGAACAGAAAGCGCGGCAGGTTGAGTCCGACGCGTTCGAGCGCGGCCGCAAGGAAGGCCACGAGCAGGGCTTCCGCGAAGGGCACGCCGAGGCCGAGCGCGTAATCGAGCGGCTGCACGTCATTCTCAACCGCGCGATCGACCGCCGCCGGCAGATTCTCGAAGAGAGCGAGTCGCAGATCATCCATCTGGTGCTCGAGATATCCAAGAAGGTGATAAAGGTCCTGTCGGAGAATCAGCGCAACATCGTGGTCAACAACGTGGTGCAGGCGCTGCAGAAGCTCAAATCGAAATCCGATGTGATCATTCGAGTTAACTTTGCGGACCTCGAGATGACGAGCAAGCATATCGATACGATCATCGAGCGCACCGAGCGGGTCGGCAACGTCACCGTAGCCGAGGATTCAACCGTGGACCCGGGTGGGTGCGTGATTGAGACGGATTTCGGCGAGATTGACGCGCGCATCTCGTCGCAGCTGCGGGAGATTGAGGACCGCATACTCGAGCTTGCGCCGATTCGCACCCAGTATCGGCAGGAGTGAGCGATGGCGCTGTGAACGGGAGGGAGGGGCCCGTCGTGAGCGTACTTGACAAGTATACCGTGTTGGTCGACCGGATCGACCCTATCAAACAGATCGGGCGGGTGAAACGCGCCCAGGGACTCATCCTCGAGAGCAACGGGCCGCAGGCTTCGGTGGCCGAGCTGTGCCAGGTAATTCTGAACGGTCAAACGATCTGGGCGGAAGTAGTTGGGCTGCACGGCAACACCGTGCAGCTGATGCCGTTCACCGAGGTCTCGGGCGTGGAGGTAGGCGCGCCGGTGGTGGCAACCGGCGATCGTCTGCGCGTGCCGGTGTCCGATAAGCTCCTCGGGCGGGTGCTCGATGCGCGCGGCTTCCCGGTCGACGGGAACGGGGACGTCGGCTCGGCCGAGTTCTACCCTGCGGTTGCCGACCCTCCCGAGGCGCTGGAGCGCACCAGAATCGACGAGCAAATGGTGACCGGGGTGCGTGCGATCGACGGGCTGGTTGCGACCGGTAAAGGACAACGACTCGGAATCTTCTCCGGCAGCGGTGTGGGAAAGAGCACTTTGATCGGGATGATCGCCCGCAACACCGCTGCCGACGTCAACGTCATCGCCCTGATCGGGGAGCGCGGCCGCGAGGTGCGGGAGTTCATCGAGAACGACCTCGGCGAGGAGGGGCTTGCGCGGTCGGTCGTTGTGGTGTCTACCTCGAACACGCCCCCGCTCGCGCGTCTGCGCGGCGCGTACGTGGCCACCGCAATCGCCGAGTATTTTCGCGACCGCGGCAAGGATGTGACCCTCCTGTTCGATTCGATCACGCGTTTTGCGCGCGCACAGCGCGAGATCGGGCTTGCGGTCGGTGAGACGCCGGCCAACCGCGGTTTCCCGCCTTCGATGTTTTCGCTGCTTCCGAAGCTGCTTGAGCGCAGCGGCACCTCGGGAAGAGGCAGCATAACCGGCTTCTACAGCATACTCGTCGAGGGTGATGACATGGACGAGCCGGTAGCCGATACGGTGCGTGGGATACTCGACGGGCATCTCGTTTTGGCTCGCAGGCTGGCCGAAAGATACCATTATCCGGCGGTGGATGTGCTCGGCTCGGTCTCGCGGCTCGCCAACAAGGTGACTCCAAAGGTGGTGCAACAGGCCGGAGGGTATCTGCGCAAGCTGCTGGCGGTCTACCGCGACGCCGAGGATTTGATCAACGTAGGAGCCTATACACGCGGAAGCAACCCCGAAATCGACGAGGCAATCGAGCTCGTGCCGCAGATCAATCAGTTCCTGCGACAGGACATCGACGAGAAGGCGCCGATCGAGGAAACCCGGCGCTGGATGCTGCAGCTGGCGGGCATGGCTGAGGAGGAGAGCTCAGCGAGCGAGCATTCCCGTTCGGAAGCCGCGAGCAGCGGCGTTTCCGGGGCGGAGAATCCACCCGTGATATCGAGCGTCGCAGAGCTATTGAACCGGGATGGTTACGAGCGCAACGATGCGTGAATTTCGTTTTCGACTCGAGCCGATACTCTCGATCAGACGGCACAAGACTAAGGAAGCCGAGATAGCGCTCGCGCGCGTCGACGGCGAGTGCATTACACTCGAGCGGCGTATGGCCGAGCTGTATACCGAGCGTGAGCGCGCATACCGTGAAGGTAACAGCGCGGATCTCGAGTTTCGCTTAGCGCAGACGGCTTATATAGCCCGTCTGGAAGCGGCGCTGACCGAGGCCGGCCGGCAGCTCGAGCAGCTTGAAAGCGAGCGTGAGCGGCTGCGGGAAGAATATCGACGCGTGGCGCGTGACGAGCAGGTGCTTGACAAGCTCCGCGAGCGCCGGGCTGATGAGCACTATCGCGGAGAGCGAGCGGCGGAGTTCTCGGAGATGAACGAGATCGGAGTCAACATAACGTCGCGGCGCCACCGTGAGCGCGAAAGACTGCAGGAGTAGGAGCAAGTATGCCTGAGTACAGAAGCTTTGGACCGCTTGTGCAGATCGGTGGGCTGCTGCTGCTGGTGGTACTGCTGACCGCCGGCGGATCTATCTGGTTTCACTATCTTGGAGTGATTGACGCCGCCGACACCTTTGCTCCGGTGCTGCGGTTGGTAGGGGTAGAGCCGCGACCGCCGGTAGAGGACGTGGAGGATCCCGAGCTGCTCGAGGCCGAGCGCGTGGAGGTTCAGGCCGAGGCGCTGGCGATGCGTGAAGAGGAGCTCACCGAACGCGAGCGCGAGCTCGAGGAACAGTTGGCGGAGATGGAACGGCGCCGTGAGGAGCTCGAGGAGCGCGAGCGCGAGATCGAAGATCGTGAATTTTCATTTAATGAGCGGGTGCGGCGGTACGAGAATAGAAGAGAGGCTGTGATTCAGAACTCTCGGGATCTTACCAATATGCCTCCGGCGCAAGCGGTACAGATCCTCGAGAGCTACGATGATCAGGACTTAGTCGAACTGTTCCGTGTCACCGAGGAGCTCGCCCGGGAAGAGGGAACCTTCTCATTCGTGCCGTTGTGGTTGGCCGAGTTGCCACCTGGGCGAGCGGCCGAGATTCAGCGTAAACTGACGGTGAGGGCGGAACAGTGATCTGGAGGAGCCCTCGTGCTGCAACACTACCAATACGGGCAACATACCGGTCCGCGCTCGGGCCTGCTGCCCGACCCTTCCGATCCTCGCTTCGTGAGCGGAGGGGGAGCCCGGAGCACGGGCCTGTCCCTGCTCAGCCCGCTGGATACCGGCGGACGGAGCGGATTCGAGTCTGAGCTCCATCGAGCGCTCTACCCATCGGTAGCCGACAGGTTGAATCAGCAGGCAGGACCGGCTACCGGTTTTGAGTCGCTGCAACCGACGGGCCCCCACGACGACTATGCAGAGTATCGCAGTCGTCTCGACGAGCGCGCGATCGGTGAGACCGCTGAACGCATCGTTCGGCAGTTGCGACAAATCGAGGAAGACATCGAGGACAGCGTTCGTGAGCGGCTGCGTGAGCTCGAACGACAGGAGCGGACGGCAGCCGATCGGCAGCATCTCGCACGCCAACGCGCAGCGGGGCGCGACGCGACACCCTTGGACCTCGAGGCCCTTGCGCAATTGCTGAACCGCGTACGAGCCGCCGAGGAGAACCGGAAGCCGGAAGAGGGCGAGCTGGAAACCCGCCTCTCCGGCCTCAACGCTTTTGCCGACGACGAGCAGGCCACTGGGAAGCTCGATACCCTGATCCGGGAGCTTCTTGCAAAGCTTGAGCGGCTTGTGGCCGAGACACAGACCGAGACCGACTTCGACATCGAGCCGGGCAACAGCTTGAGCGGCGGGACGCTCGAGAGTGCTGCTAAATCACGAGCTCAGATCGGGTCGGGCGACATCTCCGATACCGAGGACGGTGATAAACTCGCCGTAGGCCGGGTCCTCGAGGTTCTCGACGGTACCATGAACATGCGGCTCGCCGACGGCGACGGTCGTGAGACCTCCGCCGGTCTCAATCTCGAAGAGCTTCGCGAGCTCATGACTCTGCTGCAACGTGCGCACCAGATCCTGGGCGGTGAGCAGGGCGATGCGCCTTCCGAAACCGATCTCGCCAAGGCAGGCGAACGGGTGCAGCGCCTCGAGATCGAGCGCGTGCTCGAGCTGCTGCAGCGCCTGCGCGATGAAGGCCGCGCGGCCGGGAACGAGAGGGTGGATGCCGAGGCGGTCGTTCGTTTGCGCGAGCGACTGGAGCGACTAGAGACGAGACACCGCCAGCCTTCGACCGGGCGCGCCGAGCGTGCCGGCGGCAGCGAGGATGACGAAGCACGTGATCCGCGCGTGCGCGTGCGCGACCTTCGCTCGCGTTACGAAGCCAGACACCGTGCCAGGCATGACGGTAGCGGTGAAGGGCGTGCCGGCTCGCGTGCCGAGCGCTCCGGCTCCGAAGCCGGTGGACGGCCCGAGAGTGGTGAGCCAACCGCAGGAAGGGCAAGCCGCGGCGGCGAGATCGCACGCAACGGCCTTCGCGGTGAGCTCCGCGCCGAGCTTCCCGACGGGGGAGAATCAGGCGCGCAGCGCGGCGTTGCGCGCGCCGACTTGGCCGCCTGGGGTCAGGAAAGCACCGCTTCGCGGGCCACAGCTCAACAGCACGCCGAGGCACAGCTCGCCCGGCACCTGCGAAGCGAGCTGCCCGACCAGGTGCTTCGCCAGGCGCAGATGGTCATTCGCGGCGAGAACGAGGGTGAAATGCGTCTGAGCCTGTACCCGCCGGAGCTCGGGGGCGTGCGGGTCAGAATGCAGGTGCAAGACAACCTAATTGCAATCCGATTTATTGTCGAGAATAGTACTGTGCGCGACGTGTTCGAACAGAATCTGCACGTCCTCCAACAGCAGCTGGCCGACAGCGGCTTTGAGAACGCCGGGATCGAGGTCTCGGTGGGGGGGAACTCCAACGGAGAGCGCCAAGAGAACCCGGCGGGAACGCATAACCGCGAGGTGGAGCAGCTTGATTCGGGAGTTCCACCGCTTGTGGAAACCTACCGGGAAGATACGCAGATCGATTTTATGGTGTAAGCGAAGGAGTAGCGGTTTATGGAACTTGACCATACGATGGGCGGCGGCGAGCTATCGCGCCTGAAGTCACAGATCGAGCGGTTTAACAACAGTTTGCATTCCGACCGTGCACCGAAGCAGGAGCTTGGTCGCGACGATTTTCTCAAGATACTGATTACCCAGTTGCAGCATCAGGATCCTATCTCGCCGATGGAGGACAAAGAGTTTGTGGCGCAGATGGCGCAGTTCTCCGCACTCGAGCAGATGACGAATATTTCGCGCGAGTTCCAGAAGCTTGCCTCTCTGGTGAGCTCCGGTCAGGCGGCGCAGTTGGTCGGCCGAACCGTGGAGGTTCAACAGGGCGACCAGGTTGTCGAGGGTGTGGTTGAGCAGGTAACCACCGGGGAGTTTCCGCAGGTGAAGCTCAACGGTAACTATTTCGACTACGAAGATGTTGTCCGTATCAGTCAGTAAGGGGGCGTAACGATATGATGCGATCGCTGTACTCCGGTGTCTCCGGACTTCAGAACCACCAAACCAGGATGGACGTAATCGGTAACA
>PUPD01000286.1 GCA_003552985.1 Spirochaetaceae bacterium
CATTCCGGTGGTCACCAGCTCGCCCGGCTCAACCAACAGCCGGTCGACTCGGGCGGCGCGCGGCGACTTCACCTCGGTGTAACCTTGACGGTGCAGTGCGCGCTCGAGCTGCACCCGCGCCTGCTCCGCCCGGCTGCGGGCCGCCTCGATCTCCTGCGGTCGGGCGAGGCTGCGAAGCCGTTCGAGGTGTAACTCGGCCGCTTCGTGCGCGGCCCGCGCGGCGGTGTAGCGCACCTCCGCTTCTTCGTAGCGCCACTGGGCCACGGTGCCTACCTCCAGGAGGCGCTCCATGCGGTGATAGTGCTCGCGAGCGGCGTTGAGCTCGGCGCGCGCCTGGCGCACGCGAGCCTCGGCTTCACTGAGATCTTCGCCGCGCGCGCCTTCCCGGAGGAGATCGAGCTCGCTTTCGGCAACCGCGAGCGCGAGCTCTGCGTGCCGGCGCTCGAGCTCAGCTTCGGTCGGGTCTATCGATACGAGGAGCTCGCCACGGTTGACCCGGTCGCCTTCCCGCGCCGCAACCCTCAACGCCTCGCCGCCCGCACGGGCGGAAACCATGGTGGTGGTGCCTTCAATAACGCCCGAACCCCACAGTGCCTCCTCCGGTTCGGCGCAGCCCACCAGAAGGAGCAGCCAAGCAGGAAGCAACAAGGCGGAAAGCAGTAGGACGGGTCGCCGGCCGCCCCCGGGGCCGGTAGATCGCACCCGGCCGTGAGGTTGCGCCGCGGAGATGCGTGTTCGAGAGTATGGCTCGGCCTTCAGGTTCATTGACCGGACCTCCTTCAGAAGCGAGTGTGGTCATACCTCAGCCTGGAAATCGGTTCGTCCACGTTCAGTGAGAACCCCGGTGATCAGAAGGGTCATCAAGTTGTCGAACACTGCCTCGATAGGATAGGGAAGCTCAACCAACTCGTCGGGGCGGATCACGCGAGTGAGGGCTCGGACCAGCACGGTGACGGTGAGCGCGGTGTCAAGATCCGAACGCACGACACCCTCGTTGCGGCCGGCTCTGATCAGCTCCTGAAAATGGGTGTGCAGGATGCTCCGTCGCCTGGTGTCGACACGCTGCCACAGGTCGCGATGGGAATAGGCTAGGTCTTCGAGCACGCGTTCGCCGATCCGGCGAAACACGGCGTGCGCCACGGTGAAGCTAGCGCGGATCTTGGCGACGGTTGCCAGCGCCGCATCATGCCGAACGGCCGAAAACTGCGCCTCGGCGGTGCGCAACACACTATCGACCACCGCGTCCATGAGCTCGGCCTTGCTGCTGTAGCAGCGATAGATCGTTTTCTTGCTGATTCTAAGCTCGCGCGCGACATCATCCATCCTGAGGTTCCGAATGCCCGAGCGCATGATAACTGCCTCGGCGCCCTGCAGTATTCCGGCGCACAGGTCTTCGTCTTGGGTCGAAACGGTCGGCGACTCGATAACGCCCTCCAAAAAGCGAGATTGGTGTTTGGAAACCACAGAAACTTTGATGGTATCCTCGGTTTCCTCCTAACAGGATAGCAGGGAATCCCTCGACCGTCAATCAGAACTAATTAGGCCTCATTAGTCGGACCACGACCGGTCGATCCGCGGCGGACGGATGATTACCCCGGCGTGTGGGCTGGACGGCCTGCCCGCGCCCCCGTCTCACTCAGTGTAGATCATCTTTCGGGTCATGCCGCCGTCGATCACGAAGTTCTGGCCGGTTACGAACTCTGCTTCGGGTGAGATAAGGTAGGCTACGAGGGCCGCGACGTCTTCAGGCCTACCGACGCGGCCGCATGGATGCTGGGCGTGGTCCTCGGGACGCAGCGAAGCGGACTGACGAGCGCTTTGCTTCTTCCACTCACCGACCTCGATCCAGCCGGGACTGACCGCGTTGACGCGAATCTCCGGCCCAAGGCTGATCGCTAATGCGTGTGTCAGTGAGAGCAGCCCGCCTTTGCTCGCGGCGTACGCTTCGGAGCCGGGTTCGGACTGCAGCGCGCGCGTCGAGGCGATGTTCACGACCGATCCGCTCCGTGCGCGTAACGCAGCCGCGGCGTGTTTCACGGTGAGGAACGCCGCGGTCAGGTTTGTCTCGATTACGCGCTGCCATTCACTCAGTGGCAGACGATCAGGACCGATCCCGGACGGTGCCGATGCGGCCGCGTTGTTGATCACCGCGTTGAGGCCGTCGAGCGCTTCGAGCGTCCGGCGGATGCTGTCACGCACCTGGTCTTCACTGCGTACGTCGGCCTCGAATGCCGCAAACGGCGGGCCGCCTTCCTTTTCCAGCTCAGCACGGAGCTCATCAAGCGCTTCAGGGTCGGAGTCGACGATTGCCGTACCGTAACCGAGCCCCCTCAGATACCGGACGCAACCGCTGCCGATCCCCTGTGCGCCGCCGGTAATGTAGACAACGCGTGCGTCGCTCATCTCACGCCCCCCGGTAGCGCGCAAGCAATGCCTCGAGCTCCGCGACCACATCTGGTCGTAGGTGGTACAGGTTCAGGGTTTCGCGGTGATCGTCTTCGAGGTTGTACAGCTGACCGGCCGGCTGGTCGGGCAGGGGCGTGTATCGCCGCGGCTCGGAATTGCCGCCTGAGCCGGTGCCGAGGATCAGCTTCCACGGCCCGCTGCGGACGGCGAACATCCCGTCCATTGAATGGTGGATGAGTGCGTCGTGTACCGGTCGCGGGGCGTCCGCTTGCCCTCGGTGATCGCGGCTCTCGCGGCCTTCGCCGCGCAGCTGTGCCGCGAAACTGCGGCTGTCTTCGGCTGCGGCAGGAAGCTCGCCATCGATGAGCTCGGCGCATGTTGCAAAGAGGTCGACGTGGCCGAGCGGTTCATCGCAGACTGAGCCCGCCGGCACGCCGTCCGGCCAGAGCGCCACGCAGGGTACCCGATGACCGCCTTCGTAGATGTCGCCCTTCTGACCGCGCAAATCGCCGTTGGCGTTATGGGCGTAGTCCTTACCGTTGAAGTTGGTCGCGCGGGCGCCGTGATCACTGGTAACGATCAGAAGCGTGTTGTCGAGGAGCCGGTTGAGCTCGAGCTCTTCGATAATCTCGCCGATTACCCAGTCGTAGACGGCAACCATGTCGCCGCGAAGTCCGGCGCTGCTTCGCCCGCGCATGAACTCCGGGGGTAGGCAGGGTCGATGCGGAGCGGAGGTGGCCACGTACAGGAAGAACGGCCGGCCATCGGCGGCATGCACGTGATCGCTCATAAACTGTCGCGCAGCTTGAGCGAACCGGACGTCGACCTTATCATCGGCCCAGTCGTCGGTCATCAGGCCGCGGCGCTGCTGGGCCTCATAGGGGTGTTTCTCACGCTTCGGGACCTGGGCCGGTTTGCGGTTCTCGATGAAGCAGTACGGAGGCATGTCCAGCGAACCGGCGATACCGAACCAGTGCTCGAAGCCGCGGTCGAGCGGTCCACCGCTAAGCTCGGCTTCGTAGTCGACCTCAAAGCCGTCGATGCTCCACCCGTCGCGCTCGATCTCAGCGACCGGCCTGCCGGCTGTGGTCACCCAGTCGAGCCCCAAATGCCATTTGCCCACCGCACCGGTGTGATAGCCATGCCCGGCCAGAAACGACGCCAGCGTGGGGCGCTCGGGCTCGATCACCGGCGCGCCGAAGCCCCCGAGCACGAAGCTTCGCAGCCATGTTCGCCAGCAGTAGCGGCCGGTGAGCATGCTGTAGCGGCTAGGTGTGCACACCGCCGCCGAGGCGTGCATGTCGGTGAAACGCATGCCTTCCGCAGCGATTCGGTCTATGTTCGGCGTAGGGACCCGGCTACCGCCGTAGCATCCCGGATCCCCGTACCCCATGTCGTCGGCAGTTACGATAATGATGTTCGGACGCATGCCTCAGGTTAGCACGACTCTCGGTGATCCGCCAGGTGTGTACCGCCCTATGACCGATCGCTGCGTACCTGTCCCAACGCGCGGAAGCGCGAAGGCGGGCGAAGAATCCTGTTGACGGCGGGCGCGTATCGGTGTAGACTCGTTTTCATTGGTTCACCAATTAACCGGTCAACCAATTCTTGGGCAACCAATGGTTCGTATGTCACGCAGTGTGTCCGCTGCGCGAGCACAATCACGAGATCGGTGGGATGGCCAGAGAAAACGAAGCCAAACTCGAATATTTTGCGCAAGTAAACGTCAAGAAGCCGTCGGATGTGATCATTGATCAGATCAGAACCCTGATCCGTGACGGAAAGCTTCGACCCGGCGATGCCTTACCCTCCGAGCGAGTCTTGGCCGAGCGTTTCGGCGTGGGTAGGGCACAGGTGCGCGAGGCCCTCAAACGTCTTGAGTTCTACGGTATCCTCCGTACCGAACCGAACAAAGGCTCGGTGGTTGCAAGCCTCGGGGTTCAGGCGCTGGAAGGGATTATCTCGACCGTTCTGCATCTCGACCGAGGCGATGTACGAGCTCTGTTCGAGACGCGTGCCATATTGGAAACTGCTGTGGTCCGGCTTGCATCGGTCCGCGCGAATGAGGAGCTTGTCCGGGCGATCCGTGAAGCGCACGAACGATTCCGGGATGAGGTGCGCCGGGGTCGTAGGGCGCTGGAGCAGGATCACGTCTTCCATCTGAAAATCGCCGAAGCTGCCGGTAACTCGATTCTCGCGTCATTGGTAAGCCTACTGACTCCGGATGTCATTATGATCAACCGGGATGTGGATGACCCGCAGCCGCAGAACCGGGAGGAGGCGCTGTCAGAGCATGAGGAGATTGTTCAGGCTTTGGATGCACACGATTCGGAGCGCGCCGTTGCTGCGATGCAGAAGCATATGGACAACGCGTTCGTGAGGCGGTTCGGAGAATCGCCGTCCTGAACAGGACGTTGGCTAAGGAAAGGACGTGTCGAATGCAACACAACAAAGAAGATCTGCAGAACTTCGCGAATCAGATCCGACGCGATGTGATTAGAATGATCCGGCACGCCGGTTCGGGACACCCCGGCGGCGCACTGGGAGCTGCCGAACTGTTCGCAGTTCTGTACGGCCATGCGATGGAGCACGACCCTCAGGCACCCGAAGATCCGCATCGTGATCGGCTTGTTCTCAGCAACGGCCATATCTGTGCAGCGCTGTATTCGGCGCTCGCGAGGACAGGCTATTTGCCGGTTGAAGAGCTTGCGACATTGCGCCAACTTGGTAGCCGGTTGCCAGGGCATCCGTCGCGAACCAAGTTCCCCGCAGTCATCGAGAACTCAAGCGGCCCCCTCGGGCAGGGAGTCCCGGTTGCTAAGGGTATCGCGCAGGCGAACCTGCAGCTTGGATTCTCCGGGCATGTCTACTGCCTGGTAGGGGACGGCGAGATGCACGAGGGTATTGTCTGGGAATCGCTATTGTCGGCGGCGCAACACCGTGTCGGTAACCTCACCTTGATTGTGAGTTATAACGACCTTCAGATCGACGGCAGGGTCAGTGAGATCAAGGAGATTCAGCCCCTTGGCGAGAAGCTTCGAGCCTTTCGGTGGGATGTGACCGAGATTGACGGTCATGATATCGACGCAGTTACGAACGCGCTGGTAAACCGCCGCGCCAAACCAAATCAACCGAAAGCCGTGGTTGCGAACACCGTGATGGGCAAAGGGGTTCCATTTATGGAAAACCTCGCGAAATGGCATGGAACGTGCCCTACCGAGGATGAGGCCACAGAGGCGTTGGAAGCGATAGGGACTGTGCCCGGTTATCAAGATTTTACGATTATGGAGAAGGCAGAGGCATGATTTTCCGTGATTCGACACCAATCCGTGACGGGTTCGGAAGAGCACTGGTAGATGCAGCGGCGCGCAGACCCGAGATTGTCGCTCTAACCGCCGACCTTTCTGAGCCGACACGAGTTCACTGGTTTGCGGCCGAGTTCCCGAATCGCTTCTACCAAATGGGAATATCTGAGAACGATATGATCGGCACGGCAGCCGGGATGGCTCTCAACGGCCTAATACCATTCGCAACAACATTTGCGGTGTTCGCGGTTAGTCTCGCGCATCAGGCCATACGCCTGTCGGTGGCTTACAATGAAGCGAACGTAAAGATTGTGTGCAGTCATGGTGGGATAACTGTGGGGGGCGACGGAGCGACACATCAGGCTTTCGAAGATCTGGCGCTTATGCGCCTCGTTCCCGGCATGACCGTTGTGTGTCCTTGTGATGCTAAGGAAGCTTATGACGCTACGATAGCGATCGCCGATTACGAAGGGCCGGTCTACATGCGTGTCGGCCGGATCGCCGGCCCGATCATCGATCAGGGAAGATCATCGTTCGAGCTCGGCAAAGCTCGCATCGTGCGCGCGGGAGACGATGTCGCCCTTCTTGCGAATGGCATAATGCTGGCATATGCGCTTGAAGCAGCGGAGCTGCTGGAACAGGAGGGAGTCCAGGCGAGAGTGATCAATCTTCACACGCTCAAACCGCTGGACGAAGACACCGTGTTAGCCGCCGCACACGAGTGCGGCGCAGTGGTGACGGTCGAAGAGCACTCGGTGCTGGGAGGGCTGCGGGGAGCGGTCGCGGAGCTGTTGTCCGCCCGGTGCCCCACTGCGGTGGAGGGCGTCGGAGTGAATGATACGTTCGGCGAAGCGGGTGAGCCTGAGGAGATGCTGGTCAAGTACGGATTGACCGTTGATCAGATTCTGGCGGCCGCCCGACGTGCGGTCTCCCGACGGAGTGTCGTTACTGAAGCATAAGAACCTGACCGGCCCGGCGGGTTGATGAACCCGCTAATAGCAGGCCGCCAGGAAGGGAGGAGAAAAGATGAAGCGAGTGTTTATTGTCGGTGTAGTTTTGCTGATCGGCATCGGCCTGCTGTTTGCCGGTGGTGCCCGCGAGGAGCCGGTGCGCACGGTCGAGTTCTGGTACCATTTGGACGATCCGGAGGCTCGTCTTGATCCGCTGATCGAAGAGTTTGAAGCGCAGAATCCCGACATCCGGATCGATGCGCAGCATGTTCCCTGGGACGCTTATCATGAGCGATTAATCACGGCGGTAGCTGCCGGAAATCCGCCGGATGCTGCTCAGGTGAAGCTGTGGTGGCAACCACAGTTGGTTGAGCTGGATGCATTGCAGCCACTGGATGAGTATCTTGCCGGGTGGAACGGTGTCGACGATGTCTTTGACCGCATATGGGAGCTTACGCGCTATGAAGACGGCACGCAGTATTATATGCCTCTTCAGATGGTCATTCTGTACATGTACTACCGTGTAGATGTATTCGACGAGCTTGGTCTTGAGATCCCTGAGACGAGGGAAGAGTTTCTCGATGTAGCGGCTACGATCACGGAAGAGATCGATGACATGTACGGCTTCGGCATTCGCGGCGCTCGAGGAGGGCACGACTACTGGGGCACGTTCGTACTCTCAAGCGGTGCGGAGTTCTTCGATGCAGACGGGAACGTGGTGTTGGACTCGTCCGAGGCGATCGAAGCGAATCAATGGTATATTGAGATGTATCGCGAGCATGGTGTAAGTCCGCCCACTACACCGGCAGACGGGTTCGTCGAGGTGATCGACAATATGCTGACCGGGCGCACTGCCATGACCATACACCATATTGGCAGCGCCCGCCAAATGCACGACCAGTTCGGCGACGATATATCGGCCTTTGTTGTGCCGGCAGGTACGGAAGGACGCTGGACGTCATTCGGTGATGAGCAGACGGCCATACTTGCGACTGATCCCGACGTGCAGGACGCAGCGTGGGAATGGATCTCGTTCCTAGCGACAGCGGAATACAATCAGATGTGGAACGATATCAGCGGACAGGTTTCGATCAACATCAGCAACGAAGATGTAGACTACGGCGAAATTCAGCGCTTTCTTGAAGTTACGACCGCTTCGGCCGATTACGCAGGGGTGCTTCCGGCTCACCCGGAGATAGCTTCGTTCGTAGAGTCGACCTGGCCGGCCGAGATGCAGCGAGCTTTTGAAGGAGAGATTACCAGCGAGCAGATGATGCGAAACCTAGCCGATCATTTCCGTGATTGAATAATGGCAGCAACGACTTGGTAAAACTATCACGGCGAGTCGTCCGGTCAGGTGCGGTCGGCTCGCCGTTGGGCATTTACGAGAGCAGATGCGTAGTGTAACCATCAAAAGAAAACACGACCTATATCCTTACGCGCTGCTGACACCAGCGGTTGCTGGAGCGGTCGCGATAATCTTCATACCAATGCTTTTCTCGTTCGTCTTGAGTTTCATGAACTACGTTCTGCATCGCCCGCAGGATCACGCGTTTGTGTTCTTGGATAACTATCGCAGGGCACTCGGCGATGGTGTGTTCAGAATTGCGCTAAGAAACACGTTCATATGGATCGTCGGTGTAATTGGTCTTCAGGTTTCACTGGGGTTCGTAACTGCTCTCTTCCTTAACCGCCGCTTTGCGTGGCGGGGTCTTGCTCGGGCGCTGATTCTCATCCCCTGGGTGACGCCGAGTGTCATCACCGCACTCATGTGGCGATTCATGCTGGATGGGAACACCGGCATAATTAATGATCTCCTCGTGCGGGTGGGGATACTGCAGGAGTACGTACCGTGGCTCGCGATGAGCAGTACAGCGCTCCCGGCCGTGATGGTCGCGTTAATGTGGCAGGGCTTCCCTTTCTTCGCGGTGATGATTCTTGCCGGTTTGCAGGCAATACCCACTGAGCTGTACGAAGTCGCCGACGTAGATGGTGCGAAGACGTATCAGAAGTTCTTTCGCATTACGCTGCCTCTGGTGATGCCGGTGTTGCTTACTACCATTTTGCTGCGAACAATTTGGGTTGCGAACTCGTTGGATATCATATTTATCATGACAGGCGGCGGCCCCGGATACTCGAGTTACACGTTGCCGCTGTATTCGTATATCCGCGCGTACCGCGGGCTTGACTTCGGGTATGCCGCCACGATCGCGGTATATCTTACAATTCTGCTTATCGCACTTATCACGGGTTATGTCGTTAAAGTCTTGAAGTCGGAGGACATGTACTGATGCCGCGACACGAAAGCTTTGCGCGACGTGTTCTCACGCTTCATATCCCTGTGCTTCTGATTGTGCTGTTCGCAGTAGGGCCGTATGTTTGGAGCTTCATTACATCGATTAGCCTTCCGGGACAGATGATGGTCCGGGCTGGGGAAGCGTTGCGGTATTTTCCCGAGAACCCGACCTTCAGCAACTACCAACGGCTCTTCGATCGGATCCAGTTCTTCAGTAACCTGACTGACAGTTTTGTTGTGGCGACCTTAGCGATGTTGTTCGGCTTGTGCGTGAGCCTTACCGCGAGCTTCAGCTTCTCTAGATTTCGGTTCTGGGGACGGCGATATCTAATGTTACAGTTCTTGGTCATTAATATGTTTCCGATTGTGCTTCTGTTGATACCGCTATTCGTGATCACTTCACGACTCGGAATCAATGACACTCATATCGCCTTGGTGCTGGCCTATGGGACATTCACTATACCCTTCTCGACCTGGATGATGACAAGTTTCTTCAATGCCATTCCGAAGAGCCTTGACGAGCAGGCCCAGATCGACGGCTGCAATCGGTTTACCGCGATGGTGCGAATTATTATCCCGATTGCGATGCCGGGCATTGCGGCGACAGGCATCTACATATTCATCACCTCGTGGAACGAGTTCGTGTTCGCGTCCGTGCTCACAGGCCGCAATGTAGAGACAATACCGCTTGCGCTGCAACGTATGGTCGGGCAGCATCGCATCGCATGGGAGCTTCTCACTGCCGGCGGGGTGATCAGCGCGATTCCGGTTGTGGTGCTTTTCTTCTTCATTCAAAAACAGCTCATCAGCGGCATGACTGCAGGTGCAGTCAAGGCCTGACCGGAGACGCCACCCGCGGTTCGGAATCGGAAGCTGCTGCCGGCCGCTCTAAAGCCCGAGCAGGTTGCGCGGCCAGTACAGCCGCATCACTCCGCTGATGGTGAACAGCACGAGCAAGGTTCCGGCCACTGAGATGAGAACGCCCCACCAGCGCATGCGCGCCTCTCGATACAGAAATGCCGCCAAAAAGACGACCGATGCGACTACAAGCCCGGCGATAGCGATCAGCAGGATGTAGCCGAGAAACCAGCCGAGGTAGACGAGCGCCCGGCGCATCTCGGCAAGCCCTTCCTTGTTTTCGGGGAGTCGGCTTTGGCGCTCCTCGAGCGCTAACGTGATCAGATAGATTGCACTCAGGACCGCGCCGCCAAGCGCGACCGCGAACGGAAAGTACATCGCCAGGCGGTGGAAGCCGGTGCTTGCGTAAGCCGCCGCGCTGAAGATTACGAATACACAGATGCCGAATCCGTAGCTGAGCTTACGCATCGCGGTTCTCTTCCTCCTGTTTTCCCCGGTCCCGGTCCGCGGTCGGCTGATCATCGCCGGCCGGTCTTCCGCTCGAGGCATCGGCGGCGGGGCCGCGCACACTATCAGGGATGTCAGGTTGTTTGTCACCACGCAACGTCCCATAGAACAGAATCGCAACAATGGCTACCGCGATGCCGATCACGATCGGCGATGTGAGCCATTCGAAGCCGTAACGACTCATTGAGAGATGCAGATAGCGTTCGGCCGGCGTCGAGAGCACGAAGCCGATGATGAGCGGTGCGCGCGGCCAGTCAACCTGCTTCATAATCCAGCCGAGCAGTCCAATCGCTACGAAGGTAATGATGTCACCCCAGTGACGGGTGCTTTGATATGAAGCGACGATCATTACAACGAAGAGAAACGGTACGAGCACCTTTCCGGGAATGAGGCTGATGCGCGACACCAACCCCGAGAGACTCAGGCACAGCGTTGCGCCGACCACATTGGCGAGCGCCAGAGTCCAGATGATTGTGAGCATCACCGGCAGATCGTATCGGCTCCCCCGCCCACCACCCCATCGTCATTGTTGATTAGACTGTTTGAGATTGACCGCAGCTTAGCGGGGGTTTCAACCGGGTTTCGCTAAATAATTATAGAAAAATTCAAAAAACACCAGCGCCAATTATAGAGAAGTCTTTCCGCTCGCTGTTTCAGACCGCTTCCTGCCGTTGGTAGAAAGCCCCGTAGAGGCACGGCATAATCAGCAGGGTGGTCAGGGTTGAGAACAGCAGCCCGAACACGATGGTGCCGGCCATCGGCCCCCACACGACCGACCAGCCAAACAGCCCCAGCGCGGTAGGAAGCAACCCTGCGATTGTGGTGAGGGTGGTGAGCACGATCGCGCGCAAGCGGACGCGTGCGGCTCCGATTACCGCTTCGGTGATCGGGAGACCCTGCGCACGGCGCTCGTTTATGAAACTTAGCAGCACGATGCTGTCGTTGACGGCGATGCCGGCGAGGGCGACCCCGGCGTATATGACGGTAGAGGAAAGCGGTGTACCCGAGATCAGCAGAAAAACAATCACACCGACGAACGCGAACGGCACCGAGAACAGAATCAGCAGCGGCTGGGAGTAAGACCGGAACTGCGTGCCGAGGATGGCGTAGATCAGGAGTATTCCGACCACGAACACACGCAGAATATCGAAAAGCACGTTGAGAAGCTCTGCAAACTGCCCGCCTACCGCCAGCCGGACTCCCGGATACCGCGCGGCGAGCTCGTCGTTCCACAGCCCGGAGACGGCGCGGTTGATTTCGCCGAGGTTTTCGGTGCTAAACGCCTCGGCCTCGACGGTTACCTCGCGCGTGCCGTCGATGCGCCGGATTGTCGCGATGCCCTCGGTGAGGTCCGCGGTCGCAACACTCGAGAACGGGACCAGTCGTCCGTCCGGGGTAGGAATACGCAACTGCAGAACGCGCTCAACCGTTATGTCGTCCGGCTGTGCGTAATGTACGCGCACATCAAGCTCTCTATTGGGTGCAAACACAGTGCCGGCAACCACTCCGTCAAAAGCTCCGCGGACGAACTCGCCGACATCCTGCACCGTCAGGCCGAAACGCGCGGCGCCGGCGCGGTCCACGCTCACCCGCAGCTCAGGGGTTCCCCGGTCGAGGTTGTCGCCGATGTTGTAGAGCTCGGGATATTCCGACAGCCGTATTCTGAACGCTTCGGCCACCTGCTGCAGCTCGTCGAGGTCTTCGCCGAAAAGCCGGAATGATACCGGCGGATCGGTCGGCGGGCCGGTCGGCTGTTTGCGGAACTCAACGATCTCCGCGCCCCTGATGTCCGCCGTTTCGCGCTCTATCTCGTCCATGATCGCCGAGATTGGGCGCTCGCGCCCGTCGTCGACCTCTGTCAGATCTATCGACAGCTGCGCGATATTGCTTCTGCGGCGGCTCCCGCTGCCGCCGCCGCCGAACCCGATTGCGGTACTCACGGCGTTGATCTCGCCGTCGCCGACCCGGGGCAGTATCCGCTCCTCGTATTGGTCGACAACTCGAGCGGTGCTCTCGAGCGAGGCACCCGGGGGCATTTCGATCTCAATATAAAACAGGGAGAAGTCCTCAGCATCGAACAGATTCGGTGGTATCCGGCCTGCGAGCCCGAACACCATAACCATGATGGCGCTCATCACCAGCAGCGTGCGCCATTTCCGCCTGTAGAGTGCCCTCAGCGCGCGTTCGAAGCCATCTTCAAACCGTGCAAAGAGCCCGAGGCGCGACCGGCGTCCTTTGCCCGGCCAGTCCGCAAAGTGGGACGGCAGAAATAGTGAGGCCTCCAACACCGATGCGGCAAGCGCTATCGAAACGGTAATCGGCACCACGCGCAGAAACCGGCCGATCACGCCCGGGAGGAAGGCCAGGGGCAGGAACGCGGCTATCGTAGTGGCGGTGGCAGCCAGCACCGGCACAATTACCTGGTCGGCGCCACGCACTGCTGCCTCTCTGCGTTGCAGGCCGTCCTGCTGTAACCGAAAGCTGTTCTCTACGGTTACGATGGCATGGTCCACGATCAGCCCGAGCACCAGCACCAGTGCAAACAGCGTATTGCTGTTGAGCGTTTGGCCGGAAGCCTCGAGAACGACGAAGGTTATGGCGAAAGTCAGCGGTATTCCAAGCGCGGTCATCAAAGCGTTCCGCAGTCCCAGGAACACAAAAAGAATCAAGACCACCAGCACCAGTCCGAGCGCTGCGTTGGAGACGAGGACGTCGAGACTATTGCGGATGGGAATCGACTGGTCATTGAAATAGCTGATCGTGATCCCCGGCGGCAACTCGCGCTCCAGGCGGGTCACCTGCGCTCGAACTGCTTCGATGATCTCGATCGAGCCTGCCCGTGGAAGCTTCGTGACCCGTAGGCTTACCGATTGCCGGCCGTCGAAGCGCGCCTGAGTCCCTTCGGCTCGATAGCGCTCCTCGACCGTGCCGAGATCGGATAGCACCAGCGCGCGTCCTCCAATACCGTCTCCGGCTCGCACAATCGTGTCCCCGAGCTCGGCTGCGTCTCGAGCCTGGCCAACGGTGCGAAGCAGGTACTCACGTTCCTGTGCGGTGAAGCTTCCCCCGGGTACGGTAATGTTGGAAGCTTGCAGCGTGCGTACTACTTCCCGAAGACCGACCTCGTAAGCCTCGAGGCGTTCGCGCTCGAGCGCGACGCTCACTTCGCGGTCACGCACGCCGACGAGCTCTATCTCCGACACACCACGAATACCGCGAAGACGGTCCCTTAATGTCTCCGCACGCTCGACGAGCTCGCGATAATCGGTTTCCCCGGCAAGCACAACTTCGATCACCGGCACGAAGTCGTTGGAGGAAAACTCCTCGATTGTCTCCTGCTGCACCCCGGCGGGTAAGGTAACTCGCGTGAAGCGATTCTGTACTTGCTGAAACAGGCGTTCGAACTCGCGCCGTGAGACGCCCTGGTCGAACTCCAGTGTCACCCTGCTCAAGCCCTCCTGGGTTTGCGAGCGAATTGTGTCCACCCGATCGAGGTTGGCCATCTCGTCTTCGATTGGGATGGTGACGCTGCGCTCAACGTCCTCGGCGGCCACTCCGGGGTAAGGAACGGTGATATTGACGAAATAGAACGGTACCTCGGCAAACTGCTCCTGCGGCAGGCGCTGAAAACTGAAGAAGCCGAGCACGAGCACCAGAACGGTGAGGATATTTACCAATACGGGGTTGGAAACCGAGAGCTTCGCGACACTCATGCGTTATCGCTACCCCGATGTTGATGGGCTCAACTCGATTTCCACCCGGTCTCCGTCGCGCAGTACCGAGAGCGCGCTTACCGCAACCAGATCACCTGGGGCTACCGCCCCCGATAGTGCAACCCGATCCGCGAAACGCTGATCTACATCTACCTCGCGCAGCTGTACGTGTCCGTTCTCGACGACGAAGACGTAGTTGCTCCCGGCTCGGCGGATCACGGCGTGACTCGGCGCTATCAGGTGCTCCTCCGCTCCCTGGGGGACGATGCGCACACGCACCGACATGCCGGCGCGTACGCGCACTAGGCAGGGATTGTCCCATTCCACGCGCACCGGGAAACTGCCGGTACGGCGGTCGCTACCGGCGCCGACCGCGGTGACCAGCGCATCTCGCCAGGTCGGTGAGCAGGCCGGCACCTGCACCTGCGCCGTTGCTCCGGGTACGACGTAGCGTATCTCGCGCTCACCAATACCGATCTCAGTCCTGAGCCGTTGCGTGTCGATTATGCGGGCTATCTCGGTGCCGCGTGCCACAAAGGCCCCCGGCTCGAGCTCGAGCGGCTTCTGAGCCACACGGCCGGCTACCGGCGAACGGACGGTACGATCCTCATAGCGTTTGCGCGTATCGCTCACGCGGGCCTCGATCCCGGCGACGGTCCCGCGCCTGCGCGCTACATCGGCTTCCGATGCACTGCCGCGCGTCTTCAGCGACTCGGTGGCGGCGAGCTCTATGCGAGCGAGCTCAAGCTGGGCTTCGGCTTCCGCAAGCTCCGAACGCTCCCGGTCACGCCCGAACTCCACCAGGGGCTGATTCTCCAGAATCGTATCGCCGAGCTCGAAGAGCACCCCGGCTGCTCGTCCTTCGGTCTCGGCGACGACCGAAACCTCTCTGATGCCGAAAATGGTGCCGGCACCCTCTATGACGGTAACCAAGCTCTCCCGGCGGAGCTCCGCGGTGGATATGGCACGGGCCGAGCTCGTAGGCCGGCCGAGCTCACTCTCCGCGGTACCTGAGGCGCTTTCTGCGCCGCGCGGCGGCCCGCCGCAGCCCGCCAACCCGACTGCGTTCGCCAGAATTACGCTACTGATTGCCAGGAGAAAAATCACTCTTTGCGTCATTGCCCTGTTACCCTTTGGAGCCGAAGCCCAAATAGCGATCGAAATCGATGGGAAAAAGTATACTGACACACTGTTTTGGTCGTCGACAAAAAACGTTGCTCAGCCTGGAAGCTTACAAGCCTCGATCCCGTCTCTCCGGGCGACAACCAATGCTCTGGCGGGGACTGAACCGCACGACTGCTTCCGTGCATAATGCGGTTATGAGCGTAAGTCGCGACGATATCGAAATTAGGAACAGGCTGGTTCCTGGGGATCTCGGGTATGTTATCCACATGCACGGCCGGATATACGGACAAGAGCAGGGGTACGGTCTGGAGTTCGAGGGCTATGTCGCCCACAGCATGCAGGAGTTCCTCGCTCAGTACAACTCACGGCTGGACCGTGTGTGGCTATGCGAGCATGACGGAAGGATCGTCGGGAGCCTGTTCGCAATGCACCGTGGCGAGGGCACCGCGCAGTTGCGGTACTTCCTGATCGAGCCCGAATACCGCGGCATCGGCCTGGGTAAGGTTCTGATGGAGTGGTTTCTACGCTTCATGGAGCAGTGCGGTTACCGCGCGGCGTACTTGCTCACGGCGCCGGAGTTGGCTGCGGCCGCGGCGCTCTACACGCGTTACGGCTTTGTGCTCACCGCCGAGAGACCTTCACCGTCGTTCGGCAAGCCGGAGATCGAGCAACGCTACGAGCTCGTTCTCAGGCCGTGAGTTCCCAGAGCTGAAGTCCGAGGAGCAGCGCTAGCTTGATCACCGTGGAGCGGCGGTGTTCCGGAGGACCTCGAGGTCGGCAAAGATTCGCATCGGGGCGTGACTATAATGGGTGCGTTCGACGCCTTCAATTACGAGCGGTGCCCCGCGCAACGTGTACCCGTCTACCGAGGCAGCGGTGGGAACCGAGATAAACGGCATTGACAATCGAAAGCTGACATAGCGGGTCAGGTCGGTTATCGTTCCGGACCCTACCGCAATGAACAGCCTCAAAGTGTGGGGACTGTGCGCGAGAGCTCGTCGATAGTGGATATCGAAGCTCGAAAGCCTTGTTAGCTTGTGACCTCAGGTGGGGCGTGGTAAGCTGTCTATGGTAATTTGCAGGTGTGAGGACGGTTATGGGACGGTTGGCAAAGTTTGCCGAGGGTGTTCGCAGCTGGTTGGAATCGTTGGATGGACGCGGGAGCGACAGCGTTTTAGCAGGTGCTGATACGGCCGGGGGCAATCCCGTAACGCAGGTCGTTGCGCAGTTCCTCAATCGCTATCAAAACCTGGCCGGCAGAATCGATAAGCATCTTCGTTACGACAAGGAGTTCGGCGGAGCCGGGACAATGGTACGGAGCCTGCAGGACCCATTTTCGCCTGAGGAGTATGCCGCAGAGCTGCACAGAATATGCGGAGAGATAGAGCGCCGAAACGGCGCTCGAGTCAATATAGCGTCTCCCGGCCAGCCGCGGGCGACGATTGAAACGGCCTGGCTCATCGTTGCGCAAGTACTCTATCCGGCGCGTGAGGCGATCCGCATGCATCTGAAGGAACAGATCAGGGTCGAGCTTGCGGGTCACCTCCTCGTGTCGCGGTGGCGGGACACGAACGAGCCGTTCGGAGGGTTTATCCGCCGGCATCACGAGCTCGTTTACCAAACGCCTTCTGAAGCTCTCGATGGCATCACTCCGGACGAGTTGATGCGGCTGTTCAAGTCTGCGGCGCTGGTAGCTGACAAAGCCGGCGCCTCTGCGGTGGTTGCTTCGGCGGGAGGAATGCAGAGCGGTGGTCGCCGTCACTCACCTGAGTTTTTCCTCGGAGCGCTGGTCGAGTGCATCAGACTACCGGAGAAGAGCCGTCTCGACCGAATCATGCGCGGGGCCGTGCGCGGATGGATCGGGGTGGCTGTTATGGTAGTGATCGCGGCGGTTGTATTCACCATTCCTGTTGAGTTGATCAGCGGGATTACTCTTCCTCCCACAGCATCGCGCCTAACCGTTGGTCAGTGGGAGGCGATGCGCCTGGGCTTCACCTTAGCTCTCGCAATGTTGGCGGCGTTCCGGGTGGTATTGTTGATCGTCCGCCGTATTCGGAGACGTTCATACTGCGCTGCCTTCCGTTTTCTGATAGGCACCGGTCTGGTGAGCCGTGCTCAGGCCGAACACTTCCTCGCGACGCGTTACGGCTCAGCCAACACACGGAAGTTGCTGGCCGGTACGCGCTGACCCGGTACTGGCGCCAGACGCACGGCGTTACGGCCAATAGACGCGGCAGGAATCGGGTGGGAGTTGCACCAGAGAGTAGGGAAACGCCTCTTCGGTATGGGCCTCTTCGGTCGTCATCTCGTCGGCGGCTGCTGCGTGCGGCCGAGCACGTAGACAACTCTTGAGCTCGCGGATCGCTCATCGGAACGGTTGAACTCTCCAAGCAGCCTCCAATTGGCCTGCAAATCCTGGTTGGCCATAGTGGCGAACGGGGCCCATCGGCCCATTGTTCCCCTTTGCGTGCGCTGACATGCGCAGTGCTCTGTGTTACGATGAACGCTCACTGAGCAATCACGGGCACCGACTTCACAATGCACTGCCCGGCCGAGCACGCCTATGTATGATCTGTATGCCTTTTTGCTGCTGTACACCCTGGGAGTTGCCGGCTGGGGTCTGTTTGCGCTGCTTCGCGCGCCGGTGCCGCCGCTACTGGGCGCATTGGTGGTTATTGGGGCCCTTCGCGCTGCGGAAGCGCCGATACCGCCGGTGCCGGAGCTGCTGGACCCGGCGGTGCAGATCGCCCTCGGCCTTTTCATTGGAAGCAAAGTTACCCGCGACACCGTAGCGGACCTCCGTAACCTGATTCGCCCGGCGTTCATTGTCGCGGTCTGGGCGCTCATGCTCGTATTCGGTTTCGGTCCGGTGCTCGGGCGTCTCAGTGAGCTTGATCCGGTGACGGCGGTGCTCGCCTCGAGTATCGGCGGATTGCCTGAGATGATGGTCCTCGCGATGGCCACCGGCGCCGACATCGCATCGGTAGTTGTGATCAAGCTGGTGCGCGCGGTGATCATTATGGCGGTGTTCCCTGTCTTGTTTCAACGCGTCGTGGGCAAATCGGGCAGTCGGGGTTTGGGCGATAGGGGCGACAGCGGAGGTGCGCGGGTAGCCCGCGACAAGTATGCCGACGAGGCTGAGATGACCAGTAGCGGCGAACGGTCTCCCGATGAAGGAATGGCTGCACGCGACCGGGGTGTATCTGCGCTTCGCAGTGGGCCGAATCGATGGCGCCGCGCCGCGCGGGGCGCTGTTGCCGGGCTCCGGGATCGGCCGTACCGTTTTCTGCTCACGCTGGCTGTGGCGGTGAGCGGCGCGCTGGTGTTGGACGGTCTGGGTGTTCCGGCCGGGCTTATGGTCGGCGCTATCGTGTCGGTAGCCACCGCTTCGGTGGCCGGCCTGCCGGTGCGCGGGTTTCATCCCAAGCTCTTCAGCCCGCTGCTGGTGGCGCTCGGGATCATGGTCACGCGGCACTTCGGTCCGGACACCGGAGCGACGCTGGCCTCCGGGCACCTGTTGTGGCCGCTGGTGCTGTCGACAGTCGTCGTTTTCCTAACCGCGCTTGTTGTCGCGGTACTCATTCAACGAATGGCAGGCTGGGATCTGCCCCTCAGTCTCCTCGCGGCGGCCCCAGGAGGGTTCACCGTAATGACCGCGATCGCGATCCACTACGGCTATGATCCGTTTCGGGTCTCGATGGTCCATCTGGCACGCCTACTCGCGATTAAGACCGTCGTTCCGGTGGTGTTCGCTTTCATCGCAGGCTAGAGCGGTCACATCGCCTCGGTGCATTGGAAAGCGGACATCAAGGTGCTGGTTGCGGTAGCGCGGTTACGATTCACCTGACCGGAGTGTAATCTCGATACGCAAGCTACTCCGGTGAGGGGAATCCCTGAGTCGAATCTCGGAAACGCGCACCTCAGCTCAAGGCCGTTTTCATCGGTTCTCGTAACGGCCCGACTGCCAAGTCTTTCAAGATTGACGAATAGCAAAACCAGGTCTATTATGTCGGGCAGTCAGGCTTACTCGTCTTCGCTGGCTCGAATAATAGTGCAGTGTCTTGGATTACTGTCACGAAAAAGAATGGACGACTGGAGGGTTTTATGAGAAGGAAGGGGTTGTTGTTGATGGGGGTGATCTTGTGCATTGCCGCCGGTCTGGTTTTCGGAAGGGGGGCAGCGGAGCCGGAACCTGAAGTCGAAGTTCCGCCCGAGTTCGAAGAAGCTGACATTGACTGGCGACAGTTCGAAGGTCAAACGATCAATGTGTTGTTCTCCGCTCATCCGTGGGAAGAGTCGATTACGCCACTCATACCGCAGTTTGAGGCGCTCACCGGAATTACTGTGGATCTCCGAAGGGTCCCGCATGACGACATGATCGTTGAAGTTCCGGCGAGTTTTGCGGCGGGCACCATGACGGATGATGTCTTCATGGCGAGGTATTACGACGCTGCAAGGTATACGCTGGAAGAGTGGACCTCCGACATCAGTCAGTTTCTCAACGATCCCAGCCTAACGGACCCGGACTGGTATAACTTTGACGATTTCTTCCCCGGAGCACAGGCCATTACCAGTTGGGCTGATTATCAAGATCGTCTGCCAATTACCGCTGAGGCGAGTATCCTTATCTATCGGGAAGACATCTACTCAGATCTCGGCATAGCGGTCCCGACAACGTTTGATGAGCTTCTGGACGCGGCGCGAGAGATTACCGAATCAGGCGAGGCATACGGTATAACCGCCCGGGGTGGCCCCGCGAACTGGATGCCGTTCTACGGGATGGTGCGTTCACACGGCGGAGAATGGGTCGACGAGAACGATCAAGTAATGATCAATACGCCCGAGAGTGTCGCTGCAGTTCAGACCCTCGTCGAGTTGGCGGAGTATGCGCCTCCGGGGATTACCGCATATGGATGGGATCAGATCAATACCGCGATGCTCACCGGCACCGCTGCAACATTTATTGATTCGTCTGTAATCTACCCGCGCCTGCAGGACCCGGAGCGGTCTGCCGTGGTAGGAAAGATTGGTGCGGCGCCTTATCCAGAAGGTCCGGGTGGCAGAGTCTCTAATGCCCATTTCTGGTCGATAGCTATGAATGCGGACTCCGACAACCAGGGTGCCGGCTGGCTATTCATACAGTGGGCAACCTCGCCCCCGGTGCAAAAGGAGTTGGCTATCATGGGAATCTTGCCCCCGAGAGCATCAATATGGGAAGAGCCGGCGTTTGCCGGGGCTTACTCACCAGACTTTATTGAAGCGATGGAGATCACCATGGAGACGGCCGTTTCGCTGCCTGCCGGTGGCAGACAAGCGGGTCTGAACTTCATCAGCTTGCTTGACACGTTAACACGTGCCTTGCAGGAAGCTATAGAAGGTGAGAAAACCTCGCAAGAGGCTATGGATGATCTCGCAAGCGAATGGGAGAGAATCCTCAGGTAGAACAATTACGGGAGTGCGCCATTTAAGCTTCATCCCCCCACACATAGGGTGGGGGGATGAAGGGCTCCCTTTGAATCCAGCGAGATCGACTCGCGCCGTTTCGTTTGCATTCCCACCGCGTATGATGAATGCGAACCGCAAGGTATCAGGCGGCAGGTTCAGCTTGAGGGAGCATGCCGGTAATCAGACGTGAGCGAGAGCGAGCGTTGTTTCCAGATCATTTCTTGGGGATTGGAGAGATGTGTGCCGGAAGCTGGGTAAGAGGTGTGTGTTAAATGAAGATGAAAGCAGAAAGAGGGGCGGTTCTCATATTCGTCTTACCTACGCTGGTTTTTCTCCTGCTGGTCTTTATATATCCGCTCTTCTACGGCATATACTTGAGCTTGCATTCCACAGCAGCAGGACTCCGCGCCTTGAGCTTCGTCGGAGTGCGGAACTATGTGAATGTCTTGTCGTCTTCGCTGTTTTGGTTGGGAGTTCGTAACACCATCATATATACCGTTGGTACAGTTGGTCTAACGGTCGGCTTTGGGCTCGCTATCGCGGTGCTGTTGAATCGCATTAGAACGGGAGTCTGGCTATACAGAGCTCTGCTTATATTGCCACTGGGGGTGAGCCCCGTAGTTACGGGCATGACTTGGCAGATGATGTTCGATCCTTTAGCCGGGATCGTTAATCACCTTTTGACTCTTGTCGGACTGCCAGCTTCACTGTGGCACACCGGATTTCAAACAGCGATGATAAGCGTAATAATCATCGAAAGCTGGCAATGGGTGCCGTTCCCGCTTTTCATCATTTATGCCGGGTTGCAGATGATGCCTCAGGAACCGTTCGAGGCGGCCACCATTGACGGCGCAACGATCACTCAGCAGATTCGCTATATCACGTTCCCTCTTATCGCGCCTGTTCTCGGGCTTGCTACTACGCTTCGGTTTATCGGAGCTTTCCGTTCATTTGACATCCTTTACGTTGTTACAAAAGGCGGACCGGGTCGGGCTACGGACACATTGATTCTCCAGGCCTTTCAAGAAAGCTTCTCTTTCTATCGATTCGAGTATGGTCTGGTAGTCGGGAAGATAATGCTTTTGATCACTTTTGGTGTGTCTGCTCTGCTTGTGAGCCGGGTGACAAGGGGAGTTGGTACCGGTGAATAGACACAGAACTCAGCGTCACCTGACGGCAGCGGCCAAGCACGTAGTCATGATCAGTATATGCTTGGTAACGTTGTTTCCCATCATTTGGATATTGGCGCAATCACTCAAAGGCTATTTCGATACGATAGCAATACCTCCGAAGATTGTTTTCACGCCGGTTATTGACAATTTTGTGCGGGTATTACAGCGCAGGGGCTTCCTCCAAGCATTGTCGGACAGTCTGCTTGTCGCAGCAGGGTCTAGCGCGCTAGGCTTAGCTCTCGGTACTCCGTGCGGGTATGCGCTGGCTAGAGTTCGATTCAGAGGCTCGGAATCGGTCGGTTTCCTGCTTCTTATTACCCGGATGGTTTCCCCGATCGTGATAATTATCCCGCTGAATCGGCTTTTCGCGGTGATGGGGTTGATGGACAGTCACTTAGGACTTATCGTTGCCCATACATTCATTAATATCGGCATTGTAGTATGGATGATGCGTGCGTATTTCCGGGACATCCCTGAAAGTCTCGAAGCAGCGGCAAGGATAGACGGGTGTTCAACTGTCGGCGCATTCTGGAGAATCGCTTTACCTTCTGCAGCTCCCGGCTTGGCTGCAACAACTATCTTCTGCTTTCTCTTTTCTTGGAATGAGTTCATGTTTGCGCTCACTCTAACCAGTAGGTCCGTGCGGACAAGCCCGGTGTTCATAGCCGGAGAGTTTGTCGGATACTTAGCGGTTGAGTGGGGGCTGCTTTCCGCTGCCGGTATGGTCATTGTATTGCCAATGCTGGTCTTTGTAGTGGCAATACAAAGAAATCTCATCCGCGGATTGA